>NZ_JBHSIV010000013.1:0-130881 GCF_042653685.1 Actinomycetospora atypica | reverse complement strand
CGGTGGTCGAGGCCGGGCTCGTCGGCGAGCAGCTCGCGGGCGGCGCGCAGCCCGGCGAGGGCGTCGCCGGTGCGCCCGGCCCCGGCGAGGACGCGGGCCAGCAGCGCCACCCCGCTCTCGCGCAGGGGCGCGGCGCGGGCGAGGTCGTCGAGGACACCGACGGCGGCGGCGGGGCGGCCGAGCGCGAGGGCGGCCTCCCCGGCGACCTCGGCGGCGGTGGCGTGCACCTCGGCGAGCCGGGTGGCCTCCCGGGCTGCCCAGGGCTCGTCGGCGTAGGCGGCGAAGGGGGTGCCGGTCCAGCGGGCGAGGGCGCGTCCGGCCAGGTCGAGCGCCTCGGCGGGCGGGGCCGACCGGGCGGCCTCGACGAGCCGGGCGAGGTCCCAGGCGTCGACCTGCTCGGGCGGGAGCGCGAGCCGGTAGCCCGGCGCGGCGCTGACCAGCACGGACGCCGGGGTGCGCGGGGCGCGGCCGGGCTCGAGGAGGCGTCGCAGGTGCGACACGTAGGCCTGCAGCGCCCCGAGGGCCTTCGGCGGCGGCTCGCCCGACCACAGGTCCTCGACGAACCGGTCGGTGGACACGATCCGGCCGCCGGCGGCGACGAGCATCCCGAGGACGGCCCGCTGGCGGGGGCCACCGAGGTCGAGGGGGCGGCCGTCGATCGCCGCGCGCACGTCGCCCAACACCCCGACCGACAGCTCCCCGACGGACAGCACCCCCACGGACCGCATTCTCGTCGACCGCCGCGGGCCGGGCTCGTCGCGTCCTACTCCTTGAAAGGAACTCCTCGGTAGTACTACCGTACCGACACCCCGTCACCCCGAACCACCGGAGCCTCCTGTGACCACAGCGACCACCCCCACCACCGTCACGAACATCGGCGTCGTGATGTTCACCGTCGCCGACCAGGACGCGGCGATCGCGTTCTACCGGGACACCCTGGGCTGGGAGGTCCGCGGCGACACGTCGTTCGGCGAGAACGGGGAGCACCGCTGGGTGGAGGTGGCGCCGCCGGGGTCGCGGACCAGGCTCGCGCTCAACCCGCCGATGTTCGACGAGCCCGGCGGCAGCTCGCTCGGGGTCGAGACCACCGACGTGGTCGGCGAGCACCGTCGGCTGGTCGCCATCGGCGGGATCGACCTCGATCCCGAGCCGATGCGCACGCCGGGGGCGCCGTTGATGTTCATGCTGCGCGACCCCGACGGCAACATGGTCGTCGTGGTGGAGGCACCGCCCGCGGACTGACGGCCGGAGACGTGGGCCACCGATCACTTCGGACCGAGTAGTCCCGGCCGACTACTCGTCCACGCCGGGGACCTACTCGACCCGGCCGCCGGGCCTTCTGCTGCGCCCGCGATCTTCCTAGCGTCGTCCCCGTTGCGGGAGGCCCGGTCGGGGCCGCCGCAGGACCGGAGGAGTTCGCGTGAACCAGTACGACGCCCACCGCCGCCCCACCGACGACGTCCGCGGCGCGGACCGACCCGTGCCCGGAACCGGGCACCCCCCGCACCCCTACGTGGTCGGGATGCCCGTCGCGTACCCGATGGTCGGCGAGGGTGGCGGGGTGATGGTGGTGAACGGGGTGCCGCAGCCGCTGAGCGCGCGCAGCTCCCGCCTCGTCATCGGCTCGATCGTGTTCGCGACGTGCGTCGTCCCGCTCGTGATCATCGCCGCGGTGTTCTTCATGATGCCGGACTTCGACACGATCTTCGGCGGCTCGGGCGCGCCGTCGATCCCGGCGATCCCGTCGATCTCGGTGCCGTCGCGCTGACCCGCGCCCGCCGGTGACCCCGGGTCGCCGGCGGCGTCGAACGGCATCGTCGAGAAGGCGGTGTTTGTCCCGTCCCGGCCGGTCTGCCAGGGTCCTCCGGTGGCCGACGGACTGCGCGCGGTGCCGGCCCGGCCGGGCGGGACGACCGACGGCTCGTGGCCCTTCGTCGGGAGGCGCGACGACCTGACGTCCGCCTCCCGGGCGCTCGACGACGGCCGGGGTCTGCTGCTGGCGGGCCCCGCCGGCGTCGGCAAGACCCGGATGGCCCGCGAGCTCCTGCGCACCCGGGCGGCGGGCGGGGAGGTCGTCCGGCGGGCCCTCGCGACGTCGGCGACGGCCGGGATCCCGCTCGGTGCGCTCGGGCCGCTGCTGCCGGCCCGCCTCGGGGACGACCCGGCCGGGCCGAACCTCGTGCACGCCGCGGCGCGGGCGCTCGTCCGGGACCTCGACGGGCGGCTCGTGCTCGGCGTCGACGACGCGCACCTGCTCGACCCCACGTCGGCGGCCGTCGTCGGCCAGCTCGCGCTCACGGGGGCGGCGACCGTCGTCCTCACCGCCCGGGCGGACGAGCGGCTCCCCGACACGGTCTTCGCCCTCTGGAAGGAGGGCGCGGTCGTCCGCCTCGACGTCGGGAACCTCGATCGCGCCGCCGTCGACGAGGTGGTCGCCGAGGCGCTCGGGGGGCAGCTCGACGGGGCCGCCCTGCACCGCATGTGGACCCTGACGCAGGGCAACCCGCTGTTCCTGCGGGAGCTCGTCACCAGCGCCCGCGAGCAGGGGCACCTGCGCCGCGTGGACGGCGTCTGGGTGTGGTCGGGCCGCCCCGGTCCCTCGGCGGGACTCGCGGAGATCCTCGACCAGCGCCTCGACGGCCTCGACCGCGTCCAGCGCGACGCCGTCGAGCTCCTCGCCTTCGGCGAACCCCTCGGGCTCGAGACCGTCGAGCGGCTCGTCGACCCGGACGCGCTGGACCGGCTCGAGCGCGCCGCGCTGGTGGTCTCGGAGCAGTTCGGGCGACGGGTGGACCTCCGGCTCGCCCACCCGCTCTACGCCGAGCTGCTGCGCGGCCGCGCCACCCCGCTGCGGCAGCGGTCGGTCCACCGCCGCCTCGCCGCCGCCCAGGAGTCGGTGGGCGCGCGCCGCACGCGGGACCGGATGCGGCTGATCACCTGGCGGCTCGCCGGGGCGCTCCCCGTCGACCCGACAGAGCTCTGCTCCGCCGCCGAACAGCTCCTCCACAGCGACCCCGCGTCGGCCGACCGGCTCGCCCGGGCCGCCTGGGACGCGGGCGGCGGTTTCGCGGCCGGACTGCTGCGCGGGCGCGCGCTCCTCGCCTCCGGGCGGGCCGACGAGGGCGAGACCCTGCTCGCGACGCTGGTCCCCGAGACCGACGAGCAGCGGGTGCGCCTCGCCACCACCCGCGCCCAGAACCTCTTCTACGCCCTCGGCTCCCCCGCCCGGGCCGCCGACGTCGTCCGGGCGCTCGACGCGGGTCCGACCGGTGACGCCGACCCCCGGGAGCTCGTCGTCGTGCGGGCCGCGATCGCGAACTACGAGCGCGACCACGAGCGGGCCCTCGCGATCCTCGGGTCCCGGCTCGACGACCTGCTCGCCGGGGTCGCCGACCCGGACGCCGGGACGCTCCAGGCCTACGTCGTGGCCGCGGGCGCCCTGCGGGGCGTCGGACGGTTCGAGACGCTGACGGTGCTCGCCCGGCAGGGCGGGGACCTCGCGACCGCCCTGGGCAGTGCGGCCGCGGAGTGGCAGACCATGCACCTGCAGATGGCGCTCGTCTCCGCGCACGCGCACGCGGGCGACCTGACGACGGCGGTCGGGATCGCGCGGGGCCTCTACGACGACGCCCTGGCCGCCGATCTCGCGGGCGCGCGGATCGTCCTCGGCGGCTTCGCGGGGCTCGTCGAGTTCCTCCGGGGCCGGGTGCGGTCGTCGACCGCGGCGTTCCGGGACGCCCTCGCCGGGGTGCGGGACGGCGCGGCCCCCCTGGTGCCGATCCTGCGCGCCGGGCTCGCCCAGTCGGCCGCCCTCGCGGGCGAGCTCGCGACCGCCGACGACGTGCTGGCCTCCCTCGACGACGGCCACGAGGAGTACCGGGCCTGGGTCCTGCAGGCCCGGGCGTGGACCGAGGCCGTCCACGGCCGGCGCGCCCGGGCCGTCGGGACGGTGCTCGTCGCCGTCGACGCGGCGTTCGCCCAGCGGGACGCCGCGCTGTCGCTGGTCGTCGCGCAGTCGGCGGTGCGCCTCGGGGCCGCCGACGCCGTCGTCGACCGGCTCGGGGCGCTGGTGGCCGGCATGGAGGGCCGGCTCGGCCCGGCCGTGCTCGCGCAGGCCCGCGCGCTCGTCGACGGGGACGCCGGGGCCCTCGACGCGCTGGTCGACGGGTTCGAGGCGATGGGGTCGCCCCTGCTCGCCGCCGAGGTGGCCGCCCAGGCCGCCGACCTGCACCGGGGCGCCGGCCGCGCCGGCCCCGCGGACGCCGCCACTGCCCGCGCGAGGTCGCTCGCCCGGGCCTGCGAGGGGGCCCGCACCCCGGCGCTCGAGCTCCTCGGGGCCCGCGACGACCTGACCCCGCGGGAGCTGGAGGTGGCCCGGCTGGCCGCCCGGGGGCTGACCAGCCGGGCCATCTCGGAGCAGCTCACGCTCTCCGTGCGGACCGTCGACAACGCGCTGCGCGTCGTCTACGCCAAGCTGGGCGTGGCGGGCCGCCGCGAGCTGGCCGAGGTCGACCTGACCTGATCCCGCGGGTGTCAGCGGACGCGGGCAGTCAGGAGCAGGTACTCCCAGTCCATCACCGTGGCACCCGTCCCCCGGTCGTGCCGGGCCGCGCACTCCTCGATGTCGCGGTCGAGCGCGGCCGTGCGCTCCGGGTCGTCGGCGACGGTGCGGTAGGCCACGACCGTCGGGCCGTAGACCGTCCGCCAGTGGTCGCGGAACGCCGCCGGGGTCGGGAACCGGTCCACGGTCACCGACTGCCGCCGCGTGACGACGTCGGTGACCCGGTCGCCGAGCAGGGCGCGGACGTGCGCCTCGTCGCCCCACAGCGGCGGCGGCTGGGCGCCGGGCGGTGGCGGGGGCATGTACGGCTTCATCGTCCGGAACAGGTCCCCGACGAAGCCCTCCGGGGTCCAGGCGATCAGGCCCAGCCGCCCACCGGGACGGCACACGCGCACGAGCTCGTCGGCGGCGGCCTGATGCTGCGGGGCGAACATGACGCCGACCGTGGAGATGACGACGTCGAAGGCGTCGTCGGGATAGGGCAGGGCCTCGGCGTCGCCCTCCTCCCAGCGCAGCTCGACCCCCCGGGCCGCGGCGACGGCCCGCCCCTGCTCGAAGAGCTCGGGGGTGAGGTCGGAGGCCACCACGTCGGCTCCGGTGGCGGCGGCCGGGACGGCGGCGTTGCCCGTGCCGGCGGCCACGTCGAGAACGCGGTCGCCGGGCCCGATGCCGGTGGCCGTGACCACGACGGGGCCCAGTTCCGGGATGAGGTCCGCGGCGACCGAGGGGTAGTCGCCGAGTCCCCACATCACGCGGTGGCGCGCCTTCAGGGCCTGGTCCGGGGAGGTGGTGGTCGTGGTGGTGGTCGTGTCGCTCATGATGTCTCCGCATCCTCGGGTGCCGGCCTCGGTGGCCGACCGATGCTCAGAGCGTCGCTCGCCCGGCGTCACCGCTCATCGGGAGGACCTCCCCATCTTCTGCCCGACTAGCCCGTTCGGGAGATTCGGGACGGCAGTCGATCACCTAACGTGACATGGGTGGAGCTGCTCGAGCGGGACGTCGAGCTGCTCGGCCTGCGTCGGTGCTGGGACCACGCCCTCGCCGGGTCGGGGTCGATCGCCGTGCTGGCGGGCGAGTCGGGCATCGGCAAGACGTCGCTGGCGCGCGTGTTCGCCGACGGGCTGGGGACCCGCGACGTCCTGTGGGGGGTCTGTGACCCGCTCGGGGTGCCCCGGCCGCTCGGCCCGCTGCACGACGTGGCGGCCGACCTCGGGGTCGCGCTCGCCCGGCAGCTGGCCGCCGGGGCGCCACCGCACGTGATCTCCGCCGAGCTGCTCGGCGTGCTCACGTCCCGCTCGCTGCTGCTCGTCGTCGACGACCTGCAGTGGGCCGACGAGGCCACCCTCGACCTGCTCCGCTTCCTGGTGCGCCGCGTGTCGGGCACCCGGTCGCTCGTCCTGGTCACCTACCGGGCCGACGACCTGGCCCCGTCCCACCCGCTGCGGGCGCTGCTGGGCGACCTGGCCCGCACGGCCGGCGCCGTCCGCTTCGATCTCGCCCCGTTGAGCGTCGACGCGGTCACGACGATGGTCGGCGCCCGGCGCATCGACCCGGCGCACCTGCACCGCCTCACCCGCGGCAACTCGTTCTTCGTCACCGAGGTCGTCAGCCAGGACGGCGCCACCCTGCCGGCGACCGTGCGCGACGCCGTCCTGGCGCGGGCCGCCGACCTCGACCCGCCCGCCCGCGACCTGGCCGACCTGCTCTCGTGCGCGGCGGGCGCCGTCCCCGACGACCTGCTCCCCGCGCTCGGCGTCGGGATCGGCCCGTTGCGCGCGCTCGACGCCGCGGGCCTCATCGCCCGGGAGCGGCGCGGGATCGGCTACCGCCACGACATCTGCCGGCTCGCGATCGCCGAGGCCCTGCCCCCCGGCGGGGAGGCCGGGCTGCACCGGCGCATGCTCGAGGCGTTCGAGACGCACCCGGACCCCGACCCGGCGGTCCTCACTCACCACGCCCTCGGTGCGGGAGACGGAGAGCGGGTGTTCCGGTACGCGAGCCGGGCCGGGCGCGCGGCCGCGGCGTCCGGGGCGCACACCGAGGCGGCGCGCCTGTTCCGGACCGCGTTCGAGCGGGCGCCCGTGGAGGCCCTCGGGGCCCGCGCCGAGCTGTGCTCCCTGCTCGCCACCGAGCTCTACCTCACCGACCGTCTCGGGGAGGCGATCGCGGCGGCCCACCGCGCCGTCGCGTGGCGGCGCGCCGAGGGCGACGCCCGGGGTCTGTGCGCCGCGCGCCAGCTCCTCGCCGTGTTCGAGTGGTACAGCGGCAACCGGGGCAGCGCCGTGCAGCACGCCGCCGCGGCGGTGGCCGAGCTCGAGCCCGACCCTCGCGGCGCCGCGTCGGACCTCGACCCGCCCGACCGGACCGTCCTGGGCCACGCCTACGCGATCCAGGCCTTCCTCGCCCTGCAGGGCAGCGACCTGGCCGCGGCGCTCGAGCGGCACGACCGGGCCCGGGAGGTCACCCGCGACGTCGAGGACCCCACGCTCGCGGTGCGGCTGGCGGTGGTCACGTCGATGGTCGGGCTGATGACCGGGGACGGCGCCGCCCGGGGGCGCGTCCTCGACGTCCTGGAGGGCGACGGGTCGTTCACCGAGGCGCACTCGGCCGGCTACAGCAACCTCGCCAACCTCGACGTCGAGCAGCGCCGGTTCGACGACGCCCGGGAGGTCCTCGACCGGAGCCTGCCCCTCACCGTCCAGTGGGACGTCCCCCTGTGCCACCACTGGCAGCGCGGCGTCCGGGGCCGGCTGCGGATGCTGCGCGGAGCGTGGGACGACGCCCTGGGCGACGCCCGGGCCGTGCTCGCCGACAGCGGGTCGCTCCTCACCCACACCTGGCCGCACCTGGTGCAGGGGCTCGTCGGGCTCCGCCGGGGCACGACCGACGCCGACGAGCACCTCGAGCGGGGCTGGGAGCTCGCGGTCCGCTACGGCGAGCCCCTGCGGCTGCTCCCGGCGGCCGCGGCCCTCGCCGAGCGCTGCTGGCTGCGCGGGACCGACGACGCCCGCCTCGAGGACGTCGCGGCGCTGATCTCGACCGCGGGGACGTGCCCCGGCACCGAGTGGTCGACGGGCGACCTGGCGGTGTGGCTCGCCCGCCTCGGCCGGACGGTGGCGACGCGAGACCTCCCCCTCGCCGCGCCCCACCGGCTCCTCCTCGCGGGCGACCCGGCCGCGGCCGCGGCGAGGTGGCGGCAGCTGGGCTCCCCCTACGACGAGGCCCTCGCGAGGATCGACACCGGTCGGCCGGCGGAAACGTTCGCCGCGCTGGAGGTGCTCGACCGGCTCGGCGCCGACGCCGTCGCGGCCACCGTGCGCCGGGACCTGCGGCTGCGTGGCGTCCCGGGTGTCCCGGCCCGTCCCCGCGGCTCGACCCGGACCAACCCCGCCGGGTTGACCTCCCGGCAGGTCGACGTCCTGCGCCTGGTCGCCGACGGGCTCACGAACGCCGAGATCGCCGCGCAGCTGGTGATCGCGGAGAAGACCGTGGACCACCACGTGTCGGCGGTCCTCGCCAAGCTCGACGTGCGGACCCGGCGCGAGGCCGGCGCGGCCGCCCGGTCGCTGGGTGTCGCGCCGGAGCGCCGGCGCTCCCCTCGGGGAGCGCGCAACGCCCCGGTGGCCGGCCGGACCTGACGCCCGGCCCCCGGGCCCCCGCCGTCGTCGACGGGGACCCGGGACCGGCCTGTTCAGCCCGACCGGTCAGCTGCAGCCGCTGGTGGAGCCGCAGCCCTCGCAGACGTAGCAGGACCCGGCGGGGCGCATCTTCGTGCCGCAGGTGAAGCAGAGCGGCGCGTCGGCCGCCTTGCCCAGCTGCAGCTCGAGCAGCTCGGTGGAGCTGCCGACCGACACGTCGGCCTTCCGGGTCCCCGCCTGCTCCGTCGGTGCCGTCCCGGGGGCGGCGTCGACGGTGGTGCGGAGCTCCTCGACGACCTCCGGGGCGGGGGCGGCCTGCCCGTAGTCCGAGGCGACCTGGGCGGTGCGCTCGTCGGCCGAGAAGATGCCCAGCTGGGCGCGCTTCTCGTAGGGCAGGTGGTCGAGCGCGATCCGGCGGAACAGGTAGTCGACGATGCTCGTCGCCATCCGCACGTCGGGGTCGTCGGTCATGCCGGCGGGCTCGAAGCGCATGTTGACGAACTTCGACACGTAGGTCTCCAGCGGCACCCCGTACTGCAGCGCGATGGAGATCGCCATCGAGAACGCGTCCATGACCCCGGCGAGGGTCGACCCCTGCTTCGACATCTTGACGAAGATCTCGCCGAGGCCGTCGTCGGGGTACGAGCCCGCGGTCATGTAGCCCTCGGCCCCCGCGACGGCGAAGGACACCGTCTCGCTGGGGCGCTTCTTCGGGAGCCGCTTGCGCACCGGGCGGTGGTCGGTGACCGCCACCTCGGTGGTGGTCGTCGCGCTGGACGTCGCGGTCTTGCCCGAGGAGAGGGGCTGGCCGACCTTGCAGTTGTCGCGGTAGATCGCGAGCGCCTTGAGCCCCATCTTCCAGGACTCGAAGTAGATCTCCTCGATCTCCTCGACGGTGGCCCGCTCGGGCATGTTCACCGTCTTCGAGATCGCGCCGGAGATGAACGGCTGGACCGCGGCCATCATCCGGACGTGGCCCATGGGGGCGATCGCCCGCTCCCCCATGGCGCAGTCGAAGACGTCGTAGTGCTCGGGACGCAGGCCCGGGGCGTCGACGACGTGCCCGTGCTCGGCGATGTACTCGACGATCGCCTCGACCTGCTCGGCCTGGTAGCCGAGCGAGGTGAGTGCCCGCGGCACGGTCTGGTTGACGATCTGCATCGAGCCGCCGCCGACCAGCTTCTTGAACTTGACCAGCGAGAAGTCGGGCTCCACCCCGGTGGTGTCGCAGTCCATCATGAAGCCGATGGTCCCGGTGGGGGCGAGCACGGAGGCCTGCGCGTTGCGCCAGCCGTTGCGCGCGCCGATCTCGAGCCCGGTCTGCCACTGCTCGGTGGCCGCGTCGCGGATGCGGGCGTCCTCGCGGTGCAGGGTGCGGACCGCGTCGTTGGCGGCGGAGTGCTTGCGCATCACGCGGCGGTGGGCGTCGGCGTTGCGGGCGTAGCCCTCGTAGGGCGCCACCGCCCCGGCGAGCTCGGCCGAGCGACGGTAGGCGGTGCCCGTCATCAGCGAGGTGATGGCGCCGGCGAGGGCGCGGCCGCCCGCGGAGTCGTACGCGTGGCCGGTGGCCATCAGCAGGGCGCCGAGGTTCGCGTAGCCGATGCCCAGCTGGCGGAAGGCCCGGGTGGTCTCGCCGATCTCCGGGGTCGGGAAGTCGGCGAAGCAGATCGAGATGTCCATCGCGGTGATGACCAGCTCGACCGACCGGACGAAGCGCTCGACGTCGAACGTGCCGTCGTCGCCGAGGAACTTCATGAGGTTCAGCGAGGCGAGGTTGCAGCTCGAGTTGTCGAGGTGCAGGTACTCCGAGCACGGGTTCGACGCGGTGATCCGGCCCGACTCGGGCGAGGTGTGCCAGTCGTTGATCGTGTCGTCGTACTGCAGGCCCGGGTCGGCGCACTCCCACGCCGCCTCGGCCATCTTCCGGAACAGGCCCTTGGCGTCGACGGTCTCGATGACCTCGTGGGTCATCCGCGCCCGCAGCCCGAACTCGCCGCCGGACTGCACCGCGCGCATGAACTCGTCGGACACCCGGACCGAGTTGTTGGCGTTCTGGTACTGCACCGAGGCGATGTCGGCCCCACCGAGGTCCATGTCGAAGCCCGCGTCGCGCAGGACGCGGATCTTCCGCTCCTCGGCGCGCTTGGTCTCGATGAACTCGGCGACGTCGGGGTGGTCGACGTCGAGGACGACCATCTTCGCCGCGCGCCGGGTGGCGCCGCCGGACTTGATGGTGCCCGCGGACGCGTCGGCCCCGCGCATGAACGAGACCGGGCCGGAGGCGGTGCCGCCGGAGGACAGGAGCTCCTTCGAGGAGCGGATGCGCGAGAGGTTGAGGCCGGCACCGGAGCCGCCCTTGAAGATCAGGCCCTCCTCGCGGTACCAGTTGAGGATCGACTCCATGGTGTCGTCCACGGCGAGGATGAAGCAGGCGCTGACCTGCTGCGGCGACGCGGTGCCGACGTTGAACCAGACCGGCGAGTTGAAGCTGAAGTACTGGTGCAGGAGCATCCAGGTCAGCTCGTCGGCGAAGACCTCGGCGTCGCGCGGGGTGGCGAAGTAGCCGTTCGCCGAGCCCGCGTCGGTGTAGCTGCGCACCACGCGGTCGATCAGCTGGCGCAGGCTCGACTCGCGCGCCGGGGTGCCGACCGCGCCGCGGAAGTACTTGCTCGTGACGATGTTGGTGGCGTTCACCGACCAGGACGCGGGGAACTCGACCCCGCGCTGCTCGAAGTTGACCGAACCGTCGCGCCAGTTCGTCATCACGACGTCGCGGCGCTCCCACTCCACCGCGTCGTAGGGGTGGACCCCCTCGGTGGTGTGCACCCGCGCGATCGACAGACCCCGACCGGCGGCGCCGTCCTGGTCACCGCTGGTACTCGTGTCCGACCCGACGGTCTCCGTCATACGTTCGATCCCCTCGTGCTCGCGTGTGCCGGGGACGCTTCCCCACGACCCGGCATCGTTGTCCCCGACCGGTCACCGCCGGCGCCGGTCGCCCGGTCGCCGGTCCGGTCGGCTGCCTCGTGCTCCCCGCCGGCCTCGCCGTCCGCGCGGCCGTCGACGTCGTCCCCGGTGGCCAGGCGGCCCCGCAGGTCGGCGATCTCGGCCTCGAAGTCGGCCACACAGGAGAAGCTGCGGTAGACGCTCGCGAACCTCAGGTAGGCCACGGCGTCGAGCTCCCGCAGCGGACCCAGGATCGCCATCCCGACCTCGTGGCTCGGCACCTCGGCCGTGCCCGACGCGCGGACGGTCTCCTCCACCTTGTGTGCCAGCAGGGCGAGGGCGTCCGCATCGACCGGACGGCCCTGGCAGGCCCGGGCCACTCCGCGCACGACCTTGTCGCGGCTGAACGGCTCGGTGACCCCACTGCGCTTGACCACCGCGAGGACTGCCTCCTCGACGGTGGTGAACCGCTTCCCGCACGCCGTGCAGGAGCGGCGGCGACGGATCGCCTGGCCCTCGTCGGCCTCGCGCGAGTCGACGACCCGTGAGTCGTCGTTGCGGCAGAACGGGCAGCGCACCCCGGTCCCCTCTCCTCGTCGTGGCCTGTGGACCGACGGCCTCCCCGGGCCCTGCCTGGGGATGCCGCTGTGGACGAAGGCGCCTCCGGCGTGGACCGGGCGGCGCCGCCGGTGGACGGACCACCGACCACGGTGGAGAAAGCCGCTCCGTCCTGTGGACAGAGCCTCCACCTGCACCCACAACCTGTGGACTAACTACAACCATGTAACCACAAGATGTTGGGGCAGGACGCTAGCGACACCGAGAGAGCCGAGGCAACTCGGGTCACCTGCTCCGGGCATGTGCGCGACGAGCGGCAGCGGGCGGGCGCCGGGACGTCCGACGGACGGCACGGACGGGTGACGGGCGGACCGCCCGGCTCACGGAGCGGCGGGGACGACCAGCGGGCGCCCCGGCACCAGGCCCGAGGAGGAGAGGTGGTTGGCGTCGCGGATCCACGCGGAGACCGCCGCGGGGTCGGCGGCCGGGGCGACGCGGGAGGAGAGCCCGCCCAGCGTCTCGCCCGGGGCGACCACGACGACGGTGGACCCGGCCGGGACCGGCCCCGTCCCACCCTCCACCGCGCCGGACTCCCCCGTGAGGCGCAGGGCGAGGGCGAGCAGCCCGACGAGGACGACGGCGAGGACGACCACCGCGACGGTGCGTCGCCGGCGCACCATGACGGCCGCTGCGGGTGCGGGATGAATCACATCCGTGCAATTCACCCGGCCGGGCGAGGGCGTCGGACGGGCCGGCGGGGCCACGAACGCGGCGGCGCGGCCGGCCGGACGACGGGGGTCGCGACGCGACGCCGGACGCACCGGCGCCCCGACCGCGGGACGGCCGACCGGCCGCGGCCGCAGGCCCCTGGAGCCGCCCCCGCCGACCTCGACACCCTGTCCGACCTGCTCGGGAACCGTGGCCGGGACGTCCGCTCCGGACCGGGTCCGCACCTCCGCGGGAGTGCTCATCGGGCACCTTCCTCCATCGCACACGCGTTCGATCGAACGCATGTGCGATGTCTAGCATCGACCCCCGACAACGTCGAAGGACCGACCGGCGTGTCGTTCGAACACGTGTTTGATCCTGCCCGCCGTCGGCGCTACCTTCTCCGACGAGAGAGCACGCAGCGTCACGGCGTCACCCGCCGGCCCCGCGGCACCCGCCGCGGCGGGTCGGCCGGGTCCCGCAGGAGCCGGGCGTGCTGCATAGCCCGACGGAGGAGGACACCATGGCTGGACGCGGACGGGGAGCAGCGGACCCACCGACCCAGGACCCGGCGACCGACAGCGGGTCCGGGGACGGGTCGGACGGGCAGGAGGTGGCCGCCGTCGTCACCGCGGCGGTGCACCCGTTCCCCGAGCGGGAGCCCGAGCCCTCCGCCTCCGGCGCCCCGGCCCTGACCCCGCGGCAGCGCAAGGTCCTCGAGGTCATCCGCGACTACATGGACCGGGTGGGCTACCCGCCGAGCGTCCGGGAGATCGGCGACGCCACCGGGCTGACCTCCACCTCGTCGGTCGCGCACCAGATGAAGGTGCTCGAGAAGAAGGGGTACCTGCGGCGCAACCAGAACCGGCCGCGCGCCCTCGAGGTCTTCATGCCCGAGGAGCTGCACCCGGAGCTGGGCGACGGCCCCGACACCGAGGGCGTGCGCTCCGACCGCCCCACGCCGTCCTACGTGCCGGTGGTCGGCCGGATCGCGGCCGGTGGCCCGATCCTCGCCGAGCAGGCCGTGGAGGACGTCTTCCCGCTGCCCAAGGAGCTGGTGGGCGAGGGCTCGCTGTTCCTGCTGAAGGTCGTGGGCGACTCGATGATCGAGGCCGCCATCACCGACGGCGACTGGGTGGTCGTGCGCCAGCAGCCGAACGCAGAGAACGGCGAGATCGTCGCCGCGATGCTCGACAACGAGGCGACGGTCAAGACCTACAAGCGCCGGGACGGCCACGTGTGGCTCCTGCCGGCCAACGAGTCCTACGACCCGATCCCGGGCGACGAGGCGACCATCCTGGGCAAGGTCACGGCGGTCCTGCGGCGGCTCTGACCTCCGGTCGGGAGATCAGCGACGCCGCCGACGGGCCCACGTCAGGGCCCCCAGCACCGCCGCCAGCACGACGACCGCGCCGGCCGCCACCGCGATCCCCGCGCCCGAGGGGTCGGTCGGTCCCGGCGACGCGGCCGCCGTCGGCGCGCCTGTGACCGTCGAGGGCGCCACAGCAGCCGGGGCACCGCCCGCCGGCACCCGGACCTCCCGCAGCCGGGCGGGCGCGCTGCCCGACGGCGACTCCCCGGCCGACAGCAACGTGCCCCCGTCCGTCAGAGCGACCGCCTCGCCCTGGGGCTCGCCCGGCAGCGGCACCTGGACCGGCGTGCCCGGGCCCGGAGTGACCAGCAGGGCCGCCACGAGGTCGTCGGCCGTCGGCCCGGCCACCGGGTAGACCCACGCGTCGGAGTAGGTGCGCAGGGCGGCCGAGCGGCCGTCAGGGGACACCGCTCCCCCGGTCACCAGGCCGCGGCCGAACAGGCCGGCGGGCCCGCCCTCCGTCGTCGACGGCGGCAGGGTCACCTCGCCCGCGCGGCGCAGCACGCCGCCGGAGTCCCCGGCGGGGTCCCCCACGTAGACGCCGCTGCGCCCGCCGAGCTCCTTGGTGACGATCACCGGGCGCTCGTCGGCGGTCATCAGGAGGGCTTCGGCGTCGTGCGGCCCGTCGGGGTAGGTCCACCGCGTCACCGAGGCCGCTCCGGAGGGCGGCACCCGAATCAGCGCGACGTCGTCGCGGCGCCCCCGGTTGTCCCCGATGTCGGCGAGCCACAGGACGCCGTCGGGGGTCCGGGCGAGGTCCTCGACGTCGCGGCCCCGCACCCCGACCGTCCGGGTCGCGGCGACGGAGCAGTCGGGGGCCAGGGTGAACAGCACGGTCGCGTTCCCGCTGTCGTTCACCACGACCGGCCCCGCGGGGGTCACGACGAGGCCCGACACCTCGTCGAGGCGCGGATCGGACAGCGCACAGCCGGCCGGGTCGCCCGTCGGGACGAGCAGGGCCGCCGTGAGGGCGACGGCGAGGATCACGCGACCGGGACGGCCACCTGCTGCAGGGCCGTGGCCAGCTCCACCGAGACCCGGGCCTGCAGCCGGGTGCCCTCCGGGAGATGGCGCTCGCTGAGCACCTCGCCCTCCTCGTGCACCCGGGCCACCAGCGCGCCCTCGGTGTAGGGCAGGACCACGTCGAGCTCGACCTCGGGCCGCGGCAGGGCCTCGGCGATGCGCCGCCGCAGCAGCCCGATGCCCTCGCCCGTCCGGGCGGACACGAACACCGCACCGGGCAGCGTGGCCCGCAGCTGGGCGATCGCCATCGGGTCGGCGTCGTCGACCTTGTTGACGACGAGCAGCTCCGGCGGGGCCGGCATCGCGCGCTGCGGGTCGTCCCCGCGGGACGGGGACCGGGGCTCGTCGGGACCCTGCCCGACCTCGGCGATGACCTCGCGCACGGCGGCGATCTGGTCGGTGGCCGCCGGGTCGGACCCGTCGACGACGTGGACGATCAGGTCGGCGTCGCCGACCTCCTCCAGCGTGGAGCGGAACGCCTCCACGAGCTGGTGCGGCAGGTGGCGCACGAAGCCGACGGTGTCGGTGACCGTCGCCTCGCGACCGTCGGGGGTCTCCCAGCGCCGCGTAGTGGGGTCGAGGGTGGCGAACAGCGCGTCCTCGACGAGCACGCCGGCGTCGGTGATCGCGTTGAGCAGCGAGGACTTGCCGGCGTTGGTGTACCCGGCGATCGCCACGGCCGGGACGTCCCGACGACGGCGGCGGTCGCGCTGGGTGTCGCGCACGGTCTTCATGCCCTCGAGCTCGCGACGCAGCTTCGAGATCCGCTGGTGGATGCGCCGCCGGTCGGTCTCGAGCTTGGTCTCACCGGGTCCACGGGTGCCGACGCCGCCGCCGGCGCCACCGCCCGCGCCGCCGCCCTGGCGGGACATCGACTCGCCCCACCCGCGCAGGCGCGGGAGGAAGTAGCGCAGCTGGGCCAGCTCGACCTGGGCCTTGCCCTCCCGGGAGCGGGCGTGCTGGGCGAAGATGTCGAGGATCAGGGCGGTGCGGTCGACGACCTTGACCTTGAGCTTCTCCTCGAGCTGCCGCAGCTGCCCGGGCGAGAGCTCGCCGTCGGCGATCACGGTGTCGGCGCCGGTGGTCTGGACCGTCGCCTTGAGCTCCTCGACCTTGCCGGAGCCGACGAAGGTGGCCGGGTCGGGCGACGAGCGGCGCTGGACGAGGCCGTCGAGGACCTCGGAGCCGGCGGTCTCGGCGAGGCGGGCGAGCTCGACCATCGAGGCGTCGGCCATCGCGGAGTTGCCCGAGGTCCAGACCCCGATCAGCACGACGCGCTCGAGGCGCAGCTGCCGGTACTCGACCTCGGTGACGTCGGTGAGCTCGGTGGACGCGCCGGTGAGGCCGGGGACGCGCCGCAGCGACGAGCGCTCCTCCCGGTCGAGCGTGCCGGAGGTGGGCTCGACGGTCTCGTCGTCCTCCGGCTCGATCTCGGGGGTGCGGTCGATCTCGATGGCGCTGTGGCGGCGGGACGTCGGCGGAGTCACGGAGCGGGCGGCCGCGGAGGCAGGTTCAGTCATCTTGCTCTCCACTGTCCCACGGTGCCGCCGTGGTCACCACGTCTTTACGCCGTGGCGTGCTCGGCCAGACGGACGAACGCCTGCAGCTCACCGTCGGGGCCGTCGCCCCCCTCGATCCCACCCAGCTCGACCTCGCCCTTCGCGACGAGGACCGCGGGTCCGGTCAGGGTGGTGGTCGAGGGGTCGACGCCGACCCTCAGGACCCCGCCCGGCGTGGTCACGGTGACCGTCCCCGCGTCGAGCCCGGCCGCGCGCAGGCCCGCGACCGCCCCCGCCACGGTGCCCGTGCCGCAGGAGCAGGTCTCGCCGGACCCGCGCTCGTGCACCCGCAGCCGGGTCGCGAGCCCGGCGTCGAGCGGGGCGAGGAACTCGACGTTGACCCCGTGCGGGAAGAGCTCGGCGTCGTACCCCGGGGCGGCCGTGAGGTCGAGGGCGTCGAGGTCCGCGGTGGTCACGCAGGCGAGGTGCGGGTTCCCGACGTCGACCGCCACGCCGGCGAACGTCGTCACCGACCCCGCGGGCCCCGCCGGCGACGGCACGACGGCCGTCGACTCCGCGCCGACGACGGCCGGCCCCATGTCGACGGTGACGTCCCCGTGGTGGTCGAGCTCGACGGTCCGCAGCCCGGCCCTCGTCGCGACCGCGAAGGAGCCCGGCGCCGCCCAGCCGGCCTCGACGAGGAAGCGGGCGAACACGCGCACCCCGTTGCCGCACATCTCGGCGATCGAACCGTCGCCGTTGCGGTAGTCCATGAACCAGTCGGCGCCCGGCACGGAGGAGGGGGCGACCCGCAGCACGCCGTCGGCGCCCAGGCCCCGGCGGCGGTGGCACAGGGCCCGGACCGCGGCGGGGGTGAGGTCGAGCCGGTCGTCGGGGTCGGGCAGCAGCACGAAGTCGTTCTGCGTGCCGTGCCCGAGGACGTACTCCATGACCCCAGCCTACGAAGGGGCGCCCACGAGGGTCGCGACCTCGTCGACGAGCGTGGGCGACGCGGCGTCGAACCACCGGATGCGGGCGTCGCGGCGGAACCAGGACCGCTGGCGGCGCACCAGCCGCCGGGTGGCGACGACGATGCGGCGCCGGGCCTCGGCGAGCGCCGCCGGGTCCGGCGGGACGGCATCGTCAGGACCGGTGGCGTCGTCGGGAAGGATCTCGAGGATCTCGCGGTAGCCGACGGCGCGGGACGCGGTCTCCCCGCGGCGCAACCCGCGGGCCGCGAGCCCGCGCACCTCCTCGACGAGCCCCGCGGCGAGCATCGCGTCGACCCGGGTCTCGATGCGGGCGTCGAGCTCGGCGGTGTCGCGGTCGATCCCGACGAGCACGGTGCCGTGCCGGGGGCGCCCGGGGCGCGGCAGGCTCGCGGCGAACGGGAGCCCGGTGATCTCGACGACCTCGAGCGCCCGCACGATCCGTCGGCCGTTGCTCGGCAGGATGCTCCCGGCCGCGGCGGGGTCGACCGCGGACAACCGGGCGTGCATCGCCGTGGTGCCCACCTCGGCGAGCTCGCCCTCGAGGCGGGCACGGACCCCCGCGACGGTGCCGGGGAAGGCCAGGTCGTCGACGAGCGCCTGGACGTAGAGCCCGGAGCCGCCGACGGCGACCGGGACGCCGCCCCGACGGCGGACGTCGTCGACCGCCGCCCGCGCGTGGCGTTGGTAGGCGGCGACGGAGGCGGTCTCGGTGACGTCGAGGACGTCGAGCAGGTGGTGCGGGATCCCGCGGCGGAGCTCCGGCGGCAGCTTCGCGGTGCCCACGTCCATGCCGCGGTAGAGCTGCATGGCGTCGGCGTTGACCACCTCGACGCCGTCCAGGCACCGGGCGAGGTCGAGGGCGAGGTCCGACTTGCCGGTGGCGGTGGGCCCGACGAGCGCGACCGGAGGGACGATCACCCCCGGGACGCTACCGACCGGCGTCCGGATCACCCGCTCCGTGCGGCGGACGGGTGTCCGGATCGGCGGATTGAGTACCCGCCCGGCGGCGTGACCTGTTTGAATGCCCTCCACGATCGAGCGGGAGGTGTGCGGCGAATGGCCGACGAGCAGGCCACCGGGGTGGCCGGCACGGACCCGGGAGCGGTCGGGACGCAGGGCGCCGAGGGCAACGGGCACGGCACCGCGACTCCGGAGGCCGAGGACCGGTCCGGGCACGACGAGGCCGTGGAGACGCCGGGCGTCGCCGACGGGACGGTGGACGTCGGGGACGCCGCCGTCGCCGACGTGCCCGAGGCGGACGGTCGCGAGGCGGACGGTCCCGGCACGGATGGTGGCGGCTCGGTCGACGAGGCCGTCGCCGAGCAGGAGCTCGCCCCGGCGGCGGACCAGGGCGCGGCGGGCGGCGAGGCCGTCGCCGACCCCTCTGCCGAGGAGGCGGTCGACGCCCCGGCGGAGCCCGCTCCCGTGATCGAGGAGACGCCGGACGCCGGGACGGCCGGGCAGGCCGCACCGGCCCCCACGCCCTCCCCCGGCCCCGCTCCGACCCCCACGCCGGCCCCGGCGCCGACCCCTGCCCCCACTCCGGCGGCGCCCGCGGCGGAGACCGCCGAGCTGCCGACCGTGCCCGCCGCGGCCGACGACCCCTCCCGCTGGGGTCGCGTCGACGCCGACGGCACCGTGTGGACCGTCTCGCCCGAGGGCGACCGGGCCGTCGGGTCGTGGCAGGCCGGTGACGCCGCGGAGGGCCTGGCCCACTTCGCGCGGCGGTTCGACGACCTGCGCACCGAGGCCGACCTGCTCGTCCGGCGCCTGCAGTCGGGGCGCGGGGACGCGGCCGCGGTGCTGCGCAGCGCCACCGTGCTGCGGGAGCGCCTCGACGTGGCCGCCGTGGTCGGCGACGTCCCCGGCCTCGTCGTGCGGCTCGACGCCGTGATCGCGGCCGCCCAGCAGGCGGGCACCGCGGAGAAGTCGGCGAAGGCCGGCGCCCGCGAACAGGCCGTCGCGCGCAAGGAGGCGCTGATCGGCGAGGCGGAGACGCTCGCCGAGGAGACGACGCGCTGGAAGCACGCGGGCGACCGCTTCTCGGCGATGCTCGAGGAGTGGAAGACGATCCGCGGGATCGACCGCAAGACCGACGACGCGCTGTGGAAGCGCTTCGCGAAGGCCCGCGAGACGTTCACCCGCCGTCGCGGCGCGCACTTCGCCGAGCTCGACCGGGAGCGGTCGAGCGCGAAGGCCCGCAAGGAGGAGCTGGTCGCCGAGGCGGAGTCGCTGCAGGAGTCCGAGGACTGGGGCGCGACGGCCGGCCGCTACAAGGACCTGATGACGGAGTGGAAGGCGGCCGGGCGGACGTCCAAGGACGCCGACGACGCCCTGTGGGCGCGCTTCCGCGGCGCGCAGGACCACTTCTTCGCGCGGCGCTCGGCGACCTTCGACGCCCGCGACGCCGAGTTCACGGGCAACGCGACCGCCAAGGAGGCCCTGCTCAAGGAGGCCGCGGCGATCGACCTGTCCGACACCGACGCAGCCCGGGCCGCGCTGCGCTCGGTCCAGGAGCGGTGGGACGAGATCGGGAAGGTCCCCCGCGAGCGGGTGCGGGAGTTCGCGACACGGCTCAAGGAGGTCGAGGACCGCGTCCGCGCGGCCGTCGACCGCCGCTGGTCGCGGGTCGACCCGGAGAAGGAGGCCCGGGTCGCGCAGTTCCGCGAGCGGGTCGAGGCGTTCGAGGCGCAGGCGGCGAAGGCCCGCGCGGCCGGGGACGAGCGGCGGGCCAAGGAGGCCGACAAGCAGGCCACGCAGTGGCGGGAGTGGCTCGCGGCGGCGGAGCGGGCGACCGGCTGACGCGTCGGTGCCCGTCGTCGCCTAGTGCCCGTCGTCCGGCGTGCCGGGGGCGACGAACAGGCAGAACGGCTGCCCCGACGGGTCCGCGTACACGTAGAGCGGCTCGTGGGGGTCGTCGCTGCGGTCCAGCAGCATCGTCGCGCCGAGCTCCTGCGCCCGGCGGTGGTGGCGCTCCAGGTCCTCGACCGTGGACACCGTCAGGTCGAGGTGGGCCCGCTGCGGCTGGTCGCCCTCCGGCCAGGTGACCGGCGGCTGCGAGGCCACCGGCTGGAACGCCAGCACCGGCATCCCGCGGTCGTCGCGCAGGGCGAGCCAGTCGCGGGCCTGGAGGTCGGGCCCGCCGTCGGCCGGGGGCTCGTCGCCGATCCGGTACCGCAGCCCGAGCAGCTCGCGGTAGAACTCGGCGAGCCCGCGGGCGTCGACGGCGTCGAGGACGGTCTGGCGCAGGATCGGGTGGTCGACCATGCGCCCACCCTGCCCGGCCGACCCCCGGTCCACTACCCGGTCAGCCGCTGCTGCTCCTCGGGCGTCAGGAGCAGGTCGACGAGGCCGGTGGGGTACAGGACGGCCCGGCCCGCGACCACCTCGGCGAGGGGGAGCCAGCGGACCGGCGTGCCCTGGTCGAGGACCGGGCCCGGGTCGGCGCGCTCGTAGAACGAGGGGTCGGCGATCTCGGCCATGTAGAGGACGACGATCTCGTGGCCCGGTCGGCCCTCGAACTCGAAGACGTTCTCCAGCACCCCGCAGGGCGCCACGGCGGTCAGCTGCACCGCGAGCTCCTCCCGGAACTCCCGGTGCAGCGCCTGCTCGGAGAGCTCGCCGAACTCGATCCCGCCGCCGAGCGGTCGGAAGAAGGTCTGGCCCTTCACGGCGTCGTGGCCCTCGAGGACCAGCAGGTCGTCGCCCCGGCGCACGACGCCGAGCACGAGCGGCCGGATCACGGCTGCCGGGCGACGGCGCGCGCCGCCATCTCGTCGAACAGGGTCCCCAGCTCGATCCCCGCGGCCGCCGCCATCATGACGACGACGCTGGTGGGCGCGAACGAGCAGTACGGCCCGGCCTCGAGGAACCAGGGGCGGACGTCGGGGTCGATGCGGAAGTCGAACAGGCCGTAGTCCCGGCAGCCGAGCGCCGTGTGGCAGGCGCGGGCGGCCGCGGCGACGGCGGGGACCACCGGGTCGTCGTCGGGCACCATCCACGCCTTGCCCTCGCCCTTCGCGACGAGGCCCAGCTCCCCCGCGTCGGAGCGCGCGAGCTTGTCGGCCTCGCCGCGGATCGGCGCGAGGTCGCCCACCGGGTACTCCTCGAGCGGCAGCACGACGAGGCCGGCATCACCGTCGAGTGCAGCACCCCGCTCGAGCACGGCGCACCGGACCTCGCGCCCGGCGGGCACGAAGGTCTGCACCAGCGCCTGCGCGGAGTGCTCGAACGCCGCGCGCAGGGCCTCGTCGTACTGGCCCTCGACCCGGACGAGCGTGGTGCCCACCGAGTTGTCGGCGTCGGCGGGCTTCACGACGACGGGCGGGGCCAGGGTCGGGCGCTCCCCCGGCGCGAGGACCTCGGACTCGGGCACGTCGACCCCGGCCGCCGCGACCAGCGCGTTCGCCCGGGGCTTGACCATCGCCGCGGCCATGACCTCGGGGGTGTTCCCGACGTAGGGGACGCCGAGCACGTCGAACAGCGCCCGATAGGACGTCATCCCGGCCGGGCAGAACATCTGCGGCAGCATCACGTCGGGCGCGAGGGCCGCGAGGTGCCCGACCGCCCCGGCGAGGTCGACCGACGGGGCGGCGGCGAGCGCAGCGGGCGAGAGGTCGCGGGGGAAGCACCAGCGCCCGTCGGGCGACACGTGGGCGATCGTGTGGTCGGCGGTGCCGATCGCGGCCAGCGCGTCGCGCGCGTAGAGCCTCGACAGGTCGGCGAAGAACTCGGTGGTGGGCGAGCCGACGAGGTGCAGAACCTTAGTCGCCACCGGGCTCCACCAGCTTCCCGATGTTGACGTCGATCTTGATCCAGTCGCGGCCCTGCACGAGGTTCGCGGCGAGCAGCCACGGGATCTGCAGGTGGTGGACCAGCAGGAAGGGCAGCGGGTCGCGCACCGAGAAGATCGCGTCCTTCCCGCGCAGCACCACCCCGAGCCGCTCGAGCACCGTCGACGGGCGGCTGAGCATCCGCCACAGCTCCTGGTAGAGCCAGTAGGTGGGCCGGCTCGCCTCCGTGGGCCGCAGCGTGCCGGTCGCGTCACCGAGGTAGGCGTCCGCGAGCGCCGCCTCCTGGTCGTGGAACATCGTGATCGCCGAGTGGGTCCGGGGGTTGCACTCGATCGCCCGCACCTCGCCGTCGTCGGTGACGATGAAGTCGAACGAGTACTGGCCGGTGAGCTTGCGGTCGGCGACGAAGCGGGCCACCCAGTCCTCGATGGCGGGGACCTCGACCTGGTCGTAGTTGAGCTGGAACGCCGAGGACTCGCAGCAGCACCACACGGTCAGCGCGCCGTCGCGGGCGGTGCCGTGGGTGCAGTACTCGGTGCCCCGGACGAACTCCTGGAGGATCCACGGGGTGTCGTCGCCGATCGGCTTCGATGCCGCGAACGCCTCGGTCTCCGCGCGGGTCGACAGCGGTAGCGGGGTGAGGTCGAGCCGGTTCACCGCGTCGTACGGGATCGACTTCAGCACGTAGACCGAGCCGGGCGGGGCGTCGAAAGCCGCGACCTCGGCGGCGGAGGTGACGCGGTGCGTGTCGGGCACCCCGAGGCCCGACTCCAGCGCGGCCGCCGCGAACGCCGCCTTGTCGTCGACGGTGCCGATCGCGTCGGCGTCGCCGTGCAGCACCTCGCACCACGGTTCGAGCAGGGGCTTCGCGAGCGCGTCGTACCAGCTCGACGCCGGGCTGCACACCGGGACGTAGACGTCGACGCCCTCCGCGTGGACGACGTCGAGCAGCGCCTGCGCGTAGCCGGGGTCGTCGGGCGCGGGGACGGTGTGGAAGACGTCGACGGCGCGGGAGAACCGGTGGCCCGTGTAGCGGTACTTCGCCTGCTCGACGAGGACCACCCGGTGCCCGGCCGCGTGGAAGGCCCGCGCGAGCGCGAGGGCCTTCGTCATCTTGCCGCCGCTCAGCATCACCGTCCGGCGGTCCGGGGTGGGCCGGGGTTCCTCGTTCCCGACGATCGCCGTGTACAGCAGGGAGCCCGCCGTCACCGCCAGGTTCGCCGGCAGCGCCGCGAGCAGCAGCGCCTGCATCCCGAGGGTCCGCGCGACGCGGTTCACGACACCTCCCGGATGAGCGTGATCCCGTCGCGCAGCGGCACGACGACCTGCTCGACCCGCGGGTCGGCGGCGACGGCCTCGTTGAACTCGCGGACCGCCACCCCGTTCGGCGGCTGCTCGCCCGGGAGCCACGGCTGGCCCTGCATGAGGGTGTTGTCGACGCAGATCAGCCCGCCGGGCGCGAGGAGCCCGTCGGACAGGATCGTCTCGAGGTAGCCGGCGTACCCCGCCTTGTCGGCGTCGACGAAGACGAGGTCGAACCGCTCCCCCGCCAGCGCGGCGAGGGTCTCGGCGGCGGGGCCGACCCGGACGTCGATGCGCCGCCCGGCCGGGGACCGGTCGAACTGGCGTTGCGCGAACGCGGCGACGTCGGCGTCGAGCTCGAGGGCCACGACCCGGCCGTCGTCGGGCAGGGCCTCGGCGAGGGCGAGTGCGGAGTAGCCGGTGAACATCCCGACCTCCAGCACGGACCGCGCCCGGACGGCCCTCGTCAGGACGGCGAGGAACCGGCCCTCGACGTGCCCGGAGAGCATCTCCTGCTCCAGCCCGCCGCCGTGGTCGCGCCAGTCGTGCTCCGCGGTGGCCCGGGCCAGCTCGGCGAGGGCCGGGGACTCCGGGCTCGTCATCGCCTCGACGTAGGGGTCGAGACCGGCGGCGAGGTCGCGGACCGCGACGACCTCGTCCTCCAGCTCCGTCCCCACCGCACGCTTCACGAGGTCGTCGAGGCGCGCGGCGAGGATCGAGACCGGGGTGACCGGGCGCGGGGCACCTGGCGAGGTCATGCCTGCTCGGGCACGACGTACATGTCCTCGCCCTGCCCGGCCCGCGGGTAGCCGGCGACGGTCTCGTTGTGGACGTCGACGGTGGCGGCGAGCTCGTCGGGGGTGAGGTCGTTGATGAAGTAGCACGTGCCGATCGGGCGCGGGACCGCGGCGCGCAGCTCGCCGTTGCGGGTCTGCGTGATCGACTCGGTGGCCTTCGTGAGCAGCTCGGGGGTGAGGTGCGGGCTGGTGAGGGTCAGCCCGATGCGGCTCATGAGCCAGAAGATGCGGTCGCGGTCGCTCACCGAGATGTAGCCGCGCCGCTCGGCCAGGGTGGTCGAGAGCGCCATGTCGATCGAGATCGCGTGGCCGTGGAAGTACGGCGGGTCGGGCGTGAGCTCGATCGTCGGGCTCCACGTGTGCCCGAAGGCGATGACGCGGTCGAGGTCGAGCTCCCAGAGGTTCGGGACCTCGAGCTCGAGCATCGTCCGGATGGCGTCGTAGGTGAGCTGGTGGGCGATCTCGCGCAGCTCGGGCGTGCCGTCGAGGTGACCGAAGCGGGTGTGGAGCAAGTCCTCGCCGTACTTCTCGAGCAGCTCGAAGATGCCGGAGTTGCCGACGGTCGAGATCTTGACGAGCTCGGCCATCCCGTTGCGGACCTGGTCGACCGGGAGGGTCTTCAGGAACGAGAAATCGAGGATGACCTGCTGGGAGGCGTGGAAGGCGCCGAGCCGGTTCTTGTTCTTGCCGTGGTTGACCGCGACCTTGATCGCGACGCTGGCGTCGACGAGCCCGATCAGCGTCGTCGGGATGCGGATGTAGGGCGTCGTCCGGCGGAACAGCGAGCACGCGGTGCCGGTGACGTCGGTGATGAGCCCGCCGCCCACCACGAGGACCGGCTCGAAGCGGTTGAGGCCGAACTCGCCGAACGCGTCGACGATCCGCTCCATCGTGCGCAGCGTCTTGTCGGGCTCGCGGATGAGGATCGGGAAGGTGGTGAGCTCGAGCCCGTGGTGGTCGAAGTAGGCCTGCATCTGCTCGCCGTAGAGCTCGTGCACCGTGCGGTCGACGATCATCAGCGCGCGCCCGTAGGGCCGGTAGGCGTCGGCGAGCTGGGGGTTCGCGGGATCGAAGACGCCGTCGACGTAGACCAGCGAGTAGTCGATCTTCTCGTAGGCCTCGACGTGGAAGGCGGTCTCGGTGGACGTGAGGGTGGGCTGCGGGGCGGCCATGGTGTGGACTCCTGGGACGGGCGGGTATGGCTGGCGATCCGGTGGGGTGGAGCCGGACCGGGGGGTCGTCGGGGCATGCCGACGACACGGCCCGGGGCGAGGTCCGGGCCGTGACGTGGCGATGGTGGGGTCGGGCGGAACCCGACGCGCGTGCTAGGCGAGCGCGCGCAGCTCACCGAGATTGAGGGCGTCGACGCGGGTCGAGGCGGCGGAGAAGTCGTGCGCGGCGGTGTTGGTGTTGGGGAACGCGACGGTGGTGATCCCGGCGGCGTTGGCCGACTCGACCCCGCCGAGGTTGTCCTCGACGGCGACGACGTCACCGGGCTCGACGCCGAGCTCGCGCAGGGCGACCCGGTAGGCCTCGGGGTCGGGCTTGGTGGCCTCGACCTGCGAGGAGTCGACGACCACGTCGAAGTCGGCGGCGCGGATGTCGGGCTCGACGGCGTCGAGCAGGGCCGCGACGTTGGCCTTCGAGGTGGTGGTGACGAGGCCGAGCCGCAGGCCCGACTCCTTCGCGCCGCGGATCACGTCGAGCACGCCGGGGCGCGGCGCGGACTGCTCGGAGGCCAGCGCCTCGCGGAAGAGGCGCGACTTGGTGGCGTGCACGGCCTCGGCGTCGACCGACTGCCCGTGCTGGGAGGCGTAGTCGGCGATCCGCTGGGCGCCGCCGTTGCTCTCGAGCATCGCGAGGTAGTCCTCGCGGCTCCACTCCCAGTCGAGGTCGTGCTCGGCGAAGGCGCGGTTGAACGACTTGCGCTGCAGTTCGGAGGTGTCGACGACGGTGCTGATCGAACCGAAGAGGATGGCGGAGGGCACGGGTCAGGTCTCCCTGCGGTGGCGGCCCGACGGACCGGCGCGACGATGGATGTCCGCCGCCGGTGGCCACCGGGCGACGGGAGAGGCGAGCACCTCGCCCCCTGGCGTACCCGGGGATTGCAGGAGCTAACGTCGGGAGTTCTCCGCCACTCCGCGCAGCAGTGCCCCGGCGGCCACCGCCGCGAGCGCGAGCACCGGCAGCCAGAGGTTCAGCGGGCTCGGCAGCAGGGCCGTCGTGACCGCCACGAGCAGGGCGCCGGCGAGCACCGCGACCACCTGGAACCCGGCCGGGCCGTCGCCCTCGCGGCGGGCGGTACGGCGGTAGCCCGCGAGGATCGACTCGAACTCACCCTGCTCGCGGGGGTCGAGCGGACGCCCGCCGTCATCGGTCACATGCCGGGTTCGCGGCCAGTCGCACGGCGGTTCGTCCCCCGTGTCCGATCACGGTCCACCCCCGGGGGCTCCGGCGCACGCGACGGTGATCGGCGGTCCAGACTGGCGCCCATGACCGACGCCCAGGCCGCCCCCACGGCGGGTCCCGGCACCTCGAAGCCAGCGGCCACACCCCGGGCGCGCTCGACCGGGGTCGACCACCCGTCGGCCCTCGGGGCCGGGGGCGCGGGACTCGCCCTCGGAGCCCTGGGCGTGGCGTTCGGCGACATCGGCACGAGCCCGCTCTACGCGGTGCAGACCGTCTTCTCCATCGACGACGGCGCCGTGCAGCCGACACCGTCGGACGTCTTCGGGGTCGCCTCGCTGATCTTCTGGTCGGTCACGATCGTCGTGACGATCAAGTACATCGTCTTCATGCTGCGCGCCGACAACGACGGCGAGGGCGGGGTGATGGCACTCTCCGCGCTGGTGCACAGTGCGGTGTCGAACCGCCACGCGTCGCTCGCCCTCGGGCTCGGCGTGCTCGGCGCGGCCCTGTTCTCCGGCGACTCGCTGATCACGCCGGCGATCTCGGTGCTCTCCGCGGTGGAGGGCCTCGAGGTCGTCCGCCCCGAGCTCGCCGAGGCGGTGCTGCCGATCGCCGCGGTCATCCTCGCCATGCTGTTCGTGGCCCAACGCCTCGGCACCGAGCGGGTGGGCCGGCTGTTCGGCCCGGTCATGGCCGTGTGGTTCGTGGTGCTGATCGCACTCGGGATCCCGCGCATCGTCGAGTACCCCGAGGTGCTCCTCGGGCTCTCCCCCACCTACATCGTCTCGTTCGTCGTCGACCACCCGTACACGGCGTTCATCGCCATGGGCGCCGTCGTCCTGTCGATCACCGGCGCCGAGGCCCTCTACGCCGACATGGGCCACTTCGGGCGCCGCCCGATCCGGCTGGCGTGGGCGCTGGTGTATCCGGCCCTCATCGTCAACTACCTGGGCCAGGCCGCCCTGATCCTCAACGACCCGGGCGCGGCCTCGAGCTCGTTCTACCTGCTCGCGCCCGGCTGGGCCCGCATCCCGCTGATCGTCCTGGCCACCGCCGCGACCGTGATCGCGTCGCAGGCGGTGATCTCTGGGGCCTACTCGGTGTCCCAGCAGGCCGTGCGCCTGGGCTACCTGCCGCGCCTGACGGTGAAGCACACCTCGCGGCGGGAGAGCGGGCAGATCTACGTCCCGGTGGTCAACTGGCTGCTCTTCGGCGGGGTCCTGATCCTCGTGGCGACGTTCCAGTCGTCCTCGAGACTGGCGACCGCCTACGGGCTCGCGGTCACCGGCACCCTGCTGGTGTCGACGACGCTGCTGATCATGCACGCCGCCACGGCCTGGCAGTGGCCGCGCTGGCGCCTCGTCCTGATCGCCGTGGTGTTCGGCGGGGTCGAGCTCGTCTACTTCGCCGCGAACCTCACCAAGATCACCGAGGGCGGCTGGCTGCCATTGCTCGTCGCGCTGATCGTCATCGTCGTCATGACCACCTGGCAGAGCGGCCGGCGCGTCGTCACCGAGCGGCGGACCGCGCTCGAGGGGTCGCTGCAGGAGTTCGTCGACGACCTGCCCGCGGACGTCGTCCGGGTCCCGGGCACCGCGGTCTTCCCCCATCCGACGTCCGAGACGGCGCCGCTCGCCCTGCGGGCCAACGTCGAGTTCAACCACGTGCTGCACGAGAAGATCGTCATCGTCAGCCTGATCATGGTGCCGGTGCCACACGTCCCGGTCGACGAGCGCCTGACCGTCGACGACCTCGACCACTCCCACGACGGGATCGTCCACGCGAGCGCCCGGTTCGGGTTCACCGACAGCCAGGACCTCCCGGCGGTCCTGCGCCAGGCGTGCCTGATCTCGGACGAGCTCAACGAGGACGACGCCGACGACCCGCTCTACTTCATCTCGAAGATCACGGTCGAGCGCGGCGACGAGCCCGGCCTGCGGCCGTGGCGCAAACGGCTGTTCATCGGGCTGGCCCACAACGCGGCCTCACCGGCCGGGTCGTTCCGGCTGCCCGCGCACCGCACCGTCGTGATGGGCTCGAACATCGACCTCTGACGAGGGCTCAGTCGCGGGAGAAGGCCCAGCCGGCCCAGCGGGCGGTAAGCACCACCATCGCGATCAGCGCGAGCACCATCCCGAAGCCGGGTCCGCTGCCCGGCACGGTGTTCTGCGACCAGACCGCCCACACGCCGGTCACCGAGGTGACGGCGCAGCCGGCGGCCGCGACGAACACGACCACCCAGCGCCGCGACATCACCGACGCCACGGAGAACCCGACCCCGAACACCAGGGCGAGGATCGAGAACAGACGCGGCAGCGCGGTGACCCCGGGCGCGCCCTGGACCACCTCCCAGCCCGACGAGCCGCTCGCGGTCCAGCGCAGCACCGCGGCGAGCAGCAGGACGAGGATCGCGACCGCGACGACCATGATCCTCGGGCCGAAGTCGACCTCGCGGGAGATCGGGGGGCGGGCCGGGCGATCGTCGACGTCGGACGCCGGAGTGTCGAACGGGTCGGGACGGGTCATACCGAGGGGCTCCCCACGGTGCAGCCGGTCGACACCGGCAGGGGCTCGGGAGCACCGAGTGACGGCAACCCCAGAGCGACCCGCGGGGTCGTCGGGCGCGTCCCCGCGGCCTGCGCGTCGCCCGCCTGCGTGCGCCGGTGGGTGAGCACGTCGCCGTCGGCGACCACGTGGTGCGGGGCGCCGTAGGTGCCGCGGACGGTGACGACGTCGCCGGGCCGAACTTCCCGGTCGACGGCGGGGCCGGTCGGCGTGAAGTGCACCAGGCGGCCGTCGCGGGCGCGGCCCGACATCCGGCGGGTGGCGGCGTCCTTGCGGCCCTCGCCGGTGGAGACCAGCAGCTCGAGCTCGCGGCCGACCTGCTCCCGGTTGCCCGCCAGCGACATCTCCTCCTGGAGGGCGACGAGCCGCTCGTACCGTTCCTGGACGACGGCCTTCGGCACCTGGTCGGGCAGCGTCGCGGCCGGGGTCCCGGGGCGCGGTGAGTACTGGAAGGTGAAGGCCTGGGAGAACCGCGACTCCCGCACCACCCGCAGCGTCTCGGCGAAGTCGGCCTCGGTCTCGCCCGGGAACCCGACGATGATGTCGGTGGTCAGTGCCGCGTCGGGCATGGCCTCGCGGACCTCGGCGACGATGTCGAGATAGCGCTTCGCCCGATAGGAACGGCGCATCGCCCGCAGCACCCGGTCGGAGCCCGACTGCAGCGGCATGTGCAGCTGCGGGCAGACGTTGGGCGTCTCGGCCATCGCGGTAATGACGTCGGAGGTGAAGTCGCGCGGGTGCGGGCTGGTGAAGCGGACCCGCTCGAGCCCGTCGATGCCCCCGCAGGCGCGCAGCAGGTCGGCGAACGCGGTGCGCCCGCTCGACCGGTCCTCGAAGTCGACGCCGTAGGCGTTCACGTTCTGCCCGAGCAGCGTCACCTCGAGCACGCCCTCGGCGACGAGGGCCTCCACCTCGCCGAGGACCTCCCCGGGGCGACGGTCGACCTCCTTGCCGCGCAGCGAGGGGACGATGCAGAACGTGCAGGTGTTGTTGCAGCCCACGGAGATCGACACCCAGCCCGAGTAGGCGGAGTCGCGGCGCGCGGGCAGGTGCGAGGGGAACGTCTCGAGCGCCTCGAGGATCTCCACCTGGGCCTCGCCGTTGTGCCGCGCCCGCTCGAGCAGGGCGGGCAGCGACCCCACGTTGTGGGTGCCGAACACGACGTCGACCCACGGGGCCTTCCTCGTGACGACCTCGCGGTCCTTCTGGGCGAGGCACCCGCCGACCGCGATCTGCTGGTCGGGCCGGGCGGCCTTCGTCGGCGCGAGGCGCCCCAGCTGGCCGTAGAGCTTGTTGTCGGCGTTCTCGCGCACCGCGCAGGTGTTGAACACGACCAGGTCGGCGCTCTCGACGTCGTCGTCGGGCGGCGCGGGCTCCCAGCCGGCCTCGACGAGCACGCCGGCGAGGCGCTCGGAGTCGTGCACGTTCATCTGGCACCCGTGGGTGCGGATGGCGAAGGTCCGCGCCGGGGCGGGCGCAGCGACGGGAGAGGGGCTAGCGGTCATCACCGGCCAGGATAGGCCCGGCCCCCGTCACCAGCCCCTCCGCGTCGACCTCCGTCCCACCCTCCGATGTCGTGCGACCTGGCAGGCTCGCCGGGGTGACCACCCGGACGCCTTCACGCCGCACGGTGCTGGGGGCCGGCGGCGCGCTGGCGCTCGGGGCCGGGATCGGCCTCGGGGCGGCGGGGTGCGCCGGGGACGCGGACGGGGTGCCGATCGCCCTCGCCAGTGGGACGCCCGCCGGGGTCTACCACCGGCTCGGCGCGGCCCTGGTGGACCTGTGGGGCACCGACCTCGGGGCCCGGACCTCGCTGCTCGACAGCCAGGGCTCGGTGGACAACGTCGGGATGCTCGCCGCGGGGCTCGCCGACGTCGCCTTCTGCGCGGTCGACGTGGCCGCCGACGGCGCGGTCGACGGGGCCCGCCCGGAGCGCCCCCTGCAGGCGCTCGCGCGGATGCACGACGACGCCGTCCACGTCGTCGTGCCGGCCTCGTCGGACGTCCGGCGGCTCGCCGACCTGCGCGGACGCCGGGTGTCGGTGGGCGCGCCCAACTCCGGGGTGCTCGTGATCGCGCCCCGCCTGCTCGCGACCGTCGGCCTGTCCCCGGAGTCCGGCCTCGTGGCGTCGATGCTCGGGCTCGGGGACTCCGTGGCCGCGCTGCGCGCCGGGGTGATCGACGCGTTCTTCTGGTCGGGCGGGGTCCCGACGGCCGGGGTCGAGGACCTGGCGCGCAGCGTCCCGCTCCGGCTCCTGGACCTGACCGGCGAGGTCGACGCCCTGCGCCGGGTCTACCCGGTCTACGACGTCACGACGGTGCCCGCCCGCGCCTACGGGATCGGGGACCCCGTGACGACCGTGTCGGTCCGCAACGTCCTCGTCGTGACCGCCGCGATGGAGACCACGACGGCCCGCGGGCTCACCCGCGTGCTCCTGGACCGGGTCCCCGCGCTCGCCGCCGCCGACCCGGCCGGACGCAGCGTCGACCCCCGCACGGCCATCGGCACCCAGCCGGTGCCGCTGCACGCCGGCGCCGCCGAGGCCTACCGCGCGGCGAAGCCGTCCTAGGGTTCACCGGCCGAGCCGTCCTGGGCCCGGGGCCAGCGCAGGACCACGCGGAGCCCGCCGTCGTCGGGCAGCTCCAGCGCCAGCTCCGCCCCGGCCCGCTCGGCCCCGCGGGCGGCGATCGCGAGCCCCAGCCCCGACCCCGTGGGGGTTCCGTTCCCGGGCAGCCCCTCCCGGTCGCCGCGCCAGAACCGCTCCGTGGCGCGGACCAGCTCCTCCGGGCGCAGACCCGGCCCGTGGTCGCGGACCGCGATCTCGACGGCCCCCTCCACCCGGGCCGTCGTCAGCTCCACCGCCCCGCCGGGCGGGGAGTACTTGACGGCGTTGTCGAGCACCGCGTCGAGCACGGTCGCGACGGTCAGGGGGTCGGAGCGCACGACGAGGCCGCCGGGGCCCGCGCGGTGCAGTCGCAGCCCCTCGTGCTCGGCGAGGACCTCCCAGGTCTCCACGCGTTCGTCGAGCACCGGGTCCACCCGCATCTCGACGGTCGTGGCCACCCGGCCCTCGGTCCGGGCGAGGGCCAGCATCGCGTCGAGCACCGCGGAGAGCCGGTCGACCTCCTCGATCGCCGCGCCGGGGCCGTCGCGGACCTCGGCCGGCACGGTCATCCCGTCGAGGTCCTCGGCCAGGGTCGCCAGCCGCAGCCGCAGCGCCGTGAGCGGGTTGCGCAGCTGGTGCCCGGCGTCGGCGACGAAGGCCTGCTGGGCCTCGAGCGTGCCGGTCACGGTGGCGGCCATGGCGTCGAAGTCCCGTGTCAGCCGCCGCAGCTCGGGCGGCCCGCGCTCCGCCCCCACCGGCACCGCGGGGCGGCCCGCCCGCACCGCCGCGGCCACCCGCGCCGTCCCGGCGTCGAGCCGCTCCACCGGGGCGAGGATCCAGCGCACCGTCGGGAGCACCGCCAGCGCCGCCGTCAGGCCGAGCGCCGCGGCCCCGGCCACCGCCAGCGCCGCCCAGGCGAGGAGCACGTCGGTGCGCAGCGTCCCGGTCGGCGACACCGTGACGGCGGCCCCGCGCACCTCGCCGCCCACCAGGACCGGTTCGGCCAGCAGCATCGGGCGCGCGTCCCACGGCCAGACCGTCCCGTGGGGCGGGGACCGGCGGCCGGCCAGCGCGAGGTCGATGCGCGCCGCGTCGCCGTCGGAGATGCCCGCGAGCGGGTCGGGTCGGGACGCGGCGAGCACGTCGCCCTGCCGGTCGAGGATCGCGGCGGGGGCCCCGAACAGCTCGTCGTAGCGGGCGAGCTCGGCCCCCAGGGCGGCCGTGTCGGAGTCGGTGACGGGGCGCTGGGCGAGGGCCGCGAAGCGGGTGGTGTCGCCGAGCCGGTCGGTGAACATCTCCGAGGTCGACGCCGTCGCGGTGGCGATCGCCAGCGGCACCCCGAGGCCGAGCACCACGGCCACCACCAGCACCGACACCACGACGAGCAGCCGGGTCCGCACGTCAGGTCCCCAGCCGGTACCCCACGCCACGGACCGTGGCGACGAGCTCCGGGCGCCCGAGCTTCGTGCGCAGGGTCGCGACGTGGACGTCGAGCGTCCGGTTGGCGCCCGGCCACGTCCTCCCCCACACCTCCGCGACGATCCGCTCGCGCGAGCACACCGCCCCGCCCGCGCGGGCGAGCAGGGCGAGCACCGCGAACTCCTTGCGGCTCAGCGCCACCGGCGACCCCTCGTCGCGCACCTCGCGGCGCGCCAGGTCCACCACGACCCCGCCCGGGAGGTCCACCACGTCCACCGGGGACCCGGCGGGCCGGCGCCGCAGCACGGTGTGGATGCGGGCGACCAGCTCCCCCGCGTCGTAGGGCTTGACCAGGTAGTCGTCGGCGCCGGAGTGCAGGCCGAGGATGCGGTCGTCGACCTCGCCGCGGGCGCTCACCACGATCACCGGGGTGTCCCCGGCCGCGCGGATGCGGCGGCAGACCTCGATGCCGTCGACGTCGGGCAGGCCGAGGTCGAGCAGCACGACGTCGATCCCCGCCAGGTGCGACACGACGTCGCGGCCGACGGCCAGCCGGACGACCTCGATCTGCTGGCGTCCGAGGGCGGTCCGCAGGGCGGCGGCGACCCGGTCGTCGTCCTCCACCAGCAGGATCCGCACCGGCCGCGCCCCTCCCCGTCGCTCCGCCCGCCCCGTCACGTTTCCCCGGCGTCAAGCCAACCCTAAGCCTTCCTCAAGAGCCCTGGGCAGTTCGTCAACCCCCCGGCAAGGTGCGCATCGGGCGGACGACCGTGAGGAGGACCACTCATGACGACACCGATGGTGCGTCTCGCCGGGGTGAACAAGCACTTCGGCGAACTCCACGTGCTGCGCGAGATCGATCTCGAGATCGGCCGCGGCGAGGTGGTCGTCGTGCTCGGGCCCTCCGGCTCGGGCAAGTCGACGCTGTGCCGGGCGATCAACCGCCTGGAGCCGATCGACTCCGGCACCGTCGAGATCGACGGCACCGAGCTGCCGGCGGAGGGCAAGGAGCTCGCCGCGCTGCGCAGCGACGTGGGCATGGTGTTCCAGCAGTTCAACCTGTTCGCCCACAAGACGATCCTCGAGAACGTCACCCTCGCGCCCACGAAGGTGCGCAAGAAGTCCAAGGGTGAGGCCGAGGAGCGGGCGCGGGCGCTGCTCGACCGCGTCAACATCGGCGAGCAGGCCAACAAGTACCCCGCGCAGCTCTCCGGCGGGCAGCAGCAGCGGGTCGCGATCGCCCGGGCGCTCGCCATGGATCCCAAGGTCATGCTCTTCGACGAGCCCACCTCGGCCCTCGACCCGGAGATGGTCGGCGAGGTCATCGAGGTCATGGCCGACCTCGCCCGCGACGGCATGACGATGGTCGTGGTCACCCACGAGATGGGCTTCGCCCGCCGGGCCGCGCACCGCGTGGTGTTCATGGCCGACGGCGAGATCGTCGAGGACTCCACGCCCGACGCCTTCTTCAGCCGCCCCTCCTCGGAGCGGGCGCGCGACTTCCTCGGCAAGATCCTCACCCACTAAGGAGAACGATGCGACGCGTATCCGGCGTCCGTGCGGTCGGCGTCCTGCTCGCCCTCGCGGCCCTGCTCCTCGGGGCGGCGTGTGGTCGCGAGGGCGGCCCCGGCGCGGCGGCCCCGACCGGCCTGACCTACCCGGTCGCCCAGAACGTCCAGGTCCCCGGCTCCGCGACCTTCGCGAAGATCCAGCAGGCCGGCCGCGTCAAGATGGGCGTGAAGAACGACCAGCCCGGTCTCGGCGTCCAGGACCCGACCACCGGCCAGTACACCGGCTTCGACGTCGAGATGGGCCGCATGATCGCCGCGGGCCTCGGCATCCCCGCCGACCGCATCGACTACGTGGTGGTCCCCTCCGCCGCCCGCGAGGACGCGATCTCCCGCGGCGACGTCGACTACTACGTCGGCACCTACACGATCAACGACAACCGTAAGCAGCGCGTCGGCTTCGCCGGCCCGTACTTCCTCGCCGGCCAGGACCTCCTCGTCCGCGCCGACGACCCGTCGATCACCGGCCCGACGACGCTGCAGGGCAAGCGGGTCTGCTCGGTCACCGGCTCCACCCCGATCCAGCGGGTGCGCCAGCAGAACCTGACGGCCAACGTCGTCGAGTTCCAGAACTACTCGCAGTGCGTCGACCAGCTGATCGCCAACCAGGTCGACGCCGTCACCACCGACGACGCGATCCTCAAGGGCTTCGCCGCCCAGGACCCGCAGCGTCTCAAGGTCGTCGGCCAGGTCTTCTCCCAGGAGCCCTACGGCGTCGGCGTGGCCCGCGACGACGTCGCGTTCCGCGCCAAGGTCAACGACCTGATCCAGCAGGCCGAGACCGACGGCACCTGGCAGCGCATCTACGACGCGACGCTCGGCAAGTCGGGCACGCCCGCCACCCCGCCCGCGATCCAGAGGTACTGACGCCGGTGAGCACTGATCCGTGCCCGGGCACGGATCAGTGCTCACGGGCCGACCGGAGGGAGGCACCCCGTGGACGTCCTGTTCGACAACCTCGGTGAGTTCGGCATCCGCTTCCTCGGCACGATCGAGCTGTTCGTCCTCTCCTCGATCGCGTCCCTGGTGCTGGGCACCCTGCTCGCCGCCATGCGGGTCAGCCCCGTCCCCGCCCTGCGGGTCACCGGGACCGCCTACGTGACGCTGCTGCGCAACACCCCGCTGACCCTGGTGATGTTCTTCTTCGCGCTGGGCTTCCCGCGCCTGGAGATCGTCGACCTGAGCTACTTCACCCTCGCGGTCGTCGCGCTGTCGCTCTACACGGCGGCGTTCGTCTGCGAGACCGTCCGCGCCGGCATCTCCACGGTGCCGCCCGGGCAGGCGGAGGCAGCCCGCGCCCTCGGGCTCGGCTTCGGCCAGTCGCTCTCGCTGATCATCCTGCCGCAGGCGGTGCGGGCGGTCGTCCCGCCGCTGACCAGCGTGCAGATCGCGCTGATCAAGAACACCACCGTCGCCGCCGGCTTCTCGGTGGTCGAGGCGGGCGGCATCTACCAGGTGCTCTCCGAGCGCGGCTACTCCACCCTCGTCGGGCTCCTCTGGGTGGCGCTCGGCTTCATCGTGCTGATCATCCCGATGACGCTGCTGCAACGCTCGCTCGAGCGTCGCTGGTCGGTCTCGTCGGGTGGCGCGGTCAAGGCGGGTGCCCGATGAGCGCCCCCACCGCCGTCCTGTTCGACGTCCCCGGCCCGAAGGCCCGGGTCCGCCACGGCGCCCTCGGGGTCGTCGCGGTCATCGTCGTGGCCGCCCTGCTGGCCTTCATCGTCGTGCGGCTGGCCGCGACCGGTCAGTTCGACGCCGCCGTGTGGGAGTGGATCCTCTACGAGAACATCCAGCTCGCCCTGCTCGACGGCCTGCTCAACACGCTGCGGGCGTTCGCGCTCGGGGCCGTGCTGGCGCTGGTCTTCGGGGCGGTCTTCGCGCTCGGCCGGCTCTCCGACCACGCGTGGCTCCGGGGCGTCTCGACCGCCGTGGTCGAGTTCTTCCGGGCCATCCCGCTCGTCGTGCTGATGTTCATCTTCTACTTCGGCATGCCCTCGGTCGGGGTGACGGTCTCGACCTTCACCGCGGTCGTGGCGGGACTGACCCTCTACAACGGCTCGGTGCTCGCGGAGATCTTCCGCTCCGGCGTCCAGGCCGTCCCGCGGGGCCAGTCCGAGGCGGCCTACGCGCTGGGCATGCGCAAGTCGGGCGTGATGCGGTTCGTCCTGCTCCCGCAGGCCGTCCGGTCGATGCTCCCGACGATCGTCAGCCAGCTCGTCGTCCTGCTCAAGGACTCCGCGCTCGGGTTCCTGATCCTCTACCCCGAGCTGCTCTACCAGGCCCGCCTGCTCGGCAGCTCCGGCCAGCTCGGGCGGCCGCTGCTGCCCGTGGCGTTCGTCGTGGCGCTCGTCTACATCACGCTGTGCCTGCTGCTCGCGGCGCTCGCCTCGTACCTGGAGCGTCGTTCCCGACGATCGCCGGTGGCGGCTCCGGTGCTCGCCGACGACGGGGCGTAGGGGCTCCTCGAGTCCTCGGGTTCCGGACGGACGGCGCGTTCGTCACCTTCTCCGGTGACGAGCGGGCCGTTCGTCCGTTCTGCCCGGGCAGGATTCGCGCCCGCCGGGGCCGCCTGGTGTGCTGGTGATCGTCCGGGCCGGCGAAGCGGAGGCGACATGTCACGGATCCTGATCACCGGGTCGTCCGACGGGCTCGGGCTGATGTCCGCCCGGCACCTGGCCGACGAGGGACACGCGGTCACGCTGCACGCCCGCACCCCGGAGCGCGCCGGGGACGCCCGCGAGGCGCTGCCCGGGGCCGAGCACGTCGTGGTCGGCGACGTGTCCACCATCGCCGGGGTCCGCGCCGTGGCCGAGCAGGCCGCGTCCACCGGCCCCTTCGACGCCGTGATCCACAACGTCGGCATCGGCTACCGCGAGCCCCGGCGGGTGGAGACCGTCGACGGGCTGGAGCACGTGTTCGCGGTCAACGTGCTCGCGCCCTACCTGCTCACCGCCCTGCTCCCCCGGCCCCGCCGGCTCGTCTACCTCAGCTCGGGGATGGCGCGCGGCGGCAGCGCCGAGCTCGACGACCTCCAGTGGGAGCACCGCCGCTGGAACGGGGCGCAGGCGTACTCGGACAGCAAGCTGCTCGACACGGTCCTGGCCTTCGGCGTCGCCCGGCGGTGGCCCGACGTCCTCGCGAACACCGTCGAGCCCGGCTGGGTGCCCACCCGGATGGGCGGGCCGGGCGCCCCCGACGACATGGCGCTCGCGCCGGTCACCCAGGCCTGGCTGGCCGCCGGGGAGGACCCGGCGACGCAGGTGACCGCGACCCACTTCCGCCACCAGCGGCCCCGGCCGGCCCCGGCTCCGGCGGAGTCGTCGAGCCACCAGGACGCGCTGCTCGACTACTGCGCCGGGCTCACCGGGACCCCGTTGCCGACCTAGGTGCCGCCGAACTGGATCGTGGCCGACCTAGGTGCCGGCCGGGCCGATCGAGTCGGCCGGCAGCGGGGAGCCGTTGTCGGGCCCCGCGCCGTCGAGCGAGAGCTTGCCCGTGGCGTCGCGGCGCTCCAGCTCCTCCCGTTTGAAGATCTTCTTGCCGAGCCACACCAGCGGGTCGTACTTGCGGTCGACGACGCGCTCCTTCATGGGGATCAGCGCGTTGTCCGTGATCTTGATGTGCTCGGGGCAGACCTCGGTGCAGCACTTGGTGATGTTGCAGTACCCGAGGCCGTGGTCCTCCTGGGCCTCCTCCTTGCGGTTGCGGACGTCGAGGGGGTGCATGTCGAGCTCGGCGATCCGCATGAGGTAGCGCGGGCCGGCGAACTCGGTCTTGTTCTCCTCGTGGTCGCGCACCGCGTGACAGGTGTTCTGGCACAGGAAGCACTCGATGCACTTGCGGAACTCCTGCGGCCGCTCCACGTCGAGCTGGTCCATCCGGTACTCGCCGGGCGCCAGGTCCTCCGGCGGGGCGAACGACGGGATCTCGCGCGCCTTCACGTAGTTGAAGTCGACGTCGGTGACCAGGTCGCGGATCACCGGGAACGTCCGCAGCGGCGTGATCGTGACGGTCTCGTCGGCGTCGAAGGTCGACATCCGCGTCATGCACATCAGCCGCGGCCGCCCGTTGATCTCGGCCGAGCAGCTGCCGCACTTGCCCGCCTTGCAGTTCCAGCGCACCGCGAGGTCGCCGGCCTGCGTGGCCTGCAGCCGGTGCACGATGTCGAGGACGACCTCGCCCTCCATGACCTCCACGTCGAACGGCTGCAGCTCCCCCTCGCCGGTGTGGTCGCCGCGCCAGACCTCGAACTTCGCCCGGTAGCCCATCGCTCTACGCCCCCTGGCCCGCGCGGTGACCGCCGAGCTCGTCGCCGGTGTAGTACTTCTTCAGCTCGTCGAGCTCGAAGAGATCGAACAGGTCGGCCCGCATCGCCGGCTGGGGCTGGTGCCCCAGCTCCACCTCGTCGTCGACCAGCGAGCAGTTCAGCAGCTCGAGCCGCCAGTTCTCGTCCATCGCGGGGTAGTCGTCGCGCGTGTGGCCGCCCCGGCTCTCCTGCCGCTCGAGGGCGGAGACCGCGATGCACTCGCTGACCATGAGCATGTTGCGCAGGTCGAGCGCGAGGTGCCAGCCCGGGTTGTAGGCCCGGCCGCCGGAGACCCCGACGCGCGGGATGCGGTCGCGCAGCTCGGCGAGCCGCTTGAGCGCCATCTCCATCTCGTCGGCCCGCCGGATGATCCCGACGAGGTCGTTCATCGTCTGCTGCAGCTCCTGGTGCAGCGTGTAGGCGTTCTCCTCGCCGCCGCCGCGCTCGGACATGGCGGTGAAGGGCCGCTCGGCCGCCGCGAGGGCCGCGTCGACGGCCTCGTCGCTGACCGCGGGTGCCCCGGAGAGCGCGTCGAGGTAGTCGGCCGCCCCGGCGCCGGCGCGGCAGCCGAACACGAGGAGGTCGGACAGCGAGTTGCCGCCGAGGCGGTTCGAGCCGTGCATGCCCCCGGCCACCTCGCCCGCCGCGAACAGGCCGGGCACCGCCGTGGCCGCCGTGTCGGGCTCGACCTCGATCCCGCCCATCACGTAGTGGCAGGTGGGCCCGACCTCCATCGGCTCGGCGGTGATGTCGACGTCGGCCAGCTCCTTGAACTGGTGGTACATCGAGGGCAGCCGCTTGGTGATGAACTCGGTGGTCCGGCGGCTGGCGATGTCGAGGAAGACCCCGCCGGCGGGCGACCCGCGACCCTCCTTGACCTCGTTGTTGATCGCCCGGGCCACCTCGTCGCGCGGCAGCAGCTCGGGGGGACGCCGGTTGTTGTCGGCGTCGGTGTACCAGCGGTCGGCCTCGTCCTCGTTGGTCGCGTACTGCTCGCGGAACACGTCGGGGATGTAGCGGAACATGAACCGCTCGCCCTCGGAGTTCTTCAGGACGCCGCCGTCGCCCCGGACCGACTCGGTGACGAGGATGCCCTTGACGCTGGGCGGCCAGACCATGCCCGTGGGGTGGAACTGGACGAACTCCATGTTGATCAGCCGGGCCCCGGCGCGCAGGGCCAGCGCGTGGCCGTCGCCGGTGTACTCCCACGAGTTGCTCGTGACCTTGAACGACTTGCCGATCCCGCCGGTCGCGAGCACCACCGCCGCCGCGTGGAAGCAGACGTACTCCCCGGTCGGGCGCCGGTAGCCGAAGGCCCCCGCGACCCGGTCGCCGTCCTTGATCAGCTCGGTGACGGTGAACTCGTGGAAGACCCGGAGGTCGGACTCGTGGTCGCCGGTGCGGGCCTGGTCCTCCTGCTGCAGCGAGACGATCTTCTGCTGCAGCGTGCGGATCAGCTCGAGGCCGGTGCGGTCGCCGACGTGGGCCAGGCGCGGGAACTGGTGCCCGCCGAAGTTGCGCTGGCTGATCTTCCCCTCGGGCGTGCGGTCGAACAGCGCGCCGTAGGTCTCGAGCTCCCAGACCCGCTGCGGGGCCTCCTTGGCGTGCAGCTCGGCCATGCGCCAGTTGTTGAGGAACTTCCCGCCGCGCATGGTGTCGCGGTAGTGGACCTCCCAGTTGTCCCGGGAGTTCGCGTTCCCCATCGATGCGGCGATCCCGCCCTCGGCCATCACGGTGTGGGCCTTGCCGAACAGGGACTTCGACAGGATCGCCACGCGCTTGCCGCGCATCCGCGCCTCGATCGCGGCCCGCAGGCCCGCGCCGCCGGCGCCGATGACGACGACGTCGTAGGTGTGGTGGACGACGGCGGGACCGTCCACGGCGGGGCCTTCCCGTTCGGCCATCAGTTCACGATCCTCAGGTCGGAGATGGTGCCGCTCGCGACGAGCATGATGTAGAGGTCGGTGAGGATCAGCGTCCCGATCGTGATCCACGCGAAGAGCATGTGGCGCGTGTTGAGCCGGGAGACGACCGTCCAGACCTTGTAGCGCACGGGGTGGCGGGAGAAGTGCTTGAGGCGGCCGCCGGTGACGTGGCGGCAGGAGTGGCACGAGGCCGTGTAGAGCCAGAGGCCGATCACGTTGACCAGCAGGATGAGGTTGCCGAGCCCCAGCCCGAAGCGGGCGCTGCCGTCGGGGGCGTCGCTCTGGAACGCGACCACCATGTCGTAGGTGTTGATCACCGAGATCAGCACCGCCACGTAGAAGAAGTAGCGGTGCGCGTTCTGCAGGATCAGCGGGAACCGCGTCTCACCGGTGTACTTCGAGTGCGGCTCGGACACGGCACATGCGGGCGGCGACGCCCAGAACGCCCGGTAGTAGGACTTCCGGTAGTAGTAGCAGGTGAGCCGGAAGCCGAGCAGGAACGGCAGCGATAGGACCGCCAGCGGAATCCACGGCGGGAACTCCGGCAGGAACGTGCCGAAGTGGCTCGCCCCCGGGACGCAGCTCGCCGAGAAGCACGGCGAGTAGAAGGGCGAGAGGTAGTGGTACTCGGGGACGTAGTACGCCGAGCCCCAGAACGACCGGATCGTCGCGTAGACGACGAACGTCATCAGGCCCAGCGCGTTGACCAGTGGTGGGAGCCACCATCGGTCGCGGCGGAGGGTCCTCGCCCCGATGTCGGCCCGCCCGGCGTTCCCCGCCGAGGGTGCCGCCGGGTCCTTCGCTGCAGGGTCGTGCGCTGTGGTGGTCACTCGCACCGGTCCTCGTCGACGGAGCTCGCGAGGCGCGCACACACGTCGCCGGACCGGTGGCGATGGTGGTGGTGACCGCCGGTGATCCGCCCTGCGCACGGCGCCTCGCCGTGTGGTGCGGAGCACATTACGACGGTTCAATCCCAGTTGTCGTCGGGATCACAGGTGATGTTGACCGTGATTCCGGTCACGACCGGTCGGGCACTGACCGCCGGGACTACCTCCGGCCGGCCGCCACCTCGTCGTCGCCCTCGAGGCCGTCGACCTCGTCCTCGAGCTCGGCTCCGCGAGCGGCCATCTCGGTCTTCACGACCTCGTAGGCGAGCCCGGCGCCGTAGCCCTTGCGCGCCAGCATCCCGACGAGCCGCCGGGCGGCGACGGGGGGCTCGACCCGGTCGAGCGAGGGCAGCCGCTTGCGGACCAGCTCGGCGGCCTTCGACCGCTCGGCGTCGTCGCCGAGCTCGTCGAGCGCCGCACTCGCGACCTCGGACTCGACCCCCTTGGTTCGCAGCTCCTGCGACAGGGCCCGACGGCCCAGCCCGCGGTGGCGGTGCCGCGAGTCGACCCACTGCTCGGCGAACGCCGCGTCGTCGAGCAGGTGGACCTCCACGAGCCGGTCGAGCACCGTGGCCGCGACGTCGTCCTCGACGTCGCGACGCGCCAGCTCCTTGGCGAGCTCCGCGCGGGTGCGGGCCCGGACGGAGAGCAGGTTCAGGCAGATCGTCCGGGCGACCGACTCGGGGTCGGCCGCCGGATCGGCGGGACCGTCGTGCTCGGGAGCCTCGCGGGCCGGCCGCTTCGGACGTCGCCCGAATCCCGCCATCAGAAGTCGACCGGGGCGGGCGTGGTCTCGTCGGCGTCGAGCTTCGGACCGATGCCGAGCTTCTCCTTGATCCGCTTCTCGATCTCCCCGGCGATGTCGGGGTTCTCCCGGAGGAACTTGCGGGCGTTCTCCTTGCCCTGGCCCAGCTGGTCGCCCTCGTACGTGTACCAGGCACCCGACTTGCGGACGAAGGACTGCTCCACGCCCACGTCGATCAGCGAGCCCTCCTTGGAGATGCCGACGCCGTAGATCATGTCGAACTCGGCCTGCTTGAACGGCGGCGCGACCTTGTTCTTCACGACCTTGACGCGGGTCCGGTTGCCGACCGCGTCGGTGCCGTCCTTCAGCGTCTCGATCCGGCGGATGTCGAGGCGGACCGAGGAGTAGAACTTCAGGGCGCGCCCACCGGTGGTGGTCTCCGGCGACCCGAACATCACGCCGACCTTCTCGCGCAGCTGGTTGATGAAGATCGCCGTGGTGCCCGAGTGGTTCAGCGCGCCGGTGATCTTGCGCAGCGCCTGGCTCATGAGGCGGGCCTGCAGGCCGACGTGGCTGTCGCCCATGTCGCCCTCGATCTCCGCGCGCGGCACGAGGGCCGCCACCGAGTCGATGACGATGATGTCGAGGGCGTTCGACCGGATCAGCATGTCGAGGATCTCGAGCGCCTGCTCCCCGGTGTCGGGCTGCGCGACGAGCAGGGCGTCGGTGTCGACGCCCAGGGCCTTCGCGTACTCCGGGTCGAGCGCGTGCTCGGCGTCGATGAACGCCGCGACGCCGCCCGTGCTCTGGGCGTTGGCGACCGCGTGCAGCGCCAGGGTCGTCTTCCCGGAGGACTCCGGGCCGTAGATCTCGACGACGCGGCCGCGGGGCAGACCGCCCACGCCGAGGGCCACGTCGAGGGCGATCGATCCGGTGGGGATGACGCTGACCGGCGCGCGGCCCTCGTCGCCCAGCCGCATGACCGAGCCCTTGCCGAACTGCTTGTCGATCTGCGCGAGCGCGAGCTCCAGCGCCTTGTCGCGGTCCGGTGCCTGAGGCATTCGGGGTTCCCCCTCGGGACGGGTGGTGTGCTGACGGAGGCGACGCTAGGCCGGGGGTCCGACAACGTGGTGCGGGCGGGCTCTTCGGCTGTGGACGGATGCGGTGTCCGGTGCCGGTGTGGACAACCGCGTACGGCAGTCAGACTAGACGAACAGGTGTTCGATCCCGTAGGGGGACACGCCGGTCATCGGCGAGCGGCCGGGACGTCGAACTCGGCGCACACCGCGCGCCACACGTCGCGGGCCTCGGTGCCCTCGTCGAGCGCCTCCTGGACCGTCCGGCCCCCGAGCGCGGAGAACACGTGGTCGCGGCTGATCGAGGAGGCGCGCACCGCGCCGAACTCGTCCTCCATGAGCTGCCGGAAGTGGGTCAGGCGCACGACCCCAGGGTAGGCGGCGGGCCGACCACGGCCGTCGTCGGGAAGGCCCGGCCCCGTCGGCGGCCGGCGGCCGGGGCAACCGGACGAAGCGGACACGCCGGTACCGTCGGGGGCATGGACGCGTTGATCGTCGCCGCCCCGCTCGACCCGACGGGCTCCGGCTGGATCGGCCAGGTGCTCGCCCTGCTCGGGCTCCTCGCGGCGCTCGTCGTGCTGCTGCGCTGGTGGTTCACCCAGCGCAGGCGGTAGTTCCGGACGGTGACTGTCGGACCCCCGGGGCACCATGGGGACATGTCCGATCATCCGGGGAGCGTGCTCGACCGCTTCTCCCCCGCCACGCGCGACTGGTTCAGCGGCGCGTTCGGGGCGCCCACCGCCGCGCAGGCCGGGGCGTGGGACGCGGTCGCCGACGGCGAGCACGCCCTCGTCGTCGCCCCCACCGGGTCGGGCAAGACGCTGGCCGCGTTCCTCTGGGCGCTCGACCGGCTGGCCGCCTCGCCCGTGCCCGAGGAGCCGTTGCGGCGGTGCCGGGTCCTCTACGTCTCGCCGATGAAGGCGCTGACGGTCGACGTGCAGCGCAACCTGCGCTCCCCCCTCGCCGGCCTGCGGCAGGCCACCCACCGGCTCGGGCTCCCCGAGCCCGACATCACCGTCGGCTCGCGCACCGGCGACACCCCGGCCGACGAGCGGCGCAGCTTCAACCGCACCCCGCCCGACGTGCTGGTCACCACGCCCGAGTCGCTGTTCCTGCTGCTCACCTCCGCGGCCCGGGAGTCGCTGCGCGGGGTCGACACGGTGATCGTCGACGAGGTGCACGCGGTCCTCGCCTCCAAGCGCGGCGCCCACCTCGCCCTGTCCCTCGAGCGGCTCGACGCCCTGCTCGACGCGCCGGCCCAGCGGATCGGGCTGTCGGCGACGGTGCGCCCCGTCGAGGAGGTCGCCACGTTCCTCGCGGGCGGGCGCTCGGTGCGGGTGGTGCAGCCCGAGTCGACGAAGGTCGTCAAGGTCAGCGTCGTCGTCCCGGTCGAGGACATGAGCGCCCTCGACAGCGGGGGCTCGCAGTCGGGCCCGGGCGTCGAGGAGGAGGTCGAGGGCTCGGCCGCCGGTGCCGCGCAGCGGGCCTCGATCTGGCCGGCCGTGCAGGAGAAGATCCTCGACCTCGTCGAGTCGCACCGCTCCACCATCGTCTTCTCCAACTCCCGCCGGCTCGCCGAGCGGCTCACCGCGCGGATCAACGAGCTCGCCACCGAGCGGGCCGCCATGGCCGCGGCGGAGCGCCCGCCGGTCGAGCTGGAGTACGACGACGAGGACCCCGACGACGAGGGCCCCGACGCGCCCCGCGCGCGCGACGACGAGGCGGACGAGCTCGCCCCGGTCCTGCGCCGGGTCGGGCCGTTCCCCGCCGAGGCGGTCGGCCAGTCGGGGGTCGCCGAGCCGGCCGAGGTGATCGTCGCGCGGGCGCACCACGGCTCGATGAGCCGCACGCAGCGCACGCTCGTGGAGGAGGCGCTGAAGTCGGGCGAGCTGCCCTGCGTCGTGGCCACCTCGAGCCTGGAGCTGGGCATCGACATGGGCGCGGTCGACCTGGTGATCCAGGTCGAGGCGCCCCCGTCGGTGGCGAGCGGGCTGCAGCGCGTGGGTCGCGCGGGCCACCAGGTGGGTGCGGTCTCCGAGGGCGTCGTGTTCCCCAAGTACCGGGGCGACCTCGTGTCGTGCGCGGTGGTCGCCGAGCGGATGGCTGGCGGGAGGATCGAGGCGATGCGCTACCCGCGCAACGCCCTCGACGTCCTGGCCCAGCACGTCGTGGCGATGACCGCGATGGAGAACTGGTCGCTCACCGACCTCACCGAGCTCGTCCGGCGCGCGGCCCCGTTCTCCGGGCTGCCCGACTCGGCGATGACCTCCGTGCTCGACATGCTCGCGGGCCGCTACCCCAGCGAGGACTTCGGCGAGCTGCGCCCGCGCATCACGTGGGACCGCGTCACCGACGAGCTGGCGGGCCGGCCCGGCGCGCAGCGCCTCGCGGTGACCTCCGGGGGCACGATCCCCGACCGCGGGCTCTACACCGTGGTGACGCCCGGGTCCGGGGAGAACGGCACCGGCGGGTCGCGGGTCGGCGAGCTCGACGAGGAGATGGTCTACGAGTCCCGGGCGGGCGACACGTTCCTGCTGGGCTCCACGAGCTGGCGGGTCGTCGACATCACCCGCGACCGCGTGATCGCCGAGCCCGCGCCGGGCGTTCCCGCGCGGATGCCGTTCTGGAAGGGCGACGCCCCGGGCCGGCCGCTCGAGCTGGGGCGCGCGCTCGGGGCGTTCGTCCGCGAGATCGCGGGGGCCGACGACGCCGTGGCGCGGGAGCGCGCCGCGGCCGCCGGGCTCGACGCCTGGGCGGTCGACAACCTGGTCGGCTACCTCGGCGAGCAGCGGGAGGCGACGCGGCACGTCCCGAGCGACCGCACGATCGTCGTCGAGCGCTTCCGCGACGAGCTGGGCGACTGGCGGATCGTCGTGCACTCGCCCTTCGGGGCGCAGGTCAACGCGCCGTGGGCGCTCGCGATCGCGGCGCGGTTCCGCGAGCAGCGCGGCCTCGAGGTGTCCGCGGCCTCGGCCGACGACGGGATCGTGCTGCGGCTGCCCGACACCCTCGACGAGGCCGGCGAGGAGATCCTGCCCGGTGCGGAGGACATCCTGCTCGACCCCGACGAGGTCGACCAGCTGGTCGTCGCCGAGGTGAGCGGGTCGGCCATGTTCGCGGCCCGCTTCCGCGAGTGCGCGGCACGCTCGCTGCTGCTCCCCCGGCGCGACCCCACCCGGCGCACGCCCCTGTGGCAGCAGCGCCAGAAGGCGGCGCAGCTGCTGTCGGTCGCGGCGAAGTACGAGCAGTTCCCGGTGGTGCTCGAGACCTACCGGGAGTGCCTGCAGGACGTCTACGACGTGCCGGGGCTCGTCGAGCTGATGCGCGACGTGCGGTCGCGGACCGTGCAGGTGGTCGACGTCGCCACCCCGACCGCGTCGCCGTTCGCGCGCACACTGATGTTCGGCTACGTCGGGATGTTCCTCTACGAGCTGGACGCCCCGCTGGCCGAGCGCAGGGCGGCGGCGCTCTCGCTCGACTCGACGCTGCTCGCCGAGCTGCTCGGGTCGGAGGCCATCCGGGAGCTGCTCGACGTCGAGGTGCTCGCCGAGCTCGAGGCGGGGCTGCAGCGCACCGACCCCGAGCGTCACGTCCGCTCGATGGAGCAGACGGCCGACCTGCTGCGCTTCGTCGGCGACCTCACCACTGCCGAGGCCGCGGCGCGCGGCGTGCAGGAGGAGTGGCTCGTCGAGCTGGAGTCCTCGCGCCGCGCGCTGCGGGTGAAGATCGCCGGGGAGACCCGGTGGGTGGCCATCGAGGACGCGGGCCGGCTGCGCGACGCCCTCGGGGCGGGCCTGCCGGTGGGCGTGCCCGAGGCGTTCACCGAGCCGGTCGCCGACCCGCTGGGCGACCTGCTCGCCCGCTACGCCCGCACCCGCGGCCCGTTCCCGGCGGCGGCCGCCGCCCGGCGCTTCGCGCTGGGGCCGGCGGTCGTGGCCCACGTGCTCGAGCGGATGGCGGCGGCCGGGCGCCTCGTGCGCGGTGAGCTGCGGCCCACCGACGCCCCGCCGGTGCCCGGGGAGACCGGGTCCGGTGACGGCGGCATCGACTTCTGCGACGCCGAGGTGCTGCGGCGCATCCGGCGGGGGTCGCTGGCGCGGCTGCGCGCCGAGGTCGAGCCCGTCGAGCCCGCGGCGCTGGGCCGGTTCCTGCCGTCGTGGCACGGGATCGGCGGGCGGCGGCGCCGCGCGCCGGGGCCCGACGACGTCCTCAACGTCATCGAGCAGCTCGCGGGCGCTCCGATCCCCGCGAGCGCCTGGGAGTCCCTGGTCCTGCCGACCCGGCTGCCCGGCTACACCACGGCGCTGCTCGACGAGCTGACCAGCGCGGGCGAGGTGACCTGGACCGGGTGCGGGACGCTGTCGGGCGGCGACGGCTGGCTCGCGGTCGCCCCCACCGACGTCGCCGACCTGATGCTCCCCGACCCCGAGGAGTCGCTGGTCTCGACGCCGCTGCACCGGGCGCTGCTCGACGCGCTCGACGGCGGCGGCGCGCTGTTCTTCCGCACGCTCGCCGACCGCGCCGGGACGATCCTGCGCGACGCCGAGGAGAAGATCCCCGACGACCCGACCACCGTCGAAGCGCTGTGGGACCTCGTGTGGGCCGGGTACGCCACGAACGACACGCTCGCCCCGGTCCGGGCCCTCGTCGCCGGGAACGGCGGCCGGTCGAAGGCCGCCCACCAGCGCAAGCGGGCCCCGTCCCGGGGGCGCTACGCCCGGGTGGGCCGCCCGCAGATGCCCTCGCGCACCGGACCGCCCACGGCAGCGGGCCGGTGGTCCCGGGTGCCCGACCGCGAGCCCGAGGTGACCCGGCGGGCGCAGGCGCGCACCGAGTCCTTCCTCGAGCGCCACGGCGTGCTCACCCGCGGCGCGCTCGACACCGAGCGGGTCACCGGCGGGTTCTCGGGGATCTACCCGGTGCTGCGGGCGATGGAGGAGTCGGGACGCTGCCGGCGGGGCTACGTGGTGGAGGGGCTCGGGGCGGCGCAGTTCGCGGTCCCGGGCGCGATCGACCGGCTCCGGGCCACGTCCCGCGACGACGACGGGTCCGCGAAGGGGCAGGGCTCCCTCGTCCTCGCGGCCACCGACCCCGCGCAGCCGTGGGGCGCCGCCCTCGAGTGGCCGCCGACGCGGGCCTCGCAGGACGGCGGGACGAACCACCGTCCCGGTCGGAAGGCCGGCGCGCTCGTCGTGCTGACCGACGGCGAGCCGACGATCTACGTGGAGCGCGGCGGGAAGTCGCTGCTGTCCTTCACCGACGACCTCGAGCTCCTGACCACGGCGGCCAACGCCCTGAGCGCCGCGGTGCGCGACGGCTCGCTGGGCGGGCTGTCGGTGGAGCGGACCGACGGGTCGGGCGCGCTCGACGGGGTGCTGGCCGAGGCGCTGTCCGAGGCCGGGTTCCGCAACAGCCCGAAGGGACTGCGCATCCGGGCGTAGGGGGTGCACCGGCTCCGCGGGGCGGGCGGCCGCCGGGCAGAATGGGACCCGGCGAGCCCGCCCGAGGATGGGAGATCGATGGCACTGGCGTGTCCCAGCTGCGAGGAGGCGGCCGCCGAGTACGTCGGGATGGCCGACGACGGGCGCAACGAGATGCGCTGCACCTCGTGCGGCCACCACTGGATGCTCGGGTCGAAGCCATTGTCCCCGCGCGCCGTGGTCCCCAAGCCGGTGAAGGCCTCGTCGGGAACGCGGACCCGGGCCCCCACGAGCCGGGCGACCGCGAGCCGGAGCACCACGACGTCGGCGGCCCCGGAGCCGCGGGTCGCCGTGCGCTTCCCGACCCTCGACGACGTGCCCGGCGACTCCCTGCAGCGGCTCGCCGCGTTGAAGGCGGCCTGGCCTCGCAACCGGCCGCGCCACGACTCCTACGCCGCGGACTTCCGGCGGCTCTACGAGCTCATGTTCAGCGCCCAGGGCCTCCCCCACGCCGAGCCCGGGGTGCTCAAGGACTTCGTCACCTCCGACGTCCTCGCGCTCTCGGGCAACACCTCGTCCTTCTCCCGCGAGTGGCGCAAGCTCGGCGACCGCGACGCCTCGGAGCGCTTCCGCAACGCGATCGAGTATCTGCTGCGCGGCGAGAGCGGCGACGACGAGCAGAGCCCCGACGACCCGTCCCTCGAGGACAGGTTCACCGCCCTCGCCGAGGGGCGCTCGCCCTACGCGATGGGCGGGGTGAAGGAGCCGGTGCTCACCCACGTGCTCGCGGTGGCGCGCCCCGAGCGCTTCCTCCCGATCCTGAGCGTCGACAGCGGCCCGGGCGGCGAGGGCAAGCGCGACCTCGCCCGCTCCCTGCTGCAGGTCGAGATCCCGGCGCCCGACCGGACGCGGAACACCGTCGGTCGGGTGGCCGTCGGGTCGAACGACCTGCTGGTCGACGCCCTCGGTGCCGGTTTCATCGACCTCGACGACGCCGCGGCCTTCCTCATCTGGGCGCACGCTCAGGGCTGAGCCCAGGCGGCCACCTCCGCCCGCAGCTCCGCGCGGCGGCGGTCGTCGACGAACGCGGCGTCGACGGCGTTGTCGGCCAGCCGGCGCACCTGCGCGTGGTCGAGCCCGAGCGCCTCGCGGACCGCGCGGTGGTTGTCGTCGACGTAGCCGCCGAAGTAGGCCGGGTCGTCGGAGTGGACGCTCACGGCGAGCCCGGCGTCGAGCATCCCCGGCAGCGGGTGGTCGGCGAGGGTGTCGACGGTGCGCAGCCGGACGTTGGAGAGCGGGCAGACCGTCAGCGGCACGGCCTCGTCGACGAGGCGCCGGACGAGGGCGTGGTCGTCGAGGCAGCGGATGCCGTGGTCGACCCGCTCCACGCCGAGCACGTCGAGCGCGTCGGTGACGTAGGAGGCGGGGCCCTCCTCCCCCGCGTGCGCGACGAGGCGCAGCCCCGCGGCCCGGGCCCGGGCGTACACGTCGGCGAAGTCGCCCGGCGGGTGGCCGACCTCTGCGGAGTCGAGCCCGATCCCGAGCAGGTCGGCGCCCGAGGCCAGCAGGGCGTCGAGTACCTCGGAGGCCTCGTCGACGGGCCGGTCGCGCAGGAAGTTCGGGATCAGCCCGCTCGTGATGCCGTCCGGGGCCGCGGCGAGCGCGCCGCCCACCCCCTCCAGCACCGCCTCGAGCGGGACGCCGCGCACGAGGTGGGCCTGGGGGTCGACGAACAGCTCGACGTGGCGCAGCCCGCCGGCGGCGGCGCGGCGCAGGTAGGCCGTCGTCATCGCGGCGAAGTCCTCGGCGGTCCGCAGCACGGCCATGTTCGCGTAGTAGAGGTCGAGGAAGTGCTGCAGGTCGGTGAAGGCGTAGCGGGCCCGCAGGTCGTCGAGGTCGGCGTAGGGCAGCGACACCCGGTTGCGCTCGGCCAGCTCCAGGATCAGCTCGGGCTCGAGGGTGCCCTCGACGTGGCAGTGCAGCTCGACGGCCGGTGGGGTGTCGAAGGCCTGGGTCATGGGGCCGATCCTCGTCCATGGGCTCACGCGTGCCAGCGACGGTCCAGGTCGTCGATCGCGGCCCCGACCGCGGGGACGAGGTCGTCGGCGATCGCGTCCGGGGTCGCATCGGCGAGGGCGCGGCGCCCGACCTCGTCGACCACGGCCTGGAAGATCGCGACGAGGGCGGCGGCGTGGGCCTTCGCGGTCAGCGGGCCGAGCCCGGGATCCGTCCCGACGAGGGCCGCGGCGAGCGCGTCGGCCTGCCGGTCCCGGGATTCGAGGGCCAGCCGCCGGACCGTCGCGCTCGTGGCGCAGAGCGCCGAGAGGTCGCCGTGGGCCTCGGCCGTCGTCCGGGTGCGGGTCAGCTCGACCTCGGCCAGGGCCGCGTCCCGCAGCGCGGCGGCCGGGCTGGTCCCGGCCGGACGGTCCCGGACCAGCGCGACGAGGCGCTCCCGGACCTCGTCGTCGCGGTCGAGGACGAGGTCCTGCTTGGTGGGGAAGTAGTTGTAGACCGTCTGCGTCGCGACCTCGGCGGCGCGCGCGACGTCGACGACCGTCACCTGGTCGTACCCGTGCTCGCCGAACAGCCGCGCCGCGGTGTCGGCGATCAGCCGGCGCGTCTGCTCCTTCTTGCGAGCGCGCAGCCCCCCGTCGTCGGTCACGGCCGCGAGCCTAGCGGGCGACGATGGAGCGAGCTATATTTCTGTAGTCGAGTCCAACATCACGAGGTGGAACCATGTCCCTGATGGTCGGCTGCATGCGCTACGACACGACGGCCGCCCTGTTCGACGGCCGGGCGTCGATCGCCGGCCACGACGTCGAGATGCGCACCGGCGTCGTCGTGCCGGAGATCTTCGCGCGGATGATGCGCGACGGGGAGTTCGACGTGGCCGAGCTCGGTCTCGGCTTCTACCTGCGCGACCTCGACCGGGACCCGCGGTTCGTGGCACTGCCGGCCTTCCCCAACCGGGTCTTCCGGCACTCCTGCGTCTACGTGAACGTCGACAGCGGCATCGAGACCCCCACCGACCTCCACGGCCGGACGATCGGCGAGTTCGGCATGTACTCGCAGGACTCCGGGGTGTGGGCCAAGGGCGTCCTGGGCGACGAGTACGGGTTCCGGCCCGAGGCCTGCCGGTGGGTCATCGGCGGGCTCGACTCCCCCATGGCCCCGTTCGACTTCGTCCCCCAGGTCCGCCCCGAGGGCGTCGAGATCGCCGACGAGCCCGACCGGGCCCTGTCCGACCTCCTCGAGCGCGGGGAGATCGACGCCCTCTTCTCCGCCAACGTCCCGCGGTGCGTGCAGGAGGGCTCCCCCCGGGTCCGGCGCCTGTTCCCCGACTACGTGCCCGTCGAGCGCGACTGGTTCCGCCGCACCGGAATCTTCCCGATGATGCACGCGGTCGTCGTGCGCCGCGACGCCCTCGAGGCCCACCCCGATCTCGCCCGGGCCGCCTACCAGGGCTTCCTCGACGCGAAGGACGTCGCCCGCGACCACTACCTCGGGATGGGGCGACGGCTCTACCAGGTGCAGACGATGCTGCCGTGGGCGAGCGCGCTGGCCGAGGAGGACCTCGCGCTGATGGGCGAGGACTGGTGGCCCTACGGCATCGACGCCAACCGCACCGCGATCGAGGCGTTCCTGCGCTACCAGCACGAGCAGGGACTCTCGCCGCGCCGCCGCACCGTCGAGGAGGTCTTCGCCGCGGAGCTGCTCGAGACCTAGAGCAGGCCGTGTGCCCGGGCGTTCGTGATCACCTGGGCGCGGTTCCGCGCGTCGAGCTTGTGCATGACGTTGTGCAGGTAGGTCTTCACCGTGTTCGGCGAGAGCGCGAGCGTCTCCCCGATCTCGGTGTTGGTGTGGCCGGTGGCGACGAGGCGGAGCACGTCGTACTCGCGCGGGGTGACCGGCGCGGCCCGCGCCCCGGCCTCGGTGCCGCGGTAGTGCCCGGTGCGCGCGACCTCGCGGATCGCGTCGCCCAGCGCCGCCCCGGAGGCGTCCTTGACCAGGAGCCCCGCGGCGCCGGCGGCGAGGGACGGCCCCACCGCGGAGTGCTCGGGGAACGCGGTGAAGAGCAGGACGCGGCTCGCCGGCGACACGGCGCGGATGCGCGGGATGGCGTCGGCGGCCAGGGAGTCGGGCAGGCGCAGGTCGAGCAGGACGACGTCGGGGTGCTCGCGCCCGCACGCCGTGACCGCGCCCGCGGCGTCCGCGGCGTGCCCGACGACCACGATGTCGCTGTGGCGGCCGAGCTGGTTGACGACGCCGTCGCGGACGACGGGGTGGTCGTCGACCACGAGCACCCGCACCGTCGGCGTCACGGGCACGGGAGCTCGAGCCGCCAGGTGGTGCCGCCGGAGGGATCGGACACGACGCGCAGGGTGCCGCCGAGGCGCCCCGCGGCGTCCGCGGTCGTCGTGAGCCCGATCCCGCGCGGCGTGTCGGCCGTGAGCCCGACGCCGTCGTCGGTGACGGCCACGACGAGCCCGCCGGTCACGGAGGCCGCGACGCTCACGACGACGGCCGAGGCCCCCGCGTGCTTCTCCACGTTCAGCAGGGCCTCGCGCACCCCGGCGACGACCGCCTCGGTCCGCGAGGGCGCCAGGGCGGGCGGGTCGTCGAGCACCACCAGCTCGGCCGCGGTCCCGGTGCGGTCGCGGAACGCGGCGCAGTCGGCGCGCAGGGCGACCGAGAGCGCCAGCACCGCGGGCGAGGAGCGCAGCGTGCGCAGCGAGTCCCGCAGCGCCACCGACGCCTCGCCGGCCTGGTCCTGCAGGCGGGCCAGCCGGGCGGCGAGCTCGGGGTCGGCGCCGAGCGCGTCGCTCAGCCCGGCCATGCCCGAGCCGATGGCGAAGAGCAGTGCCCCGACGCTGTCGTGCAGGTCGGCGGCGATGCGGCTCCGCTCCTCGTGCACCGCGACCTCCCGGGCCAGCCGGGCCCGCTCGGCCACCGCCACGGCGAGCGCGACCTCGTCGGCGACGGCCTCGGCCCGGGCGACGGCGCGGCCCCCGAACGTCCCGGTGGTGCGCGCCCCGACGGCGAGCACCCCGAGCCGGCCCATCGGGACCGCCAGGAGGCGCTGCACGCCCTCGAGGTCGATCACGCGGTCGAAGGTGTGGGTGATCTCGGCCGAGGAGAGGTAGTCGTCGACCCAGGACGGCGTCCCCGTGCCGGCGACCTTCCCGGTGAGCCCGAGGCCGTGGGAGACGGTCAGCCCGCGCAGCTGCCCGGTCCGGTCGCCGGCGATCTGGGCCAGCGTGAGGTCCGGCGAGTCGCCCTCGACCGGCTCCGCGACCCAGACGACGTCGCCCTCGGTCCGCAGGAGCTCGAGGGCGGCGCGGACCGCGGCCCGCCGGTCGAGCAGCCCGACGATGCCGGCGTGCTCCCGGGCCGCGCCCGCCGCTGGGTCCATGGGCCGATTCAACGCCGCCGGTCCCCCGGTGTCACGGCGTGAACTGCTTGATCAGCTCGCGGCGCATGATCTTCCCGGTGGAGGTGGCCGGGAGGGTCTCGACGAAGCGGACCAGCCGGGGCCGCTTGTAGGCCGCCAGGTGCTCGCCCGCGTAGGCGATCAGCTCCTCCTCGGTGGGCTCCGTGCCGGCGGCGGGCACCACGTAGGCGCACGCCAGCTCGCCCCGGACGTCGTCGGGAACCGGGCCCGCGGCCACCATCGCGACCTTGGGGTGCGCGGCGAGCACCCGCTCGACCTCGGCCGGGTAGACGTTGTAGCCCCCGGTGATGATCATGTCCTTGCGGCGGTCGACGACGAACACGTGGCCGGTCGCGTCCCTCGTCGCCACGTCGCCGGTGTGCAGCCAGCCGTCCGGCTCGATGGTCTCGGCGGTCGCCTGCGGGTTGTTGAAGTAGCCGGTCATGACGATCGGCCCGCGGACCATGAGCTCGCCGGGCTCCCCGACGGGCGCGTCCCGCGAGACGTCCTCGAGGTCTGCGATGCGCAACTCGATCCCGGGCAGCGCCACGCCGATCGACCCGGGGACCGGCGGGGCGTGCAGGGCGTGGGTGGTGCCGAGCCCGGCCACCTCGGTCATCCCCCAGAGCTCGATCAGCGGCGCCCCCGAGCGGTCCTGCCAGCGCTGGATCGTCGAGAGCGGGATCGTCTGGCCGCCGACGGTGCAGCGGGTCAGCGACGACAGGTCGGTGCCGGCGAGCGCGGGGTCGGCCAGCAGCATCGCGTACATGGCGGGCACGCCCTCGAACAGCGTCGCGCGGTGCTCGGCGATCAGGCGCAGCGCCTCGCCCGGGGCGAACCGCTCCATGAGGACGACGGTGCCGCCGACCATGAGGGTCCCGTTGATGACGACGTTGCCGTAGACGTGCGGGGCGGGCAGGGCCGTCACGACGACGTCGTCGTCCCGGCGGCCGTGCATCGTCGCGGTGAGAGCGCAGTTGAGCAGGACCGCGCGGTGGCTCTGCACCGCGCCCTTGGGGTGGCCCGTGGTGCCCGAGGTGTAGCCGATGGTGCAGGCGGAGTCGGGGTCGGTGGTCACCTCCGGCACCGGGGCCTCGCTCGCGAGGAGCTCGTCGAAGGCCAGCGCGCCCTCCGTCGTCCCGAAGGCCACCACGGTGTGGAGGTCGGGGAGGTCGCGGGTGAGCTCGAGGACCGTGCCGGCCTGCTCGGCGCTGGTGAACACCGCCGCCGACCCGCAGTCGCGCAGCACGAACGCGAGCTCCTCGGCGGTAAGCATGACGTTCACCGGGTTCACCACGGCGCCCGCCTTCAGCGCCCCGTGGTAGGTGACCACCCACTCCCAGCGGTTCTGCGCGTAGAGCGACACCACCTGCCCGGCCCGCACCCCGCGCGCGACGAGACCCGCGGCGACCCGGTCGCTCAGGTCGTCGAGCTCGGCGAAGCTCAGCGTCCGTGCGGCCGTGACCAGCGCGGGCTTGGTCCCGAAGCGGGCCCCCACCGCCCGCAGGATGTCTCCGGGACCGTCCACCAGCACCTCCACGTCGTCGTGGCGGCCAGCACACCGCGCCGGCGCCCGCGATGGCACACCCGAACGGGTGTGGTGGGGAGCACGGAGCTGACTAGCGTCGAGACGCATGACGACGCCGTCGGTCCTGGACGAGGCCCAGCTCGGTCACCTGCGCCACTGGGACAACCTGTCCCGCCGGCTGCCCCACGACTGGTCGCAGATGCAGGGCAAGGGCGCCGGCGAGGACGACTTCGGGAGCTACCGCTTCCAGCTCGCCTACATGGTCTACGGGCTCGCGCTGACCCACCGCCACCGGCTCCCCGCGGCACCCGGCCTGTTCCGGCCGACCATCCAGCGCCTCATCGAGAAGCTGCTGATGCCGGACGTCTGGCTCTACTGGCGCGACGTCTCCCGCGGCGGGATGGTCGCGAACATGCACCTCTCGGAGGGCTACCACGAGGAGTGGGACCCGGTGGTGCGCGACAACATCATGTACTCCGCGTACGTGCAGTCGTGCTCGCTGCTGCACGACCACCTCTTCGCCGACGACCGCTACGCCCAGCCGGGGTCGCTGACCTTCGCCCACTGGTCGTTCTTCTGGGGCGGGGAGGAGAAGCGGTTCGCCTACGACCGCGAGTCGCTCAACGAGCACCTCTACTGGCAGATGGTCGAGAACGGCTACCTCGGGATCGCCTGCGAGCCCAACTGCGTGTTCCAGATCTGCAACCAGCCCGCGATCCTCGGGTTCCGGCTCCACGACGCGATCACCGGCGGCGACCGCGCCGACGAGGTCGTCGCCGGCTACCAGCGCGCGTGGGCCGACTTCGGCCGGCTCGACGACGCCGGGCACTACAACCAGATGATCCTCGAGGACTCGAAGGTCGTCGCGCCGAACGCCCTGCAGGCCCCGTGGGTCGACGCCTGGTGCGGCGCGCTGATGAACACCTGGAACCGCGAGTTCGTCCACGAGAACTACCCGCGCCAGGTCGCCGACTTCCTCGTCCCGGGCCCCGACGGCACGATCTCGGTGCGCTCGACCCCGGCCATGAACGTCATGGGCCACACCGTCGTCAACGACACCTGCGACCTGGGCTGGGTCGCGGCCTGGGCTGCCGAGATGGGCGACCGCGCCACTCTGGACGGCATCCTCGCCCACGCCGACCGCTTCATGGGCCCCACCTGGGCCGACGGCGGGCTCTACTACCCGCGGAACGACGCCAAGACCGACGCCGACGGGAACCGCACCGAGATCGAGCCGATGACCGGCAACGTCCTGCTCGGCTACGCCCGGCTCGACGTCCCCGACGGCCTGCACGAGCTCTACCAGCACCCCTGGGGTCCCGAGCACTTCACCGAGCCGGCGCTCGTCGAGGTGGGGCGCGACGTGGAGGTCAGCCGGGCCGAGGTCCTCGACGGGGTCCTGCACGCGCGGCTGCGCCGCCGCGGGGCCGGTGACTCCGACGGCGAGGACGGCTCGGTGGTGATCGGACGGGTTCCCGACGATGCCCGGGTGCGGGTGGACGGCCGCGAGGTCGAGGTCACGCCGGCCGAGGGCGGCCTGCGCCTCGAGGTGGCGCCCGGCCCCGCGCACGACCTCGAGCTCGTCCGGTGAGCGCGCCCACCGACGTCGCGTTCGACCTCGTCGACCACCACGGCACGCCCGTCGACGCCGGGGCGTGGCCCGGGGACTGGCTGCTGGTGCAGTTCGGCTTCACGTCGTGCCGCGTCGTCTGCCCGCGGGCCCTCACGAAGTTGACCGCGGCCCTCGACGGGCTCGACGACGCCGTCGCCGCCCGGGTCCGGCCGCTGTACGTCAGCGTCGACCCCGAGCGCGACACCCCCGAGGTGATGCGGACGTTCCTCGCCGCCTCCTACCCGCGGTTCACCGGCCTCACAGGGACCCCCGAGCAGGTCGAGGCGGCCAAGCGGGCCTTCCGCGTGTTCGCCCGCCGCCGGCCCGACCCCGCCGACCCCGACGGCTACGCGGTCCCGCACACCGCCATCACCTACCTCGTCGACCCCGCCGGGCAGCTGGCCCGGTACTGGCCCGACACCGTCGAGGCCCCGACGATCACCGCCGACCTCACCGAGGAGCTCCGTGCCTGACGGCATGATCGACGTCCCCCCGGCCCCCCGAGGCCGGCGGCTCGCCCAGCAGGTCCACATCGGATCGGTCTGGGTCAGCCTCATGGAACCCGAGCACGGCCACGAGGCGGCCTTCAACCAGTGGTACGGCGACGACCACTTCTACGCGGGCGGGATGAACCTCCCCGGCATCTTCGCGGGCCGGCGCTGGCTGTGTCCGGTGGAGCACCAGGCCCTGCGGACGGTGCCCGACGGCTCCCTCGTCGACCCGCCGCACGCCGGCCGCTTCCTGCACCTCAACTTCTTCCTGCGGGGGCAGGTGGAGGACTCCGCGGGGGTGCTCGGCGAGACGATCGCCCGGCTCGCGGGCGAGGGCCGGATGTACGTCGACACCATCCCGCGGCGGCACGTGTTCAGCCGGCTCCAGCCCTACGTCGGCGCCGTCTACGCCGACCCCGACGATCCCGGCCCGCTGGACATCCATGCGCTCGACCACCCCTTCGCGGGCGTCGTCGTGCAGATCCTGCAGACCCTGCCCGGGCAGAGCCGCGAGGCGCTGGTGGAGGAGCTGGTGCACCGGTTCGTCCCCGACCGGATCGCGACGGCGGGCGGCGATATGCCTGGTCTCCCTCGACGCCGACCTGCCCGCCTCGGTCGCCGCGAGGACGTCGCGGGTGCCGAGCGCGTACGGGGACGCGGCGGACCGGCGGGTGACGCTCCTCTGGTTCGTCGAGGACGACCCGCAGGACGGCTACGCGGAGCGCTTCGGCGACCACGGGGCCGCGATCGACGCCACGGGCCTCGGGCACCTGGAGTTCGCCGGGCCGTTCGTCCCGACGGTGCCGGGCACGAACCGGCACGTCGACCGACTCTGACCCGGCCCGGGAGGTCGGGCGCGGTCGGGACGTCGCCGGCCTGACGGCTCCCGCGACACGGCGTGCAGGTCACCGACCGTGTGATGCCCGAACTGGCTTGGGCACTAACGCACTGCAGGTCGCGGGAGTCACTCCCCGGCCCACGGCACGAGGACGGCCCGGGCGAGGGTGTGGCCGAGCACCGCGAAGCTGAGCAGCGCGGGGGTGGACTCCGCGGTGACGCCGAGGGTCGTGACCGACGGGACGTCGAGGGCGTGGACGGCGACGAAGTAGCGGTGCTTGCCCGTCCCGGGCGGCGGGGCGGCACCGACGTAGCCGGTGGTCCGGAGGTCGTTCGCGACGTGGAAGGCGCCGTCGGGCAACCCGGCCTCGTCGGACACGCCGGCGGGCAGCGACGTCGTCCCGACGGGGACGTCGGCCACCGCCCAGTGCCAGAGACCGGAGGGGGTCGGGGCGTCCGCGTCGTACATCGTCACGACGAAGCTGCGGGTCGCGAGGGGGAAGCCCTCCCACGACAGCTGCGGCGACCGGTCCGCGGCCCCCGCGAGTCCGCTCATCGCGGCGTACTGGCCCGGAGCCAACGGCGCCCCGTCGCTGATGTCGGCGCTCGTGAGGGTGAACTGCTCGACGGCGGGCAGCGCGTCGTAGGGGCTGGACATCGAGGACTCCTCTCTTCCGGGGCGGTCCCGGGTGTCAACAGCGAAGCACGGTTTTAAAAGCACGACAACCTGTTGATTGTTGTAGGCTCGCTGCCATGGCGCGAGGAGCCGGTCAGCAGACCCGCAGCGAGACGGTGCACGACCGCATCCGGGCCGACATCCTGGGCGGCGAGCTCCGGCCGGGTCAGCGGCTCAAGTTCCCCGAGCTCAGCGAGCGGTACGGCGTGAGCACCGGCGCGGTGCGCGAGGCCCTGCTCCGGCTGACCGCCAGGAACCTCGTGAGCTCCGAGGCCCACCACGGCTTCCGGGTCACCGAGGTGACCTCCCGTGGACTGGCCGACCTCACCGACACCCGGGCCGAGATCGAGTCGCTCGCCCTGCGTCGGGCCGTCGAGCAGGGGGATCTCACCTGGCAGGGACAGGTGCTCGCGGCCCATCACACCTTCGAACGCACCCCGATGGGCGACCCCGAGCATCCCTCGGAGGACTGGTCCGTCGCGCACGCCGACTTCCACACGACGCTGCTGGCCGGCTGCCCCAACCCGCGGCTCCGCGACCTGGCGGCCTCCCTGCGCGACGAGGCCGAGCTGTACCGCCGGTGGAGCCGTCCCCCGCCAGGACCCGGCGAGCCCGGGGACGACCTGGCCGCGCACGACGACCACCGGGACCTCCTCGACGCGGTCCTGGCCCGCGACGCCGGGCGTGCCGACGCCGTCCTGCGTCGGCTGATCGGCATGACCGCGACGATGGTGCTCGACACCGGACCGGACGGGTGACGTCCGGCGCGGCTCAGTCGTGCGATCCGGCCTTGCGGCGGCGGTAGGCCCGCATCGCCACCTGCGAGCTGCACGCGGTGCTGCAGTAGGCGCCGGAGGTGTTGCGGCTGCGGTCGAGGAACGCGAAGTGGCACGGCGGGTTGCGGCAGGCCTTCACCCGCGACCACGACCCGGTGAGCGCGAGCTCGGTCATGGCCGCGAGCACCAGCCCCAGAGCTCCCGGGAGCCCGGGCTGCGCGGGAGCGAGGCGGGCACCGTCGCGGTCGACCGAGGTCACGAGCGGGTGGCGGGCGGCCACACGCCGGACGTCGTCCTCGGCCGCGGCCACCGTGGCGTCGTCGGTCGCCGGGTCGTGGGAGTGGCCGAGCAGCACCGTCACCACCGCGTCCCGCAGGTGCCGCACCCCGTCCACGTCCGCGGGCGACGCGTCGTCGGCGGCCTCGTCGAGGCCGTTCTCGCGCAACCACGCGCGCAGGCCGTCCACGTCGGCGAACCGCTCGGGCCGCCCGCCGCCGTCGGCGTGGGTGTTGGCGAAGGCCAGGACGAGGTCCGGGGACCCCGAGGGCGGTTCCACGAGTCGAGAGTACCGCCGCCGCCGTGAGATCCGTCGTCCCGACGGAGGCCGACAACACTGCTCGAGAGAGTTGCGGCGTTAGGAGTGAAGTGATTACGGTCCTCACCATGACGAACACCGAACCCCGCACCTGGATCATCACCGGCGCCACCTCCGGCATCGGCCGCGAACTCGTCGAGGCCGTCCTGGGGCGCGGCGAGCGCGTCGCGGCCCTCGCCCGGCACGTCGAAGCGCTCGAGCCCCTCCGCCAGGCCCACGGCGCGCGACTGCTGACCCTCCCGACCGACGTCGGGCACGCCGAGGAGGTCACCGCCGCGGTCGCCCGCACCGTGCAGACGTTCGGGCGCATCGACGTCGTGGCCAACAACGCCGGCTACGGGCTGTTCGGCGCGGTCGAGGAGGCCACCGACGAACAGGCCCGGGCCCTCTTCGACACCAACGTCTTCGGCGTCCTCAACGTGCTGCGCGCCGTCCTGCCCCAGCTGCGCTCGCAGGGCAGCGGCCACGTCGTGCAGGGGTCGTCGTACTACGGCCAGACCGCCCACCCGGGGGTCGGCCTGCTCGCGGCCAGCAAGTACGCGGTCGAGGGCCTCACCGATGCCCTCGTCGGGGAGCTCGCCCCGCTCGGCATCCGCGTCACCGCCCTGGAGCCCGGCCCCACCGCGACGGCGTTCCTGTCGAACCTGGACCTCGCCGGCACGATCGCGGACTACGACGGGACGGTCCGGGTGGTGCAGGAGGAGATCGGAGCCCTGCCTCCCTCGGCGTTCAGCGAACCCCGCCGGGTCGTCGAGGCCGTGTTCGCCGCCGTCGACGCCGACCGGCCGCCGCTGCGCCTGGCCACGGGCAGCTACGCCGCCGAGCAGATCCGCACCACGCTGCAGTCGCGGCTGGCCGAGATGGACGCGTGGTCGGCCACCAGCGCGGCCGTCGACGCCGTCCCGACCTCCGCGGCCTGATGAGCCCGCCGCTCAGCCTGTTCACGCGGCCCACCCCCGTCGAGCCGGCACCGCGCCTCGCCGAGGCGATCGGACTCGACGCAGGGCGGCTGTGGATCAAGCGCGACGACCTCATCGGCCTCGGCGGCGGAGGCAACAAGGTCCGCAAACTCGAGATCACGATGGCAGGGGCGATCGCCGTCGGCGCGGACACCGTCGTCACCACCGGCGCGCCGCAGAGCAACCACGCCCGGCTCACCGCCGCGGCCGCGGCCCGGTGCGGGCTGCGGAGCGTCCTGGTGCTCGAGGGCGAGGCGCCGGACCGACTGGAGGGCAACCTCCTGCTCGACCGGCTGTTCGACGCCGAGATCGTCTTCTCCGGCGACCGTGACGCCGCGGACGTCGCCGCGCAGGAGGCCCGCGCGCGGGACGCGTACCTCATCCCGTTCGGCGGCACCGACGCGCGCAGTGCCGTGGCCTACCGGGACGCCGGCCTCGAGCTGCTCGGGCAGCTCCCCGACGTCGGGACCGTCGTGGTCGCGGTCGGCTCCGGCGGCACGATGGCCGGGCTCGTCACGGCGCTCGGCACCCACCGCGTCCTGGGCGTGGCGACCGGGGCGGTGCCCGACGCCCACGCCACGGTCGCCGGCTTCGTCACCGATATGGGCTCCTCCCCCGAGGGGCTACGGATCGACGACGCGCGGATCGGCGACGGCTACCGGCACCTGACTCCGGAGACCCGCGACGCCCTGGAGCTGGCGGCCCGCACCGAGGGCCTCGTGCTCGACCCGACCTACACCGGCCGCGCGATGGCCGGCCTGCGCGCCGCCGCCGCGACGAGCGGGCTCGCTCCCGGGCCGGTGGTGCTCCTACACACCGGGGGCCTGCCCGGGCTCTTCGGGCACGCTGAGTTCCCCGACGGCGTGTAAGGACAGCCCCTCCTGCTCGAGCTCGATCGGGCCGTCGCCCGCTCGCCGTCGCCTGCCTGCACGTCGTTCCCGGACGATGCCCGGGGCTTCCTGGCCCTGAACCCCTGACCTCGCTGGGTCGGCGGGAGGGGCGAGTGGTGCATACCGACGATGCACCACTCGGGCCCCGAGCCGACCTAGCGACGACGTCGGGGGTGGGCCACGGCCTGACCGCGCGCTCCAGGGTGTCGGTGGGCGGCGCTAGCGTCCGGCCCGTGCCCGACCCGACGCGCCCGGAGCTCACGCCCGACCTCTCCGGTGCCGAGCTGCGGCGCTGGTACTGGACCCTGGCCGAGCTCACCGCCCTGGCCCGCCGGCTCGGTGTCCCGGCCCGGGGCGGCAAGCTCGTGCTGACCGAGCGTCTCGTCGCCGCCCTCGACGGCATCCCGGCCCCACCGACCCCGCGCCCCCCGAGGACGGCGGGTCGCCAGCTCGCCCCGCCGCTCGACCTCGACACCGTGATCCCGCCGGGACAGCGCTGCAGCGAGGTGCTCCGGGCGTTCCTGCGGGCCGAGATCGGCCCGGGCTTCACCTTCGACGCCCACGTACGCGGGTTCGTCGCCGACGGGGCCGGCCGGACGCTGGCCGACCTCGTCGCCCACTGGCACGCCACCCGCGACGCCCCACCCGCCGAGATCGGGGCCCAGTTCGAGCTCAACCGGTTCCTGCGCGAGCGGCGCGCCCGCCACCCCGGCGAGCCGCGCGCCGAGGCGCTGGCCGCGTGGCGCGCCCACCGGGCGCTGCCGCGGGACCGGCGACCGTGACCGCCCGTCCCGGTCGCACGCGTCCGCGGTGACCGTGGCCGCCGGCCCGACGGGAGTCCGAGAATGGGGCGACGACCACGACCGGGAGGTGCCCATGGTCACCACGTCCAGCTCCGAGCTCGACCCTCGAACCCGCCCGGTGCCCCTCGCGAGGACGGGGACCTGGCTCCTGCCCCTCTACACGCTGCTGCTCGCCCTGACCACGCTGACGCACCAGCCCGACCCGGTCGAGGCGTTCGACCAGTACGCCCGCTACGTCAGCACCCCGGTCTTCCTCGCCTCCCACCTCCTCGGCAGCATCGGCGGGGCGGCGCTCGGCGTCCTCGGCGCCTTCGCCGTCGCGGCCCTGCTCCTGGCCGGCCCGGCCGCCCGGGCGGGGGTCGTGGGAGCCGCGACGTTCGCGGCGGGGAACGTCGTGACGACGGCGGTGTTCGGGGCCGCCGCGTTCGCCCAGCCCGCCATCGGGCGGGCCCACCTCGCCGGCGCGTCCGGCATCGCGGCGGTCGACCGCGACGTCTACGGGCCGGCGCTCGTCGGGACCGCGGTGGTGGGTCTCCTGCTCCTGGTGACCGGGGCGGTCGTCCTGTCCCGGGCCGTCGCCCGCACCGACCGGACCCTCGCCGGGCCGGCGATCGCCCTCGGCGGCGGACTCGTCGTCTTCGTCCTCCCGGGCCTCGTGCTGGGCCCGGCGCAACCGGTCGGGGCGCTCGTGGCGACCGTCGGCGCCGTCCTGGTCGCGCGCGGCCTCCGCCGGACCGGGCCCGGCCCGCTCGCCGACACCACGAGCGTCTGACCAGCACGTTCGACAGACCGGTCGCCAGGTGGCACCGTGACCCGGGTCACCTCGGCTCCCGCGCGCCACGAACGGCCACGGATGCACGGCCCGGGCAGACCTGTGCCGGCGCGAGCCCCAGCCGCGTCCACTGCCGCGGCCCGTCTTGATCCACCAGGACACGGGCGCGGATCAGCAGCGACGCCGCCGTCCGCGGGCGTCGGCCATGCACGACGACCTCGGCGCACGCACGCCGGGGGACGGGAGCAGACCATGAGCGACGAAGCAGACAAGACCGCCCAGGACCGGACGGGCGACGCCCACCCCGGCGGCGCCGAGGGCAACGGCCCGACCGACATCCCGGAGTCGAGCCCGTCCTCGGAGTCGGAGAACTCCCTGGACAAGCAGGCGGCCAAGCGGGACGGGAAGGACGGCTAGGGCCGGAAGGTCCGTAGGCGGTCGAGCCGGGCCTCGAGCTCCTCGATCGTGAGGTAGTGCCCGGCCCGACCCGACCGGACCTCCTCGACCGTCCGCTCGAGACCGGCGATCTCGGTCGCCCGGTGCTGCTCGGCCTCCCCGGCGTCATCGCCGAGGGCGTCGAGCAGCAGGCGGGCCGACTCATCGGCGCCCTGGAGCACGCACCGCGTCACCGCCTGTCCGCTCGGTCGGGCCCCGCGTCCGAGCAGGCGTCGCACGAGCACCGCGGACAGCGCACTGTGGATCCCGTCGAGGGCGTCGGGCGCCACGACGGCGTCCGCGTCGAGCAGCGCGGCCAGGGCCCGCTCCGCGCCGTGGGTCACCGCGACGTCGGTCGCCCGCGCGCTGCCGGCCATCGCCACGTCGAGGTCGACCCCGGCCGCGGCGAGCCGGGTGACGAGGTCGGCGTCGTCGCTCGTGACTGCGTGGTCGAGGGCGATCCGCGCCGCGCGGGCGTCCCCGGCGAGGCGGCCCTCGGCGAGCAGGGCGCGCCAGTCGACGACGGCCTCGCGGTAGTACGCGAGGAGCCGGTCCGCGAGCGCCGGGTCGAGCCCGGCGTCCCGGGCCCGCTGGAGGTGGTCGAGGAGGTCCCGGCCGGCCCCGTGGCGGCGGTCGGGGTCGAGCGGGTCCCGGTCGAGGCGCAGGGCGGCGAAGGCGGCGCGCAGGTCGTCCGCGACGGGCATCGTCGTGTCGCCGGGCAGGGCGTGCGGCCACCCCGCCGGGAGTCCGTGCATCCACGCGACGACCTGCCCCGCCGTGGCGCCCGGCGCGGTGCGGACGTAGATGCGGTCGGTGTACTCGAACCCGCCGACCGGGAGCGCGTCGAGCCGGGTGACCGGCTCGACCCCGCGCTCCAGGGCGGCGTCCTCGGCCAGCTCGAGCTCGTGGGCCATCCAGCCGTCGAGGTCCCGGTAGCCGTCGCTGCCGCGGAAGAACAGCTCGTTCCAGCTGAGCAGGACGAGGTGGTCGCCGAGGTCGACCGCGAGGTCGTAGTCGAGCTCTCCCCCGGCCGTGGCGGACCACAGCTCGCGCAGCGCCGTCGGGAGCGGCCCCGCGCAGCGCTGCTCGATCTCGTCCAGGCGGGCGGGGGTCAGCGGCGGCTGCGCGTCGTGCACGACGCGGCCGGCGAACAGGACGAACCCGTGGGCGGCCAGCTCGTCGCGCTCCGGGTCGGTGAACGGTGCCGGGTCGCGGAAGGGGGCGGCCGGCGGCGCACCGGCCCCGGCGTCGTCGGGTGCGGACCGGCGTCGGAACCATCGGGGCACGGCGGACACCCTGGCACAGCCCGCTCTCGTACCGTTCCCGACGATGCCCGCGGGTGTGGCACGGTGCTCGGCGTGGTCGGGCGCCTGGTGGCCGTGGTGCTGCTCGCCGTGACCGGCGTGCTGGCGGTGCTCGTCGAGCGCCCTCCGGACGCCGTCCCCGCCACGGCTCCCCCGGCCGGGTTCAGCGCCGAGCGCGCCGCGACCGTGGTCGACACCCTGGCCCGGGAGCCCCGCCCCGTCGGGAGCCCGGCGTCCGACGCGGCCCGCGACGCCCTCGTCGTCCGCCTGCGGGCCGAGGGTCTCGACTCGCGGATCGAGGCGACGGCCGGCATGGCCGCGGAGGACGGCGAGGTGCGGGCGGCGCGGGTGGACAACGTCGTCGCGACCCTGCCGGGGCGCGACCCGAGCGGCGCCGTCGTGCTCATGGCGCACTACGACTCCGTGGGCGCCGGGCCGGGCGCGAGCGACGACATGTCCGGGGTCGCCACGGTCCTCGAGACCCTCCGCGCCCTGCGCGCCGGACCTCCGCTGCGCAACGACGTCACCGTCGTGCTCACCGACGGCGAGGAGGCCGGCCTGCTCGGCGCCCGGGCGTGGGTGCGCGAGGAGCTGGTCGGGTCCCGGCCCACCGTGGTGCTCAACTGGGAGGCGCGCGGGGTCGAGGGCCCGTCGCTGCTGTTCGAGACCTCGCCGGGCAACGGCGGGCTCGTCGACGCCTGGGCCGACGCCGTGCCGTCCCCGCGGGGCGACTCCTCGCTGGTCGAGATCTACCGGTTCCTGCCCAACGACACCGACCTCTCCCCCGTCCTCGACGCGGGGCGCCCCGGGATGAACGCGGCGTTCATCGGGCGGCCCTACCAGTACCACTCCCCCGGCGACGTCCCGGCGGCCCTGAGCCGCGCCTCGCTGCAGAACCATGGCGGCAACGCCCTCGCCCTCACCCGCGCGCTCGGCGACCGCGACCTCGCCCCCCTCGACCCCGCGGCCTCCGGCGCCCCCGCCGGGGACGACCGCACCTACTTCTCCGTGCTCGGCCGCCTCGTCACCTACCCCAGCGGGTGGGCCGGCCCGCACGCCGGGCTCGCGCTGCTGCTCGTCGTGGGCCTCGCTCTGCTGGCCCGGCAGCGGCGGCGCGCGACGATCGCCGGGGTCCTCGCCGGGGCGGGCCTCTTCCTGCTCGCCCTGGTCGCCGCCGTCGCCGCGGGGCTCGGCCTCTGGGCGGCCCTCGTCGCGATCCGGCCGTCCTACGGCGACACCGGCCCGTTCCTCGGCCGGCCGCTGCTCGACGAGATCGCCGCCGGGGTGCTCGCCCTCCTGGTGGTCACCCTGGTCGTGGGCGCGCAGCGGCGTCGCCCCGGCGCGGTGGCCGCCTGCTGCGGGTCCCTGCTCGTCCTGGCCCTGCTCACGGTGGCCCTGGCAGTCGTCGCGCCCGGGTCGGTGTTCCTGCTCGGCTGGCCGGTGGTCGGGCTCGCGCTCGGCCTCGCGGCGGTGCTCGCGGTCGGGGACCGGCCCTGGCTCGCGGTGCCCGCCCTCGTCGTCGGCGCCGCCCCGGCCGCCGCGCTCCTGGTGCCGTTCGCGGTGGCGTCCTACGGCGTCGCGGAGGTGTCGGACGGGCTGCCGGTCGCGGTCTTCGTGCTGCTCGGGGTGCCGGTGGCGGCCGCCCTGTCCGCGCTGCCCCGCCCGGGCGCCGTCCGCGGGTTCGCGCTGCCGATCCTCGCGCTCGGCGCGGTCGTGGTCCTCGCCGGTGCCGGCCTGCTCGTCGACCGGCCCGACGCCGCCACCCCGCAGGGCAGCCACCTGGCCTACGTGCTCGACGCCGACACCGGCGTCGCCCGCTGGGTCACCACCGACGGGGCGCCCGCGGCGTGGACCCGCGGCTACGCTCCCGATCCGCCCGCGCCGCTCGCCGCCTGGCCCGACGGGGACCCCGTCGGCAGCGGCCCCGCCCCGGTGCTCGGCGTCCCCGCGCCCGCCGCCACCGCCGTCCGGACCCCCGGTGGGCTCCGGGTGCAGGTCTCGTCGCCGCGCGGCGCCCCGACGGTCCTCCTGCGCTCCGAGCTCCCCGCGTCGGCCGTCACCGTGACCTACCCCGGTCGACCGTCCCTGTCGGTGTCCCCGGGCGACGGGCCGCTGCGGGTCCGGCTCGACGACGTCCCGCCGGAGGGCGCCGTCGTCGACCTGCGGCTGCCCGGGCCGGCGGCCCTGCGCGTCGACGACGAGAGCCACGGCCTCGCCGTTGTCCCGGGCTGGACGCCGCGACCACCGGAGCTGCGCCAGGCGCGGGGGAACCGCAGCGACCTCGTCGTGCTGTCCCGGCGCGTCGTCGTGCCCTGAGGAGCCGGTCAGGGCGGGGAGATGCGCGAGTCGACGACGTCGTCGCCGACCACCGCGGGCCGGGCATCCGGGGTCGCGAGCGCGAACCGGACGTCGCGCACGGTGAGCCGCGCGGCGTGCCGCACCCACAGCGCGTACGCGGGCAGGACCCCGAACATCGTGTGCTCGGGGTAGGCGGACTCCTGCTCGGGAATCCCCGCGCGGCGGGCCTCGTCGGGGGTGCCGCCACCGGGGAACGTGACGTCGAGGTCGGCCAGCTCCACGTCCTCCACCGGGAACCCGGGGAGCCCGGCGACGCTCATCGTGTGGCCCTCGCGCCGGGCGTCCACGCTCATCGTGGCGCGCACCCTTTGGATCCGGACGCGGCGCAGCGCGCCGACCGGTCGCGGGCGCTGCGCCTCCCGGAAGCCGAAGTCGAAGCCCCGCCGGCCGCGGCGGATCGAGATCGGCGCGGCGACGTCGTGCATGACGAGGTCGTCGACGGTCACGTCCTCGAGGTCGCCGCCGTCCACGGTCTGGAGCTTCAGGCCGCCGAGCCGGCAGTCGCGGAACACGACGTGCGAGATCGCGATGTTGCGGAAACCGCCGAGCGACTGTGTGCCGAGCTTCAGCCCGGCGCAGCGCGAGCGCACGACGCAGTTCGTGATCCTGACGTCGGTGCACGCCCGCGGGAAGGAGCTCTTGAGGACGATCGCGTCGTCCTCGGTGTCCACCGAGCAGTCGTCGACGATCGCGTCGTGGCAGCTGTCGAGGACGATCCCGTCCTGGTTGATGTGGACCGTCGACGTGATCCGCAGTCCCCGGATGCGGACCGTGTCGCACAGCGCCAGGTGCACCGTCCACAGGCCCGACTCTCGCAGGGTCACGTCGCTCAGCCGGACGTCGCGGCAGTTCCGGAGGAAGACCGTGCGCGGGCGGGGGCGCTCCGCGACGTCGGGGTTCCGGACGACGGCCCGCGGGAAGGCCGCGCCGTGGCCGTCGATCACGCCGTCGCCCTCGATCGCGATCTGGTCGGCGTCCTCGGCGAACAGGAGCGCCCACACCTGGTAGCCGCCGACGTCGAGGTCGCGCGCGGGGAAGGCCTGCGCCGGATAGTCGGCGACGTCCGGGCTGCCGAGCAGGACGGCGCCCGGCGCGAGGTGCAGCGTGATGCGGCTGCGCAGGACGAGGGTGCCGGCGAGGAACCGTCCGGCCGGCAGGACGACGGTGCCGCCACCGGCCTCCGATGCCGCGTCGACCGCGGCCTGGATCGCCGCCGTGTCCCGGGTGACGCCGTCGCCCCGCGCCCCGAAGGCGCGCACGTCGACCACCACGGGCGCGGAGCACGCGGCCAGGCCCGCCACGACGAGACCGGGGACCGCGGCGCCGAGGAACCGGCGGCGGCCGAGGTCCATGGGGGTTCCTGACGATCGCGGGGGTGCGGCGGGAGGGTCCCGACGGGCGACCCTACGTCGGCGCACCAGGTCTGCCGACTGTCTGTTGTCAACAGATCGACTATGCTCGCAGGCGTCGAGGAGGTGGCGTGAGCGTCGAGCCGTTGGCCAGCCTGGACCGCAGCACCCTGCGGGAGCGGGCGCTGGACGCCCTCCGCACGGCGATCACCTCCGGGCAGTACCGCCCGGGAGAGCACCTCGGCGAGGTCGAGCTGGCCGAGCACCTCGGCATCAGCCGCGGCACCGTCCGCGAGGCGCTCCGGCACCTGCAGCAGGAGGGCCTCGTCACCGCCGGCCCCCGGGGACGACTGCGCGTCAACCAGTTGTCGCCGACCGAGGTCCGCGAGCTGTTCACGGTGCGGGCCGCCCTCGAGGGCCTGGCGGTCACCGAGATCGTCGCGTCGCCGGGCCGGCACGAGGCCGCGGCGACGCTGCGCGGGGCGCTCTCCGGGCTCGCCGACCCGGACGCCGACTTCGCCGCCCGCCTGGAGGCCGATCTCGCCTTCCACCTGCTGCTCTGCCGGCTCGCCGGCAACTCCATGCTCGTCGAGGCGTGGCGCGGCCTCGAGGGTCGGATGCGGGTCGCGATCATGAGCGGCGAGCCGGCCGGGTCCCCCGTGATGATGACCGGCGACCGGCACGCGCCCATCGTCGAGGCGATCGAGGCCGGCGACCGGGAGACCGCGGTGGCGGTGGTGCAGCAGCACATGGCGGCGGCGGCCGATCACTTCGCCGCGGAGACCGCCCGGAGCTGAACCGGTCCAGGACGGCCGGCCCCACGACATCGTCGAGCCGGCCGTGCCTGCCGTGCACGCGTCCTCCGCGGCGTTCCCCTGCCGCGTCACCGGCAGGCCCCTGACCAGCACGGACGTCCGCGGGAGCGATCGTCGGGTCGGCGCCGACGAGATCGGGACCGACGCCGCCGACGCGATCACCGGGTGATCGCCCCCGGCTGTGACCGGGACCGCTCGCGCCGATGTGGCGGTTGACACCTCCCTCGTGGCGCCGCACGATCTGACTCGACCGTTGACTGTTAACAGTCAACTGTCGAGAGACGGGGACTCGCGAACCACCGTCTCGCCCGAGTCCCCCTCACGATCAGCGGAGATCACCATGACCGACCGGCAACCACCTGCCCCGGCCCCCGTCATCGCCTCGAAGACACCGCCCGAGGGCACTCCCGCCCGCAAGCGGGTCGCGATCGGCGCCTCGGTGGGCGCGACGATCGAGACCTACGACTTCATCGGGTTCGGCACCGCGGCGGCGCTGTACTTCAACACGGCGTTCTTCCCCTCGAGCGATCCCCTGTCGGGGACGCTGCTCTCCTTCGCCACCCTCGGTATCGGCTTCGCGGTCCGCCCCCTCGGCGGGATCGTCGGCGGGTACCTCGGCGACCGGATCGGCCGCAAGCCGGTGCTGGTCGCGTCGCTGCTGCTGATGGGCATCGCCACCGTGGCGATCGGCGTCCTGCCGACCTACGCCCAGGTCGGGGTGTGGGCCCCTGTCCTGCTGGTCACCGTCCGGGTGGTCCAGGGCCTCGCGTTCGGCGCCGAGTGGGGCGGGGCGATCCTCATGTGCTTCGAGCACGCCCCCTGGCGCAAGCGCGGGCTCTACACCGGCATCACCCAGGCCGGCTTCCCGGTCGGACTGCTGCTGGCCAACCTCGCGTTCCTCGCCTCCGTGCCCCTCGGCGGGGACTGGGCGTGGCGGGTGCCGTTCCTGCTCAGCGCCCTGCTGATCGCCGTCGGCATCGTCATCCGGCTCAAGGTCGACGAGTCCCCCGAGTTCGAGGGGCTCAAGGAGGACGGGGACGTCTCGAAGAACCCGCTGCTCGAGGTGCTGCGCACCGACTGGCGCAACGTCCTGCGCGCGTTCTGCCTGCGCACCACCGAGACCGCGGGCTACGCGGTCACGGTCACCTTCGTGCTCTCCTACCTGACCAGCGAGAAGCTCGCAGGGCGGCCGGTCAGCCTGACCGCCCTGCTGATCGCCGCGACCGTCGGGATCGCCGCGACCGTCTGGTTCGGCTCGCTCACCGACCGCGTCGGCCGCCGGCCGGTCTACCTGTTCGGCTGCGTGATCACCCTGCTCTGGGGCATCCCGCTGTTCCTGCTGCTCAACACCGGGGTCGCCGTCGCGATCGTCATCGCGTTCCTGGTCAGCTACGCGGTCTGCCAGAACTCGCTCGCCGGCGTGCAGGGCGCCTGGTTCTCCGAGCTGTTCGCCGCCCGCACCCGCACCACCGGCGCGTCGCTGGCCTACCAGCTCTCCGCCGTGGTCTCCGGGTTCACCCCGTTGGTCGCGACGGCGCTGTTCGCCGGCGTCGGCTGGATCGGCCCGGCCCTGCTCATCAGCTTCTACGGCCTGCTCGGGCTCGTCGCCACCCTCCTCACCCGCGAGACCTGGGGCCCGCTCGAGCGCGAGACCGCGATCGAGGCCGAGCGCGCCCACCGGGCCGCGGGCGACCCCGCGTCGGCCGCCCCGTCCGACCGCGTCGCCGGCTGACCGCCACCCCCACCACGAGAGGACCCCCATGACCGCCACCGCCTCACCACCGGCCGCCACCGGCCTCGACCCGCAGCGGATCGAGCGCCTGCGCGACTCCGCCTACCGCATCCGCCGCCACGCCCTGGACATGGGCGAGGTCCAGGGGCAGGGCTACATCGGCCAGGCCCTCGGGGTCGCCGACGTCCTCGCCGTCCTGTTCGGCGACGTCCTGAACCTCCGGCCGACCGACCCGGAGTGGCCCGAACGCGACCGGTTCCTGCTCTCCATCGGCCACTACGCCATCGCCGCCTACGCGGCCTTCGCCGAGGCCGGGATCCTCCCGGTCGAGGAGCTCGAGACCTACGGGTCCGACGAGTCCCGGCTCCCGATGTCGGCCATGGCCTCCTACACGCCGGGCATGGAGATCTCCGGCGGCTCGCTCGGCCACGGGCTGGGCATCGCCACCGGCATGGCGCTCGGCCTGCGCCACCAGGGCCGGCCGGCCCGCGTGGTGAACCTGCTCTCCGACGGCGAGCTCAACGAGGGCGCCACGTGGGAGGCGGCCATGTCGTGCGCCCACCACGGTCTGTCCAACGTCCTGGCCGTCGTCGACGTCAACGCCCTGCAGGCCGACGGCCCCACCGCCGGTGTCCTGCGCGTCGACCACCTCACGGACAAGTGGACCGCGTTCGGGTGGAACGCCCGCCGCGTCGACGGCAACGACGTCGCCGCCCTGCTCACCGCCCTCGACGAGCTGCGCGACGCCCCCGACCGGCCCTCGGTCCTGCTCTGCGACACCCGCCCCGGCCACGGCGTCCCGATGCTCGAGACCCGGGAGAAGGCCCACTTCCTGCGCGTCGAGGCCCACGAGTGGCAGATCGCGCGTGACCAGCTCACCGAAGGGCACCAGCGATGACCACCGCGACCCCCCGCACGAAGCTCACCACCTCGGCGATGATCGCCTCGTTCGCCGACCCCGGCCAGCGCACCGCCCCGGCCCCGTTCGGCCACGCCCTGGCGGCGCTCGCCGAGGAGCGCCCGGAGATCGTCGGGCTCTCGGCCGACCTCGCCAAGTACACCGACATGCACGTCTTCCGGGACGCGCACCCCGACCGGTTCTTCCAGATGGGCATGGCCGAGCAGGTGATGCTCGGGGCCGCCGCGGGGATGGCCGAGGTCGGGCTCGTCCCGTTCGCCTCGACCTACTCGGTGTTCGCCACCCGCCGCGCCTACGACTTCCTCTGCCTCGACATCGCCGAGCCCGGGCTCAACGTCAACGTCGTCGGCGGTCTGCCCGGCCTGACCACGGGCTACGGCCCCAGCCACCAGGCCACCGAGGACCTCGCGATCCTGCGCGGCTGCCCGGGCCTGACGATCGTCGACCCCTGCGACTCGGTCGACATCGCCGCCGCCGTCCCCGCCCTGGCCGAGCACGACGGGCCGACCTACCTGCGGCTGCTGCGCGGGTCGGTGCCCACCGTGCTCGACGAGTACGACTACCGCTTCGAGCTCGGGAAGGCCGCCGAGCTGCGCACCGGCCGCGACGTCCTGCTGATCTCGAGCGGGCTCATGACGATGCGGGCGCTGCAGGCCGCCGCCCGGCTCGAGGCCGACCACGTCGACGTCGCCGTGCTCCACGTCCCCACCATCAAGCCGCTCGACCGCGAGGCGATCGTGCGCGCCGCCCGCCCCGACCGCCTCGTGCTCACCTGCGAGAACCACACCGTCATCGGCGGTCTCGGGGAGGCGGTCGGCTCGACCCTCGCCCTGGCCGGGCTCTCGACGAGGTTCGGCCAGGTCGGGCTGCCCGACGAGTTCCTCGCCGCCGGGGCCCTGCCCACGCTGCACGACCGCTACGGCCTGTCCACCGACGCCCTCGTCGCGCGGATCAGGGCCGGGCTCGACGGCCACACGCCGTGGGCCGCCGAGCCCGAGCCCGCCAGCGCCTGATCGCCACCCCACCAGCCACCGAAGGAGCACCCCATGTCCCCCTCCGAGATGACCGCCGTGGTCACCGGCGCCGGTTCCCGACGAGGCATCGGGCGGGCCACCGCCCACACCCTCGCCGCCGCCGGCTGGAACGTCGCCGTCCTCGACCTCGACGAGGCCGGCGCCAAGGAGACCGCCGACGAGGCGGCCGGCACCCACGGCGTCCGCGCCACCGGCCTCGCCTGCGACGTCACCGACGCGACCTCCGTCGAGGCCGCCCTCGCCACCCTCGACGGCGCCCTGCCCCCGGTCGGCGCGCTGGTCAACAACGCCGGGATCACCTCCCCGGTGCCGTTCCTCGAGGTCGACGACGCCGAGTGGGAGCGGGTGTTCGCGGTCAACGTCCGCGGCGCCTACACCATCACCCGCCGCCTCGCGCCCGGTATGGCCGAGCGCGGCTTCGGGCGCATCGTCTTCCTGTCGTCGGTCTCCGCCGAGCGCGGGGGCGGCGTCTTCGGCGGCGTCGCCTACTCCGCGGCCAAGGCCGGGCAGCTCGGCTTCGCCCGCGCCCTGGCCCGCGAGCTCGGCCCGCACGGGGTCACCGTCAACTCCGTCGCTCCCGGGCTCATCGACACCGACATCACCGGGGGCGCCCTCGAGGGCGAGAAGAAGACCGCGCTGCTCGCCGGCATCCCGGTCGGGCGCAACGGCCGGGTGGAGGACGTGGCCGACCTCATCACCTACCTGTGCCGGCCGGAGACCGGTTACGTCACGGGGGCCACCTACGACGTCAACGGCGGCTCCCACATCCACTGATGCGCGAGGGGCCTGCCCCCGGGGGGCGGGCAGGCCCGGACCGGTCACCAGGGCTCGGCGAGCTCCGGGAGGTCGGTCGCGCAGACGCGACGCAGCGCGTCGAGCCCGGCGGCGACGTCGGGCTGGGCGCGCGAGCCGGCCCGGATCGCGGCGAGGACGTGCCGGGTGGGCACCATCGGCCCGCGGATGGGGATGCGGCGGGTGTCGTGGTGCCCGGGCAGGGCCGCGAGCCGCGGGACGAGGGCGACGCCGAACCCCGCGGCCACCAGGGCCGCGCCGGTGTCCCACTCGTCGGCGTAGTGGGCGACGTTCGGGGCGAAGCCCGCGCTGGTGCAGGCGAGGATCACGAGCTGGTAGTAGGCGCGCGACGGGGACCCGACGATCCAGGGGTCGCCGGCGATCTCCAGGAGGTCGACCGCGTCGCGGGCCGCGAGCGGGTGCTGCGGCCCGACGAGGATGTCGAGCGGCTCGGCGAACAACGGGAACTGCTCGAAGGCCGGGTCCGACCGCGGCGGGATGCTCGGGGTCGCCACGACGACCGCGATGTCGGTGTCGTCCGCGGCGAGCAGGTCGAACGCCCGGGCGGGCTCGATCTCGCGCAGGTGCAGCCGCAGCGCCGGGTGCTCGTCGCGCAGCAGCACGAGCGCCCGCGGCGCGACGACCGCGGCGGCGGTGGAGAACCCGCAGATCCGCAGCGTCCCGGTGAGCTCGTCCTCCCGGTGGGTGGCCAGGTCGGCCTGAGCCCGCTCCCACTGCGCGGCGAGTTTCTCCGCGTGCTCGAGCAGCGTCCCGGCCGCCTCGGTGAGCCGGACGTTGCGCCCGACGTGCTCGAGGAGGGCGACGTCGAGCTCGCGGGCCAGCGCCGACATCTGGTGCGAGACCGCCGACGGCGTGAGCCGGCAGACCTCCGCGGCGGCGGTGACGGTGCCGTGCCGGGCGATCGCCCGGAGCACGCTGAGCCGCCGGTCGATCATGTACGGATCGTACAAGATCAGCTGTACGAATCTGAGATGGACGCCACAGGAGACGGGTGGCGACACTTCTCCGCAGCAGCCCGAGGCCGGCGACGCAGCCCCCGGGATGTGCCCCCTGACGTGCCGGGACGTGCCTTTCCGGCAGAGGAAGCAGGAGTCCGTCATGGACCACTACCGCGCCATCGTCGTCGGCTGCGGCGGACTCGGATCCGCCGCCCTCTACCGCCTCGCCCGCGAGCTCGGGCCCGGGGTCCTCGGCCTCGAGCAGTTCGGGCTCGGCCACTCCCGCGGGGCCTCGCAGGACCACTCACGGATCATCCGCCTCGCCCAGCACGAGCCGCAGTACGCCGCCCTGGCGCGGCCCGCCTACGACGCCTGGGCCGAGGTCGAGGCGGAGTCGCTGCAGACGATCGTCACCCGCACCGGCGGACTCGTCATCGAGGACCGCGAGGCGCGCCGCGGACGGGCGACGGGCTCCCGCAACATCGAGGGCTACACCGCGGTGTTCGACGACCACGGCGTGGACTACGAGGTCCTCGACGCCGACGCGGTGATGGAGCGCTGGCCGCAGTTCCACCTCGCCGACGGCGTGGCGGCGATCTACCAGTCCGAGTCGGGCATCGTCGACGCCGCGCGCGCCAACGCCACCCACGTGGCGCTCGCCCGGGCGCACGGTGCCCGCATCGTCGAGCACGCCCCGGTCCGGGCGATCCGGCCCGACGGCGCGGGCGTCGTCGTCGAGACCGCCGAGCGCGCCTACCGGGCCGACCGCGTCGTCGTCGCCGCGGACGCGTGGACCAACCGGGTGCTGGCGTCCTGCGGGGTGCAGCTGCCGCTGACCGTCCTGCAGGAGCAGGTCACCTACTACGCCACCCCGCACCTCGCGGAGTTCGCGCCGTCACGCTTCCCGGTCTTCATGTTCCACGGCGAGCACAACTTCTACGGGTTCCCGGTCTACGGCGAGGTCGCGACGAAGCTCGGTCAGCACATGGGCGGGCACGAGACCACGGCCGAGGACCGGACCTTCGAGCCCGACCCGGTCCGCCAGAAGCGCTACGCGATGTTCGTCGAGCAGCACCTCCCCCGCTTCGGCGGGCCGGAGCTGTACACGAAGACCTGCCTCTACACGGTGCCGCCGGACCAGAACTTCATCCTCGACACCCTGCCGGAGCACCCGCAGATCGTCGTGGCCAACGGCGCCGGGCACGCCTACAAGTTCGCGGCGCTGATCGGGTCGCTGCTCGCCGACCTCGCCCTCGACCGCGCCCCGGCCCACCCGATCGACGCCTTCGCGATCGACCGGCCCGCGCTGACCGACCCCGCGTTCCCCCGCAGCTTCCACGTCTAGCCGCCGTCCCCCGAGAGGAGAACCGTCCGCGATGACCGCGACCGACCCGAACTCCCTGCTGCCGGCCCGCCCGGTCGATCCGGCCCGGTTCACCGACGAGGACCTCTACCGCCGGACCCGGCTCCCGGTCGACCTCGCCTCGACCCTGATCCCCGACGCGTACACCTCCCCCGAGTTCTTCGCCCTCGAGCAGGACCGGGTCTTCACGACGAGCTGGGTGGCGGTCGGCGTCGTCGCCGACGTCGACGCGCCCGGGCGGTGCCTCGTCGTCGAGGTCGCGGGACGCTCGATCATCGTGACGCGCAACCGGCACGGACAGCTGCGCGGGTTCCACAACCTCTGCCGCCACCGCGCGACGAAACTGCTCGACGGCGACGCCCGGGAGGTCGGCCGCCACGGCCGCATCCGCTGCCCGTACCACTCGTGGACCTACGACTCCGACGGACGCTGCCTCGGCACCCCGCTGTTCGAGGGCTCGGACGTGCCGGCCGGCCAGGAACCGATCTTCGACACCTCGATCGCGACGGGCTTCGACAAGGCGGACTACGGGCTGCTCCCGGTCACGGTCGACAGCTGGGGCCTGTTCGTGTTCGTCAACCTCTCGACCGACCCCGAGCCGCTGGCGACCTCCCTCGGGGACCTCCCGCAGCGCTTCGCCGACTACCGGCTCGGCGAGTGGGTGCCGCAACGCCGCCGCACCTACGAGGTCGCCGCGAACCACAAGCTCGTCGGCGAGAACTTCATGGAGTACTACCACCTGCCCTGGGTCCACCCGGAGCTCAACCAGGTCTCGAGGTTCTCCGACCACTACCGCTGGCAGGGACCCGGCCGCTACACCGGCATGTGCACCACCCCGGTCTCGCGCAACACCGAGGCCGGCGGGTGGGACGGCCTGCGGCCCCTGAGCACCCTCGGACCGCAGGACGCCGACAGCGGCCGCTTCGTGTGGCTCTTCCCCTCCACGGCGCTCGTCGTGCTGCCCAACCACGCGTTCGTGCTGTTTAACCGCCCCGTCGCCCCCGACCGCACCGTCGAGACCGCCGTGCTGCTCGCCCACCCCGAGTCGATGGACGATCCGGTGGCCGAGGAGGGCGTCGAGCAGCTCGACAAGTTCTGGGACCTGGTGAACCGCCAGGATCTGGAGATCGTCGAGCGGGTCCAGGAGGGCCTGGCGAACCCCGCCTACCGCGGCGGGCGCATGTGCTTCCGCTTCGAGGAGCCGCTGCACCGCTTCCAGAACATGGTCGTCGACAAGATGGTCGGCCTCGACCGGGTGCCCGCCGGCGACAGGGAGACGGAGCGAAGCGGAGCTCGACCCGGCACCACACACACCATGACCCGGATGTTCCCCGACCCCTGAGCGGGGCGCCGGAGTCAGGGCTGCAGGTGCTCGAGGAACCAGTCGCGGGCCGGCACCATGGAGGCGTCGAAGCCCTTCGTGTAGGCGTCGAAGTGGCCGCCGGGCAGGATCACGAGCTTCTTCGGCTCGCGCGCCTTCTGGTAGGTCGCGAGGGCCAGCTCGGTGGGGGTCAGGACGTCGTTCTCGGCCACCAGGACGAGCAGCGGGGTCGGCGAGATGCGGTGGACGTAGCTGTCGGGCTCGTACTCGCGCAGCATCTCCACCGAGCGCAGGGTGATCTCGTTGCGCCACGACGGGGCGCGCAGCTCGTGGGTCTCGGTGAACCACTGGTAGGAGTCGGGCGTCGGCATCGCGGCCGGGCCGGCCGGGTCCTCGCTGACCGCGGGCACCGTCTGCGGGGCCTCGCCGCGGAAGCGCGCCTCGCGGTCGGCGTCGAACATGTCCCGGAACCCGCCGATGAGGTCCGAGCGCACGAGCGAGCGGATGTTCTCGTAGCCGCTGACCAGCGGGACCTGGGAGACGACCGCCTTCACGCGCTGGTCGATGGCGCCGAGGACGAGGGCGTGGCCGCCGGAGTAGCTCGACCCCCACACCCCGACCCGGTTGCGGTCGACCTCGGGGAGGCCGATCGCGTAGGTGATGGCGTGGCGGTAGTCGCGGACCTGCTGCACCGGGTCGATCTCCTGGCGCGGCTCGCCGTCGCTGGCGCCGAAGTTGCGGTTGTCGAACACCAGGGCACCGAGCCCGGCCTGCGAGAAGGCCTCGGCATACCTGTCGAGGTACATCTCCTTCACCGCCGAGAGCCCGTGGGCCATGACGATCACGGGTGCGGCCGAGGACGTCCCCTCGGCGGGGTAGAACCAGCCCCGCAGCGTGGTGCCCTCGGCGTCGAACTCGATGTCTCGGCGGGTCATGGTGGGCCTCCCGAGGCCGTCGTCGACCCGGGAGGAACCCCGGCCGCTGCGGCCCAGTGTCAGCCGTCACACCTTGGGCGTCCACGGTCCGGCGGAGTCCGCCGTGGGAGTCCCGGAGGCGGGCACCCTCGGGGCATGATCCCGACGAGGTCCGCCCGGCCCGTGCGCCTCGTCGCGGCGGTGGTCCTCGCACTGGTCCTGGCGGGCTGCGCGGGCGCGGCACCGGGCGGACCGGCGCCCTCGATCTCGCGGGGCACCGTGGCCGCGGAGGGTCAGGTCCGCTCCGACTGCCCGGCGGCGCCCGACTCCCGGCCGGCCCGGTACGGCACCGTCCGTGCGGACGACGGGTCGACCTGGCCGGTGCCTGCCGCTCCCCCCGCGGCCGACGCCCCCCGGCTCGTCACCGGCTTCATCGCCTGCGGGCCCCCGATCCCCTTCACCGGGTTCGACCCCGCGACCGCGCCGGTCACGACGGTCGACCCGGACGGCGAGGTGATCTCGGGGATCCTGTTCGGCGACAACGACGTCCAGCTGTTCGTCAACGGGGTCCTCGTCGGGGTCGACCCGGTGCCCTACGCACCGCTCAACGCCGTCGTAGTGCGCTTCCGGGCCACGGCGCCCGTCACGTACGCGGTGCGGTTGGTCGACGGGGAGGAGGGCCTCGGCGTGGGCACCGAGCGCCTCGGCTCACCGGTGCACGCGGGCGACGGCGGGTTCATCGCCGCCTTCAGCGACGGCACGGTCACCGACGAGCGGTGGAGTGCGCAGAGCTTCTCCCTCGCCCCACTGCCGGCGCGCGACTCGGTGGTGGAGCGCGGCCCCGTCCACGACACCTCCGCGCTCGGCGACACCTATCCCGAGTCCGCCGAGAACCCGGGATGCGGCCTCGACTGCTTCGCCGCGCACTACCCGGTCCCCGCAGACTGGGCCTCGCCCCGGTTCGACGACCGCGTCTGGCCCGCGGCCGTGCCGTTCACCTCCGCCCAGGTCGGAGGCAGCCTCCCGCCCGAGGTGCTCGGAGAGTTCACGCGGCGGGGCGCGCGCTTCATCTGGTCGTCGAGCCTCGTGCGGGACAACCTCGTGCTGGCGCGCACCACGCGCTGACCGTGCAGGTCAGGACGTCGCCGCGGCGAGGAACCTCTCGAGCTCGGTGCGGGTGTCGGGTCCGCACGGCTGGTAGACGACTTCGGTGACGCCCTGCTCGCCGAGCTCGTCCACGCGGCGCCGGACCTCCTCGGGCGTCCCGCTGACCGTGGCGTCGGGCAGCATCACGTGACCCCCCGCGGCCCACGCGGCCCGGTCGGCGTCGTTGAGCTCCACGCAGTGCCCGGCGTGGACCGCGAGGTGCCGCTCGTCCGCGGGTGCCTGCTCCACGACGTCCATCCAGGCGTCCCCGCCGGGGAGCGCGCGGACGGCGTCGGGCCCGCCGAACTCGTACGCCCCGTGGTAGGCGAGCGCCCAGCCCGGGCCGCCGGCGTCCCGGGCGTGCCCGGAGTCCGCGGCCTCCGCCCCGTCGAGCACGGTGCCCCAGAGCAAGAACGGCACCCACGAGTACTCGTGCAGGAAGTCCGGCACCTGCAGCGTCGCGAAGAGCCCGTCCCCCAGCTCGTGCGCGACCTTGTTCCCCTTCGGGCCGAGGGCGCCGACGAGGATCGGGACGTCGACCGGGCGGGCCGGGGCGTGCCCATCCGGGTGCAGCATCTGCATGCGGGCGCCCTCCCACTCGACGACCTCGCCCTGCAGCAGGCCCCGGTAGGCCCGCAGGTAGGACTCCATGAACGCCCAGGTGACCGCCCGGTAGCCCATCGCCCGACGTCCGGTGAAGCCCGTGCCGAAGGCGACCGCGACGCGTCCGGGCGCGAGGTCGACGAGGGTCGCCGTGGCCGCGGCGTTGACCATCGGGTGGCGCAGGGTGGGAACCAGCACGCCGGGGCCCAGGCCGATCCGCTCCGTGCGCTCGGCCGCGAGGGCGAGCGTCATCCAGACGTCCGGGCTCTGCTGCGGGGTGTCGTAGACCCAGGCCCGGGAGTAGCCGAGGCCCTCGGCCACGGCGATGTCGTCGGGGGTCGACAGGGCGGTCGGGAAGGCGCAGGACACGTCCACGGGTCCTCCAGGGCTCGTCACCGTCCGGGGCGGGTCTCCACCATGGCAGGACGAGTGAGCCACGTCACCTACCGACCCGGATCACCCGCCGCCGGGCGCCTCCAGCGCGGTGACGGCGGTGGCCCGGGCCTGGCGGTAGACCACGGAGGTGCGGAACCCCGCGACCTCCTTGCGCTTGCTGAGCCGGTCGACGAGGAACGCGTGCAGGTGGTCGAGGTCCTGCACGGCGACGTGCAGGACGAAGTCGTCCGCCCCGGCGAGCACGTAGGACGACAGGATCTCGGGTCGGCCGCTCGCGAAGTCCTGGAACCCGTCGATCACGCTGCGGTGCAGCGGCCGGATCTGCACCGAGACCAGGGCCTGGACCCCGCGGTTCAGCGCGGGGAGGTCGACCTCGGCGCGGAAGCCCCGGATCACGCCCCGGCGGACGAGCGACCGGGTGCGCTCGTGGCACGTCGACGGGGCGATGCCGAGGCTCTGCGCGATCTCCTTGTTCGTCCGGCGGGCGTCGTCCTGCAGCGCCGCGAGGATCGCGGTGTCGACCTCGTCCATGACCCGACCCTACGTCCGGTCTCCGCCCTCCTTCCCCGCTAGCCGAATCCTGGACCGGTCCGACCGGATCCGGCCGAACCGCGTCCGGCGACCGTCCCCGGAGGTCGACGTTCTCCGGAGACCGTCCGGCACGGCCCCCGCAGGCCGCGGATCGCTGTTTCGCTGCCGGTGGCATCCACCGCGCAGCGAGGAGACGACGATGGACACCACGACGGGACCGAGACCCGGACGAGCCCGCCCCGAACGGATCGTCGCCGCGCGCGGCGCCCGGACCGACCAGCTCGTCGCCGTCAACGTGGACTCGACGCGGCTGGGTCCGGCGCTGGGCGGCTGCCGGGTCCGGCACTACCGCACCTGGCAGGACGGCCTCGCGGACGCGGCGCGCCTCTCCGCCGCGATGACCGGGAAGGCGGCCCTCGCGGGCCTCGACCACGGCGGGGGCAAGACGGTCGTCGCGCTCGACGGGTCCTTCGCGCGGGGCCGGGCCGACCCCCGGTGGCGCGACCTGCTCGCCGACGTCGCCGACGCGGTCGAGCAGTTCCGCGGGGGCTACGTCACCGGCCCGGACATCGGCACGGGCCCGGCCGACATGGACGTCATCGGCGAGCGCACCGCCCACGTCCTCTGCCGGACCGAGGCCGCGGGGGGCAGCGGCGACTCGTCGGTCCCGACGGCCCTCGGCGTCGACGCCTCGATCGACGCGGTCTGCGCCCACCTCTGGCCGGCGCGGGACTTCTCGACCCTCTCGTTCGCCGTGCACGGGCTCGGCCACGTCGGCGAGCTCGTCGCCGCGCGGCTGGCGGCGGCGGGCGCGCGCCTCGTCGTGACCGACCTCGACGAGAGCCGGCGCGCCCTCGCCGGGACCTGGGGCGCCACGTGGGTGGCGCCCGAGCAGGCCCTCGTCGCCCCGGTCGACGTCCTTGTCCCCTGCGCCGTCGGCGGCATCCTCACCCCCCGCACCGTGGGCGAACTGCAGGCCCGCGCGGTCGTCGGGGCGGCCAACAACCAGCTCGACGACGACGCCACCGCGCTGCTGCTCCACGCCCGCGGCATCACCTGGGCTCCCGACACCGTCGTCAGCGCCGGCGGCATCGTCTCGTCGGTCGCCCGCGAGCGCGAGGGCGCCACCGTCGACGAGGCACGCCGACGCGTCCGCACCATCGGGGCCCGCCTGGCCCGGCTCCTCGAGGCCGCGACGGTCTCCGGGGAACCGCCCCTGCACGAGGCGCGCCGGGAGGTCGACCGCCTCCTCGCCACGGGACGGTCGGCTCTCAGCGGGGCGGCGCGCTGACGAGCAGGCCCCACCGGGCCGCGCACCGGGCGGCCACCGCGCGGTTGCGGGCGCCCGTCCTGCCGAGGACGTGCTCGACGTGGGTGGCGACCGTGCGCGCACCCCCGGTCCCGCACCAGGGTGAACAGGCGGTCGGTGTGCATCCGGCCGTCGAGCAGCGGCGCGACCGGGGCGGGGTAGGACGAGGCGAGGGTCCGGTGCGCGCCGGCCGCCGGGTCCCACAGCGAGACCGCCGCGCAGTCGGCGGGAACCACCTCGTGCAGCCCGTCGAGGACGACCCGGGCGGCACCGGGCGTGCGGCACCCGTGGAGGCGCAGGAACGACCGCAGGCGGCGGGCCGCCGCGACGGCGGGCATGGCCGGACGCTACCGCCGGCACCACGGCTCGGACCAGCACGGCGCATCCGTCGATCGACCGATGTGCGGTCCCGGTCCGCTCCCTAGCGTCCGCGTCGCCACGACCCCGGGAGGAACCCATGGACGCCCACGAGTACGCCGACCTCGACGCCACCGCCCTGGCCGCGCTCGTCCGCGACCGCCAGGTGTCGGCCGCCGAGCTCCAGGAGGCCGCGACCACCGCCCTCGACGCCGTCAACCCGGAGCTCAACGCGCTCGTCGGGACGCGGTTCGACTCCCCGCTGGACTACGCCGCGGACGGGCCGTTCGCCGGGGTCCCGTTCGCGATCAAGGACCTGATCCTGCACGCGGAGGGGGTCCCGCAGGCCGCCGGGACCCGCATGCTCGGTCCGGGCGTCCCGATGCCCGCCGACACCCACCTCATGACCCGCTTCCGCCGGGCGGGGCTCGCCACGCTGGGGAGGACCGCCACCCCCGAGCTCGGCTTCAACGCCACCACCGAGCCGGTGTCGAACGGGCCGGTGCACAACCCGTGGGACACGAGCCGCAGCGCCGGCGGCTCGTCGGGCGGCTCGGCCGCGCTCGTGGCCGCCCGCGCCCTGCCCGTGGCCCACGCCAGCGACGGCGGCGGCTCGATCCGCATCCCGGCCGCCTCCTGCGGGCTGGTGGGGCTCAAGCCCAGCCAGGGCCGCACCTCCCCCGGCCCCGACTACGCCGACCCGCTGCTCGGGATGGGGATCGAGTTCGTGCTCACCCGCACCGTGCGCGACTGCGCCGGCCTGCTCGACGCCGTCCACGGCCACGAGCCCGGCGACCGCTACCTCCTGCCGGACCCGCAGCGGCCGTTCCTCGACGAGGTCACGGCCGGCAGCCGGCCGCTCCGGGTGGCCCTGCGGACGACGCCCTTCTCCGGCTCCGGGTCCGTCGACCCCCGCTGCGTGGAGGCGACCGAGGCGGTGGCGCGGGCCCTGGAGGGCCTGGGCCACGTGGTCGAGACCGCCGACCTCGACCTGGACGCCGACGCGTTCGACGCCGCCAACCTCGTCGGGTGGGCGAGCTTCCTCGCCGACGGGGTCGACGGACTGGCCGCCGCCCTCGGGGTCGAGCCCGGCCCCGACGTCCTCGAGGCGGCGACGCTCGCGTGCGCCGAGTACGGGCGCGGGCTGCGGGCCTCGGACCTGTACGCCGCCGACCGCGTCTTCAACGCGACCCGGCGCGCCGTCGCCGCGTGCCACCAGCGCCACGACGTCGTCCTGTCCCCGACGATGAACGTGCCCAACACCCCGCTCGGGTACCTCGACCAGGACGACGCGAGCCGCGACGCCCGCGGCTGGTACGACCACATCTTCTCCACGGCCGGCTTCACGGCCCTCTCGAACGTGACCGGCAACCCGGCGATCTCGCTGCCGCTCGGGCGCACCGAGGAAGGCTGGCCGGTCGGGGTGCAGCTCGGCGCCGCCTACGGCGCGGAGGCGACGCTGCTCGCGCTGGCCGGCGACCTCGAGCGGGCGCTGCCCTGGGAGCAGCACCGCCCGTGAGTCGGTCCGCGGCACCCCCACCCGCACGATCGGTGGGACCCTCACGGGGTGTCCTCCCGACGAGCGACGTCACTGCCCGGGCTCGCCCGTGATCTCGGCGCGGTGCTGCACCGGACGGTCCGCGACGGCGCCGCCCACGAGGCCGGCGTGGTCCCCGGGGTGCTGCGCCGGGCCGTCCTCGACGAGCTCGCCGCCGGGGCCTTCGTCCCACTGCCGCCGGTCGAGGGGCCGTTCGGGGTGCGGCAGGAGGGCGAGCACCTCGTGCTCACCGGGGCGGAGATCGACCGGTGGCCCGCGGTGCGGTCCCTGCACGCCGCCGTCGTCGCGGCCGTCCACGAGCACACCGCGGAGATCGACGGACTGGCGGAGTGGCACCCCGACGAGATCACGGTGCAGCGCTACCTCCCGGGCAGCTCGGGCATCTCCGTGCACCGCGACGGGCGGCGCCACCGCGGCCTCGTCGCGATCCTCACCCTCGAGGGCTCGGCCCGGCTGCGGCAGTGCTCGGACCGGGAGGGCACCACGGTCCGGTCCTTCGACGCCGACGCCGGCAGCCTCGTGGTGCTGCGCGGCCCCGGGCTCGCCGGCGTCGAGGACGACCGGCCGCTGCACGCGGTCGACGGCCCGAGCGGGCACCCGCGGACGTCGTTCACCCTCCGCGTGGCGCGGCCCACCCCCGGCTGACTTGCCTTCGAGCGCGCTCGAACTCCTACCGTCGGGGGTGTGAGTACTCCGAACGGCAGGATCTGGTTCATCACGGGCACCTCGCGCGGCTTCGGCCGGGAGTGGGCGGTCGCGGCCCTGGAGCGCGGCGACTCGGTCGTCGCGACCGCGCGCGACGCGAGCTCGCTCGACGACCTCGTCGCCACCTACGGCGACCGCGTCCTGACGCTGGACCTCGACGTCACCGACCGCGCCGCGTGCTTCGCGGCGGTCGAGCGGGCGCACGAGCAGTTCGGCCGCCTCGACGTCGTGGTCAACAACGCGGGCTACGGGCAGTTCGGCATGATCGAGGAGCTCAGCGAGGACGACTTCCGGGCGCAGATCGAGACCAACGTCTTCGGCGCCATGTGGGTCACGCAGGCCGCCCTGCCGCTGCTGCGCGAGCAGGGCTCGGGCCACCTGCTGCAGGTCTCCTCGATCGGCGGCATCTCCGCGTTCCAGAACGTCGGCGCCTACCACGCGTCGAAGTGGGCCCTCGAGGGCTTCAGCCAGGCCCTGGCCCAGGAGGTCGCGGGCTTCGGCATCCACGTCACCCTCATCGAGCCGGGCGGCTTCTCCACCGACTGGGGCGGCTCCTCGGCGCGCCACGCGACGGCGCTCCCGGCCTACGACGGGGTCCGCGAGCAGGCCGCGGAGGCCCGCAAGGGCCGCATGAGCGCGCCCGGCGACCCCGCCGCCAGTGCCCGGGCGGTCATGGAGATCGTCGACGCCGACGAGCCGCCGCTGCGGGTGTTCTTCGGCGACGCGCCGCTCGGGATCGCCGAGGCCGACTACGCGTCGCGTCTGGAGACCTGGCGGGCCTGGCAGCACGTCGCCCACCTCGCGCAGGGCTGAGGCGGGCCCGGCTCAGCCGCCGCTCCCGCTCCCCCGCTCCGGCGGGAACGCCATCTGCGGGTGGTGGGGCACCTCCGGCGAGGACGAGTCGAGGGGCACCGACGTCGAGCGCACGATGCCGAGCTGGGTCGACTGCCGCGGCAGGACGGCGTCGAGGAGCCAGTCCGTGGCCGTGCGCAGCCGGTTCCCGGGCATCGAAAGCAGGTGGTAGCCGCGGGCCACCGCCTTCGCGGGGAAGCCGGAGAGGCGGACGTGCAGGGGGTTGGCGGCGGCGTCGGTGCTGCCGAGGTCGACGACGAAGCCGAGGTCGCGGTGCCGGTAGGACCGCAGCCGCCCGCCCCGCAGGGACGCCGCGACGTTGCGGCCCGCGAGCCGGCCCTGGCGCTCGGCGTGCTGCGCGGTCATGGCCGTGTACTGCCCGGGACGGCGGAAGTCCGGCACCGCGGCGGCGTCCCCGCAGGCGAAGACCTCAGGGTGGCCGGGCACGGTGAGGTCCTTCCCGACGACGAGGCGGCCCTGCGCGAGCTCGAGGCCGAAGGCCTCGACGAGCGGGTCGGGGCGTACGCCGACGCACCAGACGATGGTGCGGGTCGGCACCTCCTCGCCGCCGTGCAGGCGGACGCCGTCGGCCGTCGCCTCCTCGACGGTCTCGCCGGTGCGCACCTCGATCCCCCGCTCCCGGAGCACCCGGTCCGCGGTCCGACCGAGGTGCGGGTCGAGCCCGGAGAGGACCTCGCCGCGGGTGACGAGCAGCCACCGCACGGCGTCCTCCCCCAGGCCCCGCGTCCGGGCGAGGTCGCGGGTGAACAGCTGCCCCTGCGCGGCGACCTCCGTGCCGGTGTAGCCCGCCCCGACCACGACGAACGTGAGCCGGGCGCGGCGCTCCTCGGGGTCGTCGGACCCGACCGCGAGGTCGATCTGCCGGATCAGGTGGTCCCGCAGGTAGAGGGCCTCCGGGATGCCGCGGAAGCCGTGGGCGTACTCGCTGAGCCCGGGGATCGGCATCAGCTTGTGGACGCTGCCGACCGCGAGCACGAGGCGGTCGTAGCCGGAGGTGTGGTGGCGGCCCTCCGGGTCCATCCAGCGCACCCGCCGCCCCTCGAGGTCGATGTCGTCGACCTCGCCGTGGGCGTGGGTCACGGTCCGCGGCAGGGTCTCGCTCAACGACACCGAGATGCGCCGCGGCTCCAGGACCCCGCTCGACACCTCGGGCAGCAGCGGCAGGTAGAGGAAGTAGTTCGTCGGGCTCACCAGCACGACGTCCACCGCGTCGCCCAGGGTCCGGGCCAGCGTCTTCACCGCGTGGTAGCCGGCGAAGCCGCTGCCCACGACGACGACCCGGGGCCGGTGGCCGTCGGAGGTGGTACCGGGCTGGAGGTCCTTCTCCGCGCTCGTCACGGCCCCTACTTCCCCGATGGGCGACCGCGACGAAACCGCGTCGCGGCGCCCACCCCGGGGAGGATCGACCGGGTACGTCCGTCAGCCGAAGCGCGCCATCGCCCAGCCGGCGAGCGGGCCGGCGACCCGGGCCGGCAGGGCCTCGAACAGGCGACCCAGGATCGCGTTGGCCCGACCGTCGATCACCGCCGGGGCCGTCCCGGCGAGTGCGGCCAGGGCGGTCGTCGCCACCTGGTCCGCGGTCCGTGTACCTCGGGGGTTCATCGCGGTCCTCGTCGCGCCGGGGCTCACCGAGACGACCCGCACGCCGGTGCCGCGCACCTCGGTCCACAGCGCCCGGCTCAGGGCGAGGACGTAGGTCTTCGACGCCGCGTAGGCCGCCAGCCCCGGCGCCGGCATGTAGCCCGCGACGCTGGCGAGGTTCAGCACGCTGCCGTGCCCCCGCGCGACCATCGCCGGGAGCAGCAGGGCGGTGAGCTCGGTGAGGGCGGCGACGTTGAGGTCGAGCATGCCGCGCAGGTCGGCGGCGTCGGCGTCGGCGTCGACCATCGGGCCGCCGGGGGCGACGCCGGCGTTGTTCACCAGCAGTTCCACCTCCCCGACCTGCTCGACGAGCTTGCGCGGCGCCGCCGGGTCGGCGAGGTCGAGGGCGATCGTGCGGCTCGTCCCGCCCCGGGCCCGCACGGTGGCGGCGGCCTCCTCGAGCGCCGCCTCGTTGCGGCCGACGAGCACGACGTCCGCCCCGTGGTCGCCGAGCTGCTCGGCGATCGCCCTCCCGATCCCGCCCGACGCCCCGGTGACGAGGGCGGTCCGCCCCCGCATCTGTGCTGCTGTGGTCATGTCGGCGACGCTAGACGTTGACATGGACGTGAAGGTCAAGGCCTGATGGTGAGCATGCGGATCGGCGAGCTCAGCAAGCAGACCGGCGTGAGCACCCGGTCGCTGCGCTACTACGAGGAGCAGGGGCTGCTGGTGGGCGAGCGCCTGCCCAACGGCTACCGCGACTACACGCCCGACGCGGTCGACACCGTCGCCTTCATCCAGGACCTCTTCAGCGCCGGCCTGCCGTCCGACGTCGTCCGCGACGTGCTGCCCTGCCGCCACGGGCAGCGCCCGGCCGGGGACTGCTCCGCCCTGCTCGCCCGCGCCCACCAGGTGCGTGCCGCGCTGGTGGCGCAGGAGGAGCGCATCGCCCAGCGGCGCCGCACCCTCGACCACTTCCTGGCGAAGGGCGGGGTCTGACTAGCCGGTCATCCGGGTGGAGCCCCGGGCGCCGGCCTCGTCGCGCGGGCCCTCGAGGTCGACGACGATCTTGCCGTGCACGTGCCGACCGGCCTGGAGCTCGACCGCGCCCCGGATCTGCGCGACCGGGAAGGTCGCCGCGATCGGCACCCGCAGCCGGCCCTCCGCGACCAGGCGGGCGACCTCGTCCAGGGCGCCGGGGGCCGCGTTCGCGCCGTTGGCCGCCGACACGCCCTCGACCTGCGCGGCGACGGTGCAGATGCGGCCGTCCGGGACGCCGAGCTCCCGGGCGGCCTGCACCGTCTCGGTGCCGTACAGGTCGATCGCCGCGGTGACGCCGCTGGGAGCGAGGGCCCTGACCCGGTCGGCCAGGCCGTCGCCGTAGGCGACCGGCTCGGCCCCGAGATCGCGCAGGAAGTCCGACGACGCCGCCGAGCCGGTCCCGATGACCCGCGCGCCCGCGATCCGGGCGAGCTGCACGACGAACACGCCGACCCCGCCCGCCGCCCCGCCGACGAGCAGGGTGTCGGCGGGGCCCGGTTCGATCACGGCGAGGGCCGCGGAGGCCGTGGCGCCGGCGATCGTGAGGGTGGCGGCGGTCCGGTCGTCGAGGCCCTCCGGGGTCGGCCGGGCCTCGTCGGCCGCTCCCCGGCCGGCCGCGTCGACCACGACGAGCTCGGCGACCGCGCGGGACAGGGCGCCCCCGAACACCCGGTCCCCCGGCGCGAACCGGGTCACCCCGTCGCCGACCTGGTCGACCACTCCCGCGTAGTCGGTCCCGAACCCCGCCGGGAGGCTCAGGCCGAACCGGGCCGCGGTGTCCGCGTCGGCGGTCATGATCCAGTCCATCGGGTTGAGGCCGGCCGCGGTGACCCGTACCCGGACCTGTCCTGGGCCGGCCCGGGGAACGGGAACCTCGCGGACCTCGAGGACGTCGGGGCCGCCGAAGGACCCGAGGCGGACCGCCCGGCACCGTCGCTGATCGCTCTGCTCCTGCATGGACGCCTCTCTCCGCGCGACCGTGGACCCGAGAAACGGACTATGCTCCGTTTCCACGAGACCGACCGTAACACAACCGGAGCGTGATCCGTTTTGCCCGACGCCGAGGTGCCCGCACGCCGGGCCGACGCGACGCGGAACCGTGACCAGCTGCTCGCGGTGGCGACCCGGGTGTTCGGGTCGGCCGACGCGGAGCCCTCGATGCGGGCGATCGCCCGCGAGGCCGGGGTCGGCATCGCGACGCTCTACCGGCACTTCCCCACCCGGGAGTCGCTGGTCGACGCGGTCTACCGGGACCAGGTCGTGCGACTGACGACCGGCGCCCGGGAGCTGCTCGGCCGGCTGGCCCCGGCGGCGGCGATGCGGGGCTGGATGGACCTGTTCGGGGACTGGATCGCGACCAAGAACGGCATGCTCGACACGCTGCTCGCGATGATCGAGTCGGGCGAGATCGCCCACGGCGCGACCCGGGCCGAGCTGCTGACGGCGATCACGACGATCCTCGACGCGGGCCGGGAGGCGGGCGACCTGCGCGGCGACGTCCTCGCCGAGGACGTCGCCGCCTCCCTCATCGGCATCTTCACCGTGGCCCCCCGGCCCGGGCACGAGGCCCAGGCCGGTCGCCTGCTGGACCTCCTCATGGACGGGCTCCGGCCCGTGGTCACCTCGGGGCGGTCGTCACCATCCAGTGGCTGAACCGCGCGTAGGCGTCGGCGAAGGCCGTCGCGTCCGCGGCGCGCTGGATGGCGTCGGCGTGCTCGCGGACGGTCCGGAACCTCGGGATGCGGGCCTGCTCGTAGGCCCGGAGCGCCTCGGGCACCGCCGCGTGTCCCGCCAGCGCGTCCCGGAGCACCGGGACGTCCTCGATGCCCAGCGTGCCCCCGGCCGAGAGGTGCGGGGAGAGGCCGTGCGCGGCGTCGCCGATCAGGGTGACGTGCTCGCCCGACCAGGAGTCCATCGGCGGCACGAGCAGGATCCGGTTCTCCAGGACGGCCTCCTGCGGCGTCGCCCGGATCATGGCGAGGAGCTCCTGGTGCCACCCCTCGCTGACCAGGTTGCCCGCGCGGTCGAGCGCGTCCTCGCGCCTGTCGCCGGTGAGCTCCCCCGCGTCGAACTGGTTCACCATCCACATCGTGCGGGCGGAGTCCAACCGGGTGTAGCCGCCGCGGGTCCCGTGCGGACCGACGGTCAGCGACGTCCCTCCCGGGCGCTCGTCGCCGCGCGTCGGGACGACGGCCCGCCACGCGGTGTGGCGCCCGTGCTCCCGGGCGGCGGCGTCCGGACGCAGCCGGTGTCGCACGAGCGAGTGCACGCCGTCCGCACCGACGAGCAGGTCGGCCGCGATGACCCCGCCGTCGCCCAGCCGGACGGTCACCCCGCCGGGACCCTCGTCGTAGCCGACCACGCGGGTGCCGGTGCGGATGCGGTCCCGGCCCACGACGTCGGCGAGCATCGCGTTGAGCTCCGGCCGGGGCACGAGCAGGAACCGGTAGTCCGCGGCCGCCGTGCCCTCGGAGCGTCGGGGGGTCCCGTCGGGGTCGCGGAACCACGTGTCCACGAGGCTGCTCATCGCCTCGACCGGGGTCCGCAACCCCAGCTCGCCCACCACCCGCAGCGCGTTGTCCCACAGTCCGATGCCCGCTCCGACCGCCCGGATCTCCCCGGCCTGCTCGACGACGTCGACCTCGTTCCCGGCGCGGCTCAGCACCGCGGCCGCAGTGAGACCGACGAGACCCGCACCGGCCACGACGATGTGCACGACGCCTCCACCTCTTCCCGACTCCCGTGTCGCTCCGACGGGAACCAGTACAGGCCGCACCTCGTGATAACTCCAATGCATAGTTCGCAGGGTTACTATGCAGCTCGTGCATGACGACCTCGGGCTGCTCATCGCCCTCGACGTCCTCCTCGACGAGCAGAGCGTCAGCGGCGCGGCCCGGCGCCTGCACCTGTCCCAGCCGGCGATGAGCCGGACCCTCGGGCGGCTCCGGGCCACCACCGGGGACGAGATCCTCGTCCGGACCGGCGGGGCGATGATCCCCACGCCGTACGCCGACCGCATCCGCGGCGAGGTCAAGGAGCTCGTCGCCCGCGGGAAGGCCGTCCTCACGCCCGAGGTCGAGGTCGACCCCGCCACCCTCACCACCCGCTTCGTGCTGCGGGCGAACGACGCGCTCGCGAGCGCGATCCTGCCCGCCCTCGCGGCGACGATGCGGCGGTCCGCCCCGTCGGCGACGCTGTCCCTGCTCGGCGAGGACTCCACCCCCTCGAGCGAGCCGGACCTCGACGGCCCGCTCCTCGGCGGCGCCGTCCCGAGCTCCTCCGGACTCCGCCACGAGGTCCTCGGGACCGACTCGCTCGTCGTCCACGGTGCGGGTGCCGTCGCGGACCTCGACACCTTCGCCGACGCCGGCCACGTGGTCGTGTCGCGCCGGGGGCGCACGCGCGATCCGATCGACGACGCCCTCGCGCTCGTCGGTCGGAGCCGGCGCGTCACCCTGAGCGTCCCCACGGTCCACGCGGCGATCGACATCGTGCGGGGGACGGACCTCGTCACGACGATCCCCTCGGTGACCGCCCGCGCCTCCGGCCTCACCCACGCGCCGCTGCCGGTGGCCGTCGGCCCCGTGCCGTCGGTGCTCTCGTGGCACGTGCGGCTCGACCACGATCCCGCGCAGCGGTGGTTCCGCCGTACCGTCGCGGCGGTCGTGCGCCACGCCCTGGACCCGCCCGGGGTCAGGCGCGGTCGTGCAGGGTGACCTGGTAGCCGTCGGGGTCGGCGAAGGTGAACGTCCGGCCGAACGGACCGTCGACCGGCGCCGAGACGATGGTGTGGCCGCCGGCGACCAGAGCGTCGTGGATGGCCTGGACGTCCGTGGCGTGGAGCCAGATCGCGGCCCCGATCCCGGGCTGGGCGACGGACGCGAGATCGGTGCCGGGCACGACGTCGCGGAGCGCGAAGGCGATCGGCTTGGTCTCGAAGACGACCGCGTGCGGCGGTCCGGCCGGCGAGCGGACGAGGCCGAGGTACTGCTCGTAGAACGCCTGCGAGGCGTCGAGGTCGCTCGTCTGGAGGGAGACGAAGTCGGGGCCGGTGACCGGCATGGTGGTGCTCCTTCGGGTCATGTCAGCTTCCTGACACACACCACGCTATGTCAGCACCTTGACATGCGTCAAGCCGGCTCGAGGTCGTCGTCGACGACCTCGAGCCGACCTCGTCACGACGGTCGGGAGCGGGCGGAACCGGCCTCAGGCGTTCGTCTTGGCCTTCCGGCGCCACTGCGTGAGGGGGCGCTCGGTGTAGCCGTTGGGCTCGGTGCCACCGGTGAAGACCAGCTCGAGGGCCGCCTGGAACGACTCGCTGCCGTCCAGGTCGGGCGCCATCGGCGGGTAGCCGTCCTGGCCCTCGTTCTGCTCGTCGACCAGCGCGGCCATGCGGGCGAACGTCTCGCGCACCGTGTCGGCGTCGACGACGCCGTGCTCCAGCCAGTTCGCGATGAGCTGGCTGGAGATCCGCAGCGTCGCGCGGTCCTCCATCAGGCCGACCCCGTCGAGGTCGGGCACCGTCGAGCAGCCGATGCCCATCCCCACCCAGCGCACCACGTAGCCGAGGATCGACTGGGCGTTGGTCTCCAGCTCCCGGCGCACGTCGTCCTCGGACAGGGTGCCCGGGTCCGACAGCGGGAGCTCCAGCAGGTGGCGGCGGTCCGCCGTCTCCCGCTTCGCGATCTCGTCCTGGACGGCGTGCACGTCGATGCGCAGGTAGTGCAGCGCGTGCAGCGTCGCGGCCGTCGGCGAGGGCACCCAGGCCGTGTTCGCGCCCGCCTTCGGGTGCCCGATCTTCTGCTCGAGCATCTCGGCCATCGCCGCGGGCTTGGCCCACATGCCCTTGCCGACCTGGGCGTGGTGCTCGAAGCCGGCGGCCAGCGCGACGTCGACGTTGCGGTCCTCGTAGGTCTGCAGCCAGACCGTCGACTTCATGTCGCCCTTGCGCAGCACCGGCCCGGCGGCGAAGCAGGTGTGGATCTCGTCGCCCGTCCGGTCGAGGAACCCGGTGTTGACGAAGATGACGCGGTTCGCGGCCGCGCCGATGCAGGCCGACAGGTTGACCGTCGTCCGCTTCTCCTCGTCCATGATGCCGATCTTGAGTGTGTTCGCGTCGAGGCCGAGGGCCTCCTCGATCGCCGCGAACAGCTCGACGGTCAGCGCGACCTCGTCCGGCCCGTGCTGCTTGGGCTTGACGATGTAGAGGCTCCCGGCGCGGGAGTTGGTGTGCGGGCCGAGGCCGCGCAGGTCGTACAGGCCGGCGACGGCGCACACGAGCGCGTCGAGCACGCCCTCGTTGGTCTCCTGGCCGTCCGCGGTGAGCACGGCGTTCGTCGTCATGTGGTGCCCACAGGTGCGGACCAGCATCAGCGAGCGGCCCGGCAGGGTCAGCGCCGAGCCGTCGGGGGCGGTGTACTCGCGGTCGGGGTTGACCCGCCGGGTGACGGTCTCGCCGCCCTTGGAGAACTCCGCGACGAGGTCGCCGGTCATCAGCCCGAGCCACGTGCGGTAGGCCAGGGCCTTGTCCTCGCCGTCGACCGTCGCGACCGAGTCCTCGAGGTCGACGATCGTGGTCACCGCCGACTCGAGCACGATGTCGCTGACGTCGGCGTGGTGCTGCCCGCCGACCTGCGTGGACGGGTCGATCACCAGGTCGACGTGCAGGCCGTTCCGGACGAGCAGCACGTGTCCCCGGCCGTCGTCGTCCGGGGTGGTGAACCCGGCGAACGCCGACGGGTCGGCCAGGCCGACCGTGCCGTCCGCCGTGTCGGCGGCGAGGCCGTCGGTCGACGGGCGGTAGGCGGTGACGTCGGCGTGGCTCCCGCGTTCGAGCGGGAACAGCTCGTCGAGCAGCTCGTCGGCGGCCTCGATGACCTGGGCGCCGCGCCGCTCGTCGTAGCCCTTCGCGAGCTCGTGGTCCTGCGGGAGCGCGTCGGTGCCGTAGAACGCGTCGAACAGGGAGCCCCAGCGGGCGTTCGCCGCGTTGAGCGCGAACCGCGCGTTCGTGGAGGGCACCACCAGCTGCGGGCCGGGCGTCTCGGCGATCTCCGGATCGACCCGGTCGACGTCGATCGTCGGGACGCTCGACGTTTCGGGCGCGAGGTAGCCGAGGTCGGTCAGCAGCTTCTCGTAGTCGTCCCGGGAGCCCGCGCCGTGCTCGGCGTGCCAGGCGTCGATCTTGCCCTGGAGGTCGTCGCGCTCGGCCAGCGCCGTCGCGATCCGCGGCGCGAACCGCTCCTGCAGGCCGGCCAGGATCGACCAGAACTGCTCGCCGGTGAGCTCGACCTGGGCGAGCAGCTCGTCCTCGACGAACGCTCGCAGGTGCTCGTCGACCTGCAGTCCGGACCGTTCGGACGTCTCGGACACGGGTGGACCGCCTCTCTCGCCTGCTGGACTCGTCGGGACTCCCGTCCCGTCATCTCAGGTAGCCCGGGACGGCTCCGGCCACGCCTGCCCGCCCGGGCAGTCCTCGACTCGACGGCGCGGACGCTAGTCGTCCCCCTGCCGCGAGGCACGTCGATCGGCCTCCGGGACGGGGTGTGAGCCGTCCGGGGCCTTCGGGACGAGCACCTCCCCCTCCAGACCGTCGGGGTCGCGGAAGAACATGCTGAACGCGGACCCGAAGTCGTTGACCGTGCCGTCCGACCCGCCCTGCTCGATCAGCCGGTCGCGGATCGTCGCGAAGGCCTCGTAGGACGCGGCGCGCAGACCGAGATGGTCCAGGCGTCCGCGGTGCCACATCGGGGTCTGCCGGTCGGCCTCGTCGCTGCTCGGGATCGTGAAGACGTTCAGTTCGGTGTGCGGCCCGATCCGCATCACCGTCATCGTCTCCTCGCCCTGCTCACCGTGCCGTGCGGTCGGGCCGATCTCGGCCTCGAACACGGCGGCGTAGAACTCCCCCAGCCGCGCCGGGTCGTGGGTCAGGCAAGCGATGTGGTCGACGCCGGTCAGCAGCATGCGCTCGGGGTTCCCGTCCGGCGGGACCGCTCATGCCTCCCCGGACGCCGCCTCCAGCGACGCCGATCTCGCAGGGTTCGTGGTCATCGTCCGACAGCTCTCCGGCGGGACGCGTTCCGCGTGGAGTCGCGCGGCACCCTCGGAGGGCCCTCAGACCGCCGCCGAGAGCGTCACCGCCGACAGACCCCGGCGGGCGGTGCGCTCCAGCAGCTCGTCCACCGTGGCGACCACGCCTGCGCGCTGCGGGCCCTCGTGCAGCACGACGACCGAGCCGCGGCGCACGACCCGGTTCAGCCGGCGGGCGGTCGACGCCGTCCCGGCCCCGGCGCCGCTGATCGCCACGGCGCTGCCCAGGACGCAGCGCAGACCCTCCGCCTCGGCGATCGCGAGGTGGTCGGGTGTCGGCCAGCCCGAGCCCGGCCGGAACCAGCGCACCGGGCCGTGGGGTTCGAGCGCGCGCCGGGTCGCGCGGAGGCTGTCCCGGAACTCGTCGGGCCCCAGTCGCCACGTCGGCTCGTCGCGCCAGGTGTGGTTGCCGATCTCGTGGCCCTCGGCCGCGATGCGGGCCACGAGCTCCGGGTGCGCCGACGCCCGCTCGCCGATCAGGAAGAACGTCGCGCGCGCCCCCCGGCGGCGCAGGACATCGAGCAGCGCGGGGGTCGTCGCCGGGTCCGGGCCGTCGTCGAAGGTCAGGACGAACCGGGGCGACCGGGTCGGGACGGCGAAGAGGACCCGGCCTCCGAGGACGGGACCGATCGCGGACACCAGCGGCAGCACGCCACCCATGATGTCGATCGTCACGACGGCCCGGTGTGGACTTCCTCCTGGCGCACCGACCCCGGCCCCGGGAACCCTGTGACCCACCGCCCCGCCCCGGCAGGAGGACCCGATGTCGTCACGCACCCCACGGTCGATCGACCAGTTCCGGGACCCGCCCGGTGGCCCGCCGTCCGCGGTCGTCGCGACGAGCATCGAGGCGGCGCACGAGGTGCAGGACCTCGGTGCCTTCATCGCGGTGGCCGACCGGGCCGAGGTCGGGGACGGACCGTTGTCCGGGGTGCCGATGGCGGTGAAGGACAACCTGGACACCCTCGACTTCGCCACCACCGGCGGCACCCCGGCCCTCGCGGCGTCCCGGCCGGGCCGCGATCACCATGCCGTGGCCCGCCTGCGGGAGGCCGGCGCCTCGGTCGTTGGCAAGACGAACCTGCACGAGCTCGCCCTCGGGATCACGAGCAACAACGCCGCGTTCGGGCCGGTCCGGCACCCGCACGACACCTGCCGCAGCGCGGGAGGCTCGTCAGGGGGCTCGGCGGTCGCGGTCGCGACGGGGGTGGTCCCGTTCGCGCTCGGTTCCGACACCGGTGGTTCGGTCCGGGTCCCGGCGGCGTTCTGCGGTCTCGTGGGCTGGCGGCCGACCGTGGGGCGGTGGGGCTCCGGACGCGGCGTGCCGATCTCGCACACCCGGGACACGGTCGGGGTGCTCACCACGACGGTCGCCGACGCGGCCCTCGTCGACGAGATCGTCACCGGTGAACCGCCGGCCCTGCCCGAGGCGCGTCCCCTGCGGCTCGGGGTCCCCCGGCCCGGGTTCTACGACGACCTCGACTCCACGACCGCCGAGGTGATGCGACGGGCCCTCGATCGTCTCGCCGACGGCGGGGTCGAGCTCGTCGACACCACGGTCGCCGACGCCCACGAGCTCGACGCCGAGTGCGGGTTCCCGATCGTCTTCCACGAGATCGCCCGCGACCTCCCGGACTACCTCGCCTCGCTCCCCGGCCCGGAGCGCCACCTGACCTTCGCCGACGTGCTCGAACGCGTCGCCTCCCCCGACGTCCGCGGCGCGCTCGAACTGGCCGCCTCGGGCACGGTCGACGAGGCCGTGTACCGCCGGGCTCTCGAGGCCCGCGACCGCCTGCGCGACGCGTACGCCGCTGCGATGCAGCACCCCACGGGGCCGCTCGACGCCCTCGTCTACCCGACGGTCCCGCTCGTCGCGCCCCCGCTGGGCGACGACGACACCACCGACCTCGACGGTCGACGGGTGCCGACCTTCCTCACCGTCATCCGCAACACCGGACCGGGGTCCACGGCGGGCATGCCGGCCGTGAGCCTGCCCGCCGGCATTACCGGGACCGGACTGCCGGTGGGCCTCTCCCTCGAGGCGGCCCCGGCCGGCGATCGCCGCCTGCTCGCGGTCGCCCGGGCCGTCGAGGACCTCCTGCGCTGACGCGACCCGGGCGGTGTCCCGGAGCCGGCGACGAGTCGGTCGCGTCCTGCCGAAGGGAACCCGGTGGATCCGTGTCCATCGGACCGGTCGTCGCAGGGTCCTTCGTCCCCGGCCGCACAGCCGCGCCGGAACCGGGTCGCGACGACCCGGTTCCCGCGCTCCGTTCGCCAGGGTCAGGACGTCATCGCGGGCGCTCCGACGGTCGACGACGCGATCGCTGCCCGGACCGCCTCCAAGCCCGCGGCCCGCGACACGACGGGCACGTACCCGAGCTCGTCGACGGCCTTCTCGGTGCGCAGGGTGCACTCCTGCCCGAGGAACCACCGGGCCGGCGCCGGGATCTCGCGCTCGGCGGTCGCCCCGTCCACCTCGGCCGTGGGCAGGTCCACGCCGTAGATCCCGAAGAGGGTCTCGAGGAAGTCGCGCAGGACGACCCGCTCGCGGTCGGTGATGAAGTAGGCCTGACCGGGCCGGCCCCGCTGCCAGCCGAGCAGGAGGCCCTCGACGGCGTTGTCGACGTAGGTGACGTCGGTGGTGTACCGACCGCCGTCGATCCAGGCGAACCGCCCCTGCCGGGCCTCGGCGGCGAGCCCGCCGATGAGGCTGCTGTCCGGGCCCCAGACGAACCGGGGTCGGATCGACACCGTCGTGAAGCCGGGCGCGTCGGCCTCGAGCACCAGCTGTTCGGCCTCCGCCTTGGTCGCCGAGTAGGCCGCCTCGGAGTCCGGGCGCAGCGGCGCGGACTCGTCGATGTCGACGAGCGGCTCCCCCGCGAGGAGGGCGGCCTCGCTCCCGCAGTACACGAACCGCCCGACGCCCACGGCCCGGGCCGCGTCGAGGGCCGCCCGGGTCCCGCCGACGGTGATCTGTTCCTGCCGCTCCCGGGGCGCGGCGATGTCGGTCTCGGCGGCGAGGTGGAACAGCACCTCGCTGCCCGCGAGCCCGTCCTGCCACGACGCCGGGTCGGTCAGCTCGCCCAGGACCGGTCGTGCGCCGAGCGCGCTGACCGCGGCCGCCGACGCGTCGCTGCGCACCAGCGCGCGGACCTCGTGGCCCTCGGCGAGCAGCCGGCGCACCAGCGCCCGACCGATGAACCCCGATCCGCCCGTGACGAATGCCTGTGCCATGACCCCTCCTACCGGTGACGATCTCTCGTCTTGCACAGCAACGGCCACCCCCGCACCCTTCCCTCGACACCATCGATGCTTCGACGGTCTGCCATCCATCCGGCGAAGGTCACTGCAGGACCGGGGAGCCACCGGGACCGACCACTTTCGGTCTAATGCCGACCGACACCTGGCACACAACCGATTAATGTGGGCGGGTGCAGCACGCCACGGACACCGAGGGGCTCATCTCGGTGCGGCTGGGCTCCGACGGCATCGTCCGCCTGTCGTGGGCCCCCCGACTCGAGATCACCGGCGAGCTGGCGGCCGCGGCGGTGCGGATCGTCGACGATCTCAACGGCCCCATTCACCGGCCCATGCTGGTGAACATGACCGGTACCGCCGCGCTGACCCGGTCCGCCCGGTCGGTCTTCGCGCGGCCGTGCTCGGTGTCGCGGCTGGCGCTGCTGGGTCGATCCGCGGTGGACCGGGTGATCGCCAACTTCGCGCTGGGTGTGAACCGCCATCCGATGCCGATGCGGTTCTTCACCGACGAGAGGGCGGCCCTCGACTGGTTGCGCGATGCTGCTGCCGAGCGCTGACCAGTGGGAGCAACGCTGCGAGAGACCCGAGGAGCGGCTCGACCGGCTCGTGGAGTTCGTGGTGGAGCTCGCCTCCGGGCATCTCGAGGCCCGGATGGCGCCGTCGTCGCGGGCTGACGAGCTCGACTCGGTGATCGTCGGGCTCAACATGCTCGCCGAGGAGCTCCAGGTGCTCAACGACGACCTCGAGAAGCGGGTCCGGGAGCGCACGCGAGAGCTGGCCACGGCGCGTGAACAGCTGCAGCACCTGGCGTTGCACGATCCGCTGACGAACCTGGCCAACCGGACCCTGCTCACCGACCGCCTCGCCGCCGCCGTCGACGAGGGGTCCGACACCGCGCCGCCCGCGGTGATCGTCCTCGACCTCGACGGGTTCAAGGCCGTCAACGACGACCACGGGCACGCCGTGGGCGACCGGCTGCTCGTCGTCGTCGCCGCCCGCCTGCGCGGTGCGGTCCGCGCCCGGGACACCGTCGCCCGCCTCGGCGGCGACGAGTTCGCGGTCGTCGTCGTGGACGCCGTCCCCCACGAGGTCGTGGCCGTCGCCCGGCGCATCCAGCACCGGTTGCGCCGGCCGGTCGTCGTCTCGGGTCACCGCTGCACCGTCGACGCCAGCATCGGCATCCGGTTCGGCACCGACCGCCCGGGCCCCTCGACGTTGCTCGACGACGCCGACCTCGCGATGTACGCGGCGAAGGAGTCCGGCGGCGGGGTCCGGATCTTCGAGCCCTCGCTGCGGCCGGCTCGTCGCGAACGGCGGGAACGCGCGAACCCCGCCGCCGACCCCGGGCCCGCCGACCCCGGGCAGCTGGCCCTGTTCGAGGTTGCCCCGTTCGAGGACCCCGACCCCGACGGCGGTCCCCGGACAGCCCTGTAGATCGCCGCCCCGCCTTCCTAACCTCCTCCCGGGAGGTGGCCATGGGTGGCTGGAGCCGCGCACTGTTGGTGCCGCAGGTCGTCCGGTTGGGTCGGCGGGCGCCGCGGGTGACCTCGACCCGCTGGGAGCGGTACTGGGCGTCCACGGGCGCCACCGGCGACGACGGCGACGTGCTCTGGGACTCCAGCACCCCCGGCGAGGCGCAGCACTACCTCGAGCTGCTCGCCGCACATGCCGACCCCCGGTTGCCGATCGTCGACCTCGGGTGCGGCAACGGGCGGTTCACCCGCGCCCTCGCCCGGCACTACCCCCGTGTCCTCGGTGTCGACGTCGCGCCCGCGGCGATCACCCGGGCCCGGGCGGAGACCGACGGGCCCGGGACGCCCGACCCGCGTCGCGACGTGCGCTTCCGGGCGATCGACGCCACCGCCGTCGGGAGCGGGCGGCGCCTGCGGGAGGAGGTGGGCGGGGACGCGCACGTCTTCATCCGCGGGGTCCTGCACGTTCTCGACGACGACGCCCGGCAACGGCTGGTCGCCACCGTCCGGGCCCTCGTCGGGAGCTCGGGCACCGTCCTCGTCGCCGAGACCAACCACCGCGGGTCCGCACTGAGCTACCTGGAGAGCCTGGGCGCGACCCCGCGCGGCATGCCGGCGCCGCTGGCCCGCGCGATCTCCTCGGGCCTGCCCACCCCGCGGCCGTTCGGGATCGACGAACTGAACGCGTGCTTCCCTCCCGGGCGCTGGGAGGCGGTCCGGACCGAGCGCGACGCCGAGATCACCGTCGTCCCCCTGCGGCGCCACGGCGTCCCCGAGCACGTTCCCGCCCTCGTGGCCGTCCTGCGACCGAGGCCGGGAAGGGCTGCCGGTGGCGTCCCGCCCGGGGAGGACCCTCACTGATCCGGGGCGCCCGCGACCCTCCGGCCGGGAGCCCGCCCCACCCCGGCGAGCAGGACGAGCAGGGCCGCCTGGCCGAGCACGCCGGGCGCCAGCGTGGGAGCCGGACCGACGGTCCGGGTCACCGCGAACCACCACTGCTGCGCGACCGGCAGGTCGTCCCACACCGCGGAGTACCGGCCGTCGAGCTCGCCGGCGTCGTGGTTGGCGACGGTGTGGTCGACCACGCCGTAGACCGACGCGGCGAGCACCACGGCCGCGAGCACCCGGGACGTCGTGAGACCGATCCGGGACGGGACGAGGACCGCACCGATCGCCCCCAGCAGCACCACCAGCGCCGCCCAGGGGACGAGCTGCTCGACGCCGTTCCAGTGGCGCTCGGAGGCGAGCTCGAAGGCGGTGGCGCCCACGCTGATCACGGCGAGGGCCACGAGGCCGGCGCGCAGCAGGTCGGCCGGCTCGCGTCGACGGCGGGTGGAGCGGGCCCGGCCGGGGGCCCTCGTGTCGGTCACGGCTGGAGGACGGCGACGATCTGGTCGACGACGCCCGGGCCCGGGTTGTACTTGGCCAGTTCCTCCCGGAGCGTCGGGAAGTTCGGGTCGGCCGGGTACGGCCGGTACTCGGCGACCTCCTCGGCCCAGCGCTCGGCGTCCGGAATGCCGGCCTGCTCGAACCGCTCCGCCAGCTCCTCCTCGGAGGCCTCGTTCGCCGAGACCTTGCCGCCGGCCGGGGCAGGTGCCGCCGCGGCGCTCGTCGTGGTGACGGGGGCCGGGGCGGCGCTGCTCGCGGGGGCCTCGGTCTCCCCGCCCCCGCAGCCCGCCAGGGCGAGCACCAGGGCGGGAGCGGGCAGGAGTGCGGCGACACGGCGACGGGTCGGGCTCATGGGGTTCCCTCCAACGGTCGGGGCATCGGCCGGGGAGCACCAGGTCGGTCGCCCCGCGGTGATGCCCGGGCATTATCCCGCGCGCGGTCGTCGTGCCGTCGACGACGCAGGTCCTGCGCCGGCGAGCAGCTCGGCGGCCAGGGCTCGCCCCCGGCCGGCGACGGAGCCGGTCGCCGGAGCGCCTCGCCGTCCTCGAGCAGCACCCGGAGGCGCGCGTCCAGACTCGGCGAGTGCCGGATGAGCAGGTGGGTGGCCTCGGCCAGCACCGACTCGACCCGCATCTCCTCCACACGAGCCTCGAGGCGCCGGGCCTCGTCCCGTGCCGCCCGCGCCCTCGCGACGAGATCGTCCAGGTCGTCCGCCACGGTGCCGCGCCCCCTCCGAGGCGAGCCCACAGCGCGCCGATCCCCGGAGCGTGTCACGTCGACGGCGACCGTGGTGGCGCCACGGGGAGGCGTGCTGACCACCCGACCCGACCGACGCACGACGATCCGGCCGGCAGCGGCGTGGTCACGGCATCGGTGGCACCCCGGCGCGCGGGTGGTCCTCGCTGCGCTGGAGGGCCTCACCGACCAGCCAGTGGGCGACGTCGGCGAGCTTGATGTTGGTGTCCTGCGACGAGGTCACCAGCATCTGGAACGCCGCGTCGTCGCTCACCCCGAAACGCTCCATGAGAATGCCCTTGGCCTGGCCGATCACGTCGCGGTTCACCACCGCCGCGTGCATCGTCCGGACCTCCTCGCCGCCCTGGCACAGGGCGGCCGCCTGCACCGCGAACGTGGCGGCGGCCAGCCCGGCCCGCTCCCCGAAGGCGGCGGCCTTGCGCCCGTAGAGGTTCAGGGTGACCCGGGGGCCGCCGGTCCGGGTGACCAGGCGCGTCGAGAGCAGGGAGCGATAGCCGCAGGCCACCGCCTGCGGAGCGAAGTCGGGCCAGCGAGCGGCGGCCCCGGCGCCGTCGAGATCCCCCAGGAACACCACGCCGTCCTCCGACGATTCCTCGTCGAAGCAGGGCCCCTGGCCCCACGTGGACTGCACGGTGTCCAGCTGCGCGACCGCCTCGTCGCTGGTGTGGTCGGTCCGCACCGTCCCGCCCTCGGTCCGGGCGAGGCCGCCGGCCACGGCTGCCGGCACGATCTCGAGGGCACTCGACACGATCAGGCTCGCCGCCGCTCCCGGGTCGCGCAGCGCCCGCCCGTCGATGCTGCGACGCATCGAGCGGCGCAGGGCGGTGACGTCGAGGGGTGGTGGGTGCACCGGTCAAGACACCTCACGACTGTGGACCTTCGGATCGACCGACGACGGTCGTCCCCGGAACACGGCCGTGGGTTCGACCGCAACACCGGGAGGTTACCGAGCAGTCATGTCGGCGCCAGTCGACGGCCGCGGGCACCCCGGGTCGTCGACCGACTACGAGGGACTGGTGCGGGTCTCGGGCTGCGTGCTGCGGGGTGACTCGTCGAACTCCTCGGTCGCGCCGACCCGCCGGGCCAGCTGCGCTCCCGCACTCAGGTGCTGGGTGACCGCGTGCAGGTTGTGCCCGGCCCCGCTGCGCGGTCGCGGGTCGAGATCGACGTGATGGAGCAGGGTCACCATCGCCTCGAGCACCGTGGCGACCTCGTCCGCCAACCCCGGCATGTTCTGCTCGAGCATCTTTGGCCGACCGTCGGAGGCCTTGTCCCCGACCGTCAGGGCCTGAGCGGCCTCCCGGAGGGCGATGACCGCGTTCTGCTTCGCGTCGTCCACGACGGACGATTCTGCCGTCCGCTCCTCGCGCGCGCCCGCTCGCGCGTCCGACGTCGCCGCCGCCGGGCTGGCCCGCAGACGGACGGTGGTCACACGAGCCACAGCGACGCGCCGCACTGCAGTGCGATGCGTCGCACTCCTGCGGTCGACAGGGCCCCGACCGGGATGGCAGCGTCGACCGCACGTCACCCCGGTCCCGGTGGCTCCCGCGACGGACGGACACCGGGGACATCGATGCCGCACACGCCCACGCCCCGCGCGACCTCCGACGTCCCGGCCACCGGCGGCGTCCTCGGCCGAAGGGTGGGGGTCGAGGAGCGCCCCGACCACATCGGCGTGGAGACCCCGGGACGGGTGGCGGCCGTGCGCGCCTCGCGCCTGCTCGACCGCGGTCCGGAGGAGACCTTCGACCGCATCGCCGCGCTGGCGGCGACCGTCCTCTCGACCCCGATGGCGTACCTCAGCATCGTCGACGACCTCGTCACCACGCTGAAGGGGGCGCCGGTCTCGATCGCCCTCTGCGGGCCCGACGGCACCTACCGCGCACCGGCCCGGGACGCCGCCTGCCAGCTCGTCGTCGACGCCGGCGTCGAGGTCGTCGTTCCCGACACCGCCGCGGACCCTCGGCTGCGTGACCTCGTCCAGGTCAAGCAGTTCGGCGCCGCGTCCTGGATCGGGGTGCCCGTACGGGGCCCCGAGGGTCACGTGTTCGGCAACCTGTGCGCGATGGACACCCGGATCCGGGACTGGACCGGGGCGGAGATCGAGGGGATGCGCACGCTGGCCGCGGCGGTCGACGACCACATCGCCCTGCGCCTGGCCGCGCAGAGCCTCGAGAGCTACGCCGTCGAGGCCACCGAGCTCGCCCGGACCCTGCAGCAGGCCCTGCTGCCGACCCACGCGCCCCGCATCCCGGGGGTCGGGATCGCCACCCGCTTCTCCCCCGGCGGCACCGGGACCGAGGTGCTCGGCGACTTCTACGACGTGGTGCCGAGCGAGGGCGGCTTCGGCGTGGTTATCGGCGACGTGTGCGGCAAGGGCCCCACCGCCGCCCGCACCACGGCCCTCGCCCGGTCGGCGGTCCGCACCGCCGCCCACTCCGAACCCGACCCCGCGGTCGTCCTCGGGACCGTCAACGCCGTGCTGCTGGACTGGTTCGGCGCCGGCCGCAGCTTCGTCTCCGCCGCCTACGCCAGGTTCCTCCGCGCCGGCGACGGGTGGGACGTCCGCCTCGCCAGCGCCGGGCACCCACCGGGCTTCGTCCGGCACGCCGACGGTCGGGTCGTCGAGCTCGGCGCCGGGGGCCGGGTCCTCGGCCTGGGCGACGAGCCCCCCACCGGCCTCGACCGGATCGTCCTCGGTCCGGGCGACTCCCTCGTGCTCTACACCGACGGCATCACGGAGGCCCGCGACGGCCGGAAGGTCCAGTTCGACGAGGCCGGGGTCCGCGCCGCCATCACCGCCCTGAACGGCGACGCGGACGCCGACCGGATCGCCGACGGCCTCGTCGGGGCCGCCCTCCGGCACGCCGGGGGGCGGAACGCCGACGACGTGGCCGTCGTGGTCGTGCAGGCCGCGCCCCGGCACTGACCCCCAGGCGACGCATCGCCGGTGCGGGTCACCCGGCGCCCGCGCAGGCGGCTCCGTCGGTCGGAGGGCCGAGGGGATCCGAGGCATCCACGGCGAGGACGCGACCGTCCGCCGCGCGCAGCTCGCAGCCCACGACGGTGCCCGCGGGACGGTCGGGCGGGCCCGCCACCCGCACCCACAGCCAGTAGCCGCGTTCGTAGGGGACGGGCAGGACGACGGACGGACGCTGCGGGGACAGCGCCACCGGCGTCGGGTCGAGGCTGCGCCCGAGCATCCCCGACCGGCTCCGCATCCGGGTGTCGAACCAGACGACCATCGGCGTGTCGGTCACCGTGGACACGGTCAGGCTCATCGCCGAGTCGGTGGCGGTGGTGGTGTCGTCGGCGCACCCGGCCAGGAGGCACACGGCGACCGCACACGTCGCGGCGAGTCTCGTCAGGGTCGAGGAGGAGCCGGCCCGGGTCCGGGCCGACCCGGTCGTGGTCATGGTCCCGGTCACCCGTGCCTCCCCCGCCTCGACGTCCCGCGCTCTCCGCCCGCCACCCTGCTGGCCGGACGACGGTGTCGCATCGGCTCGGCGGGTCACATCCCGACGGTGGCCTCCCACCCGCGGGGTCGAGCCTCACGACGTGCCGTGAGGTCACCCACCGGAGCAGCTGTCAGATCGGCGGCAGGGGTGGGCGACCCGCGTCCCGCCGCCACACGAGCCGGTGTTCGACCAGCAGGTCGTCCCCGGCGAGCGGTCGCGCGACGACCCCCGGCGGGAGCCCGTCGGTGTCCGCGCGCTCCTGGGTGATCCCGATCGCGACCCCCGCGAGGACCAGCAGGACCATGCGGTCGAGGCGCTCCGCGGGGTGGGCGACGACCACGTCCGCGCCGCGGGAGCGCAGCCCGGTGACGAAGCGGTCGTGCAGCCGCGGGTTCATCGCCCGGGGCACCACGGCGAGCGGACGGCCGGACAGGGCCGCGGGGTCGATCCGCTCGCCGACCGCCGGGTCGTCGGCGGGGAGCACGACGAGGGCCCGTTCCCGCCCGACGACCTCGGAGTCGAGCGCCGTCGGCACCTCCGGCTCCCAGCACCACGCGGCGTCGAGGCGCCGGTCGAGGACCGCCTCGAGCTGCTCGGGTGTGCTCATCGGGACGGGGACCACCCGGCGCCCGGCCGACTCGAACAGCGCCGTCCCGAGGTCCTCGGCGTAGCCGACCCGCAGCTCCCGGGCGCCCCGAACGGCCTCGCGCCCCACGGCGCGGGCCCGCCCCGCGGCCTCGACCACCGCCCGGGCCTCGGGCAGGAACGCCTCGCCGGCGGCCGTGAGCACGACCCGACGGCTGGTCCGGGCGAACAGCGGGCCGCCCAGTTCGCGCTCGAGCCGCCGCACCTGCTCGCTGACCGACTGCTGCCGCACGTGCATCCGGGCTGCGGCCCGGCCGAAGTGGAGTTCCTCGGCGACCGCCACGACGTACTCGAGCTGCCGCAGTTCCACAGGCTCAGCCTGTCACAGCGGCGCGCGGCCGGTCGTTGATCACCGGGCCGCCCCGGCGTGCCATGGAGGACATGAAGACCTGGTTCGTCACCGGCGCGTCCCGCGGGTTCGGGCGGGAGCTCACCGAGCAGCTCCTCGCCCGCGGGGACCGCGTCGCCGCCACCCTCCGCGACCCCGCCCGTCTCGACGACCTCGCCGCCGCCCACGGCGACCGCCTCTGGCGCGCCGCCCTCGACGTCACCGACACCGAGCGCCTGCGCACCGTGGTCGATGCCGCCTTCGCCGACCTCGGGCGCGTCGACGTGGTCGTCTCCAACGCGGGGTCGGGGGTGTTCGGCGCGGCCGAGGAGCTCACCGACGCCCAGATCGAGTCGCTGATCGCCACCAACCTGACCAGCTCGATCCAGCTCGCCCGGGCCGCCCTGCCGCACCTGCGCGCCCGACGCGGGGGCCTGCTCCTGCAGGTCTCGAGCATGGGCGCCCAGATCGCCTTCCCCGGGTTCTCGCTCTACCACGTGAGCAAGTGGGGCATCGAGGGCTTCTACGAGTCCCTCGCCCAGGAGGTCGGGCCGTTCGGGATCGCGACGATGCTCGTCGAGCCCGGCATGATCCGGACGTCCTTCTACGAGTCCGCCGAGCACGCCCCGCCGCACCCGGCCTACGAGCACCTGCACGGACCACGCGTCGCCGTCGAGGACATGCCCGGCGACCAGGAGCTCGTCGTCGCCGCGATGATCTCCGCGGCCGACCGGGACGACCCGCCCCGGCGGCTCGTCCTCGGCTCGGACGCCCACCGCCTCATGACCGACGCGCTGCGGGCCCGGCTCGCCGAGGTCGACGCCCAGCGCGACACCGCCGCCCGCACCGACCGGTGGTGACCCGCCGTCCCGGCGGTCCGCGGCGGTCGTCCGGACGGCGACCGGGGTACCGCTCCCGGGCCGGGTGACGCGGCCGAGCCCACCGCAGAGTGGGCGAACCTCCCGGGCGTGCGGGCCGTGGGAGCCGCCGGGTGCGGACCCGAGGGCACGGCGGGCGCATCATGGGCCGGGAACGCGTTCGTGCGGGGGTGGGGGCGGCAGTGCTCAGTGACCGGGACCGGCAGGTGCTCGCCGCCATGGAGCGCGCCCTGGCGGCGCAGGACCTGGCCCCGGAGCCCCCGCTCGACGAGCGGGAGGCCCCGCACCCCTCCCGCAGCCGGCACGACTCCCGGTGGGTCGGCGTGGCGGCAGGCGTCCTCGCGGGGGTCGTGGCCCCCGTCGTCGTGCTGGCGACCGTGCCGACGCTGCCCGCGGTCCTGATCGTCATCGTCCTGGCCCTCGTGGGCCGGGTGGTCGCGATGTGCGGCGTGGACGACGGCTCGAGGGCGTAGACCGGGGATCACACGAGCGGCGGCCGGCGGTCGGCCCACGGAGCAGCGTGCTCGAGCTGACGGGCCAGACGCAGGAGGAGCTCCTCGGAGCGGAGGGGGCCGACGAACTGGACGCCCAGGGGCAGGCCCTCGGGCGTCCAGTGCAGGGGCAGGCTGATCGCGGGCCGCCCGGTGATGTTGGCGACCTGGGTGTACGGCACCCAGGCGAGGCTCGGGGTGATGAGTCGGTCCATGAGTCCGGACCGGTGCAGGACACGCATGCCCCGCGCTCGGATGACTCCGGCCGCGAGTGCCTGCAGGGGTCGGGGTGTGTCGAGTGCGCCCACGGCGATCGGAGGTTCGGCGAGGGTGGGCGTGAGAAGGAGGTCGTGGTCGGCGTGGAACCGGGACAGGCCGGCGATGTGGTCGCGACGATGTTCCTGCGCGGCCTGCAGCTCGGTGGCGGACAGGACCCGGCCCAGGGCGGCGAGGACCCGGGTGTCCTGCTCGAAGCTGCCGTCGGGAGCGCCCGTCTCAGCCTTGATGCGCTCGATCTCGAGGGCCTGGTGGACACACCAGATGGTCAGGAAGTCGCGGGCGACCTGTGCGTCGTCGAACGGCACGGCGACCTCCTCGACCTGGTGGCCGAGGTCGGTGAGCAGCTCTGCGGCGCGGTCCACCGCTCGCACGGCCTCGGGGTGCGGGGCCGGCCGCAGCGAGCTGCGGGTCGTGTAGCCGATCCGCAGTGTCCCGGGGGCCTGGTCCAGCGCGGTGAGGTAGGAGCGGTCGGGGACGGCGGGCGCGTAGGGACTCATCGGGTCCGGTCCGGCGAGGACGTCCAGCATGGCGGCACTGTCCCGCACGCTCCGGGAGACGACGCCCTGCGTGGCGATGCCGTCGAGCGGTTCACTGTCGACGGGTCCGAACGGGATCAGCCCACGGCCGGCCTTGAGGCCGACCAGGCCGCAGCACGCGGCGGGGATGCGGATGGAGCCCCCGCCGTCGCTCGCTCCGGCCACCGGCACGATGCCCGCGGCCACGGCGGCGGCGGAGCCGCCCGAGGAGCCGCCGGGCGTGCGGTCGAGCGCCCAGGGGTTGCGGGTCGGGCCGTACACGGCTGCCTCGGTGACGCCCTTGGTGCCGAACTCGGGTGTCGTGGTCTTGCCGAACACCACGAGGCCGGCGTCGAGCCACCGCTGGACCACGGTGCTCGTCTGCTTCGCCCGGCGGCCCTGCAGCGCACGGCTCCCCTCGGCCGAGGCGACCCCTTCGAGGTCCTGCAGCAGGTCCTTGATGAGGAACGGAACCCCCGCGAACGGTCCCTCCAGCCTCGAGCCCGCCCGTCGGGTGGCGTCGTCGTCGAGACGCAGGCAGATCGCGTTGATTCTCGGGTTCGCCTGGTCGGCGCGAGCCCGAGCCAGGTCGAGGAGCTCGATCGGCGTGGTCTCCCCGGCAGCGATCGACTCGCGGAGGCCGAGGCCGTCGTGACGGAGGTAGTCGTCGAGGTCCACGAAGCGACTCTAGCCGGACCACGTGGTTTGACAAACCAATTGGTACGGCGACTGCTACCGTCGGCCCGTGGCCGGCTCCCCGCGTGTCGACGGGCGCTCCCTGCGCTATCAGCACCGTCGTCCGGAGCTGCTGGCCGCGGCCCTGGAGTACGTGCTCGAACACGGACCGGGCGACCTGTCGTTGCGCTCGATGGCGGGCGAGCTCGGAGTCAGCCACGCGACACTCCTGCGGCATTTTGTCACCAAGGAAGCGCTCCTGACCGCGGTCTTCGAGCACCTCCGCGAGCAGACGATCGCCGAGCTCGAGAACGACGACGAGCTGCGCGCCGCGGCGCCCGTCGAGAAGCTGCGCCTGATGTGGCAACGGCTCTGTCGGCCTCGCCGTCGTCGGCAGTTCGTGGTCCTCGCGGAGACCTACGGGCTCGCTCGCCGCGAGCCGGAGCGGTACCGGGCGGGGCTCGAGGCCACCGTCTACGACTGGCTCGCGCTCGTGGAACAGGGTCTCGCGGACGAGGCGATGTCCGGCGACGACGCCAGGGTGGCGGCCACGATGATCCTGGCCCAGATCCGAGGACTCCAACTCGACCTCGCCGCCACGGGCGACCACGAGCGGGTCGACAGAGCCTTCGAACTCTTCGTCTCCGGACTCGGAAGGGCGAACCCGAGCTCCGGCACTCGCCGATGACACCCACTGGGTGGTCGTCCTGCACGGGGCCTGGCTCGGTCAGATCGCCAGGTCGCGCAGGGCGTTGTCGATCACCTCGGTGAGGGCGGGGTGGATCCAGTAGGGCCTGCTCGAGAGGGCGGTCGCGTCGATGTCGAAGGTCATGGCCACGCCGAGCAGGTGGATCATCGCCGGGGCCTGGGAGCCGATGATGTGGGCGCCGAGGATGCGGCCGGTGCCGCGCTCGGCGAGGATCTTGCAGAACCCGGTCGTGTCCTCCATCGCCCACCCGAAGGCGACGTCGCCCATGGCGACCTGAGCGCTGACGTAGTCCAGTCCGTCGTCGCGGCACTGCTGCTCGGTCCGTCCGACGGCGCCGATCTGCGGGTCGGTGAAGACCGCCGACGGGACGAGGTCGTGATCCATGGCGCGCAGGTCGTCGGGATGGGTGATGTTGTGTGCGGTCACCTCGGCCTCGCGGTTGGCGACGTGCTTGAGCTGCAGCGGCGAGCTGACGTCGCCGAGCGCGAACACGCCGGACGCCGAGGTGCGTTGGAACTCGTCGACGGCGATCCGGCCGTCGTCGTGGGTGTCGATGCCCGCCGCGGTGAGGTCGAGCTCGTCGCCGTTGGGGGTGCGCCCGGCGGCGACGAGCAACACGTCGGCCTCGACCACGCTGCCGTCGTCGAGGACGACGCGCAGCGCGCCCGGCTCGCCCTCCAGGCGTTCGAGCCGGCGCTCGAGGTGGAGGTCGTAGAGATCGCGGGCGATGTCGGTGTACCGGGCGGCGACGGCTTCGTCGTGACCGTGGAGGAGCCGGTCGTGCGGGTCGATGATGCTGATCTCGCTCCCGGCCTCGTGGAAGATGTGGGCCTGCTCGGCGGCGATGTACCCACCGCCGAGCACCGCGAGCCGCCGCGGCGGGGCGTCGATCCGCATGATCGTGTCCGAGGTGTGGTACGGCAGGCCGGAGTCGCGGACGGGCGGCGGCACCGTCGGGCGCCCACCCGCCGCGACGACGACCTGGTCGCCCTCGATCTCGACGTTCTCGCCGTCCTCGCCCTCGATGACCAGGCGCCGGGGTCCGGTGAACCGCGCGACGCCGGTGTAGACGGTGACGAAGTCGCTGTCCTGACGGTCCTGGCGTCCTTCGGCGGCGGTCTGGTCGAGCCGGTCGAACACCCGCTTGCGGACGTCGGGCCAGCGCATCCCCTCGAGGCGGGCGTCGACGTCGAAGGTCTCCGCCTGCTCGACGGTCTCAGTGACGTCGGCGGTGTAGGCGAGCATCTTCGACGGGATGCAGCCCCGGTTCAGGCACGTGCCGCCGAACGCGGACCGCTCGATGATCGCGACCTCGCGGTCGGCCCAGGAGTCGTCGATCAGCATGTTCCCCGAGCCGGCGCCGAGGACGACGAGATCGAAGCGACGCATGGAGGACCTTTCGCGGAGGGGTGGGGGCCCGCGCTGGGTCCCCGGGCTCCGGCGTCGCTAACGCCCCACGGGCCAGGTGGACGTCACACGATGCGCCCGGGGCCGCCGGAGCGGGCCCGGTCGTCGGATCACATCGTCGAACTCGGCCCTGCCCCCTCCGTCAGGCGCGTGGCACCGCGCCCGTCAGCAGCATCCGGATCGCTGATCGCAGGGAGTCCCGCAGCTCGAGGTGCAGGACCGCGAGAGCGGGTTCGAGGTCGTACGCGGCCTGCACGCCGGCCGGAGGCGAACTGTAGGGCGCCAGGGCTCCCGCCAGGACCAGGACGTGGAAGCAGACCCTCTCGGCCTCACCGCCCAGTTCGGGCACGTGCCGGCGCAGGAGATCCGCAGCACTCGTGAGCCGGGCCAGCGCGACCCGCTTGTGCTTCACGACGACCTCGACCGAGACGTTGTGCTCCAGGACGCCACCCTGGGCCCCGAGGAGCTCGCAGAGCGGTCGACGGGCGGCCAGCGTCGAGGCGAGGACCTCGGAGAGACGATCCGCCCGTTCCGTCACCGGCCGACGGGGGTCGACGCCCCGCACTAGAGCGTCGGACACCTCGGTGAGCCACTCCTGCACGGCGGCGTCGAGGAGCTCGAGCAGCACGGCCTCACGGGAGTCGAAGTAGCGCAGCACGTTCGACTTCGCCCGGCCGACCCGACGGCTCAGTTCGTTGAGGGTGAGCTCCGCGACCCCCATCTCGTCGAGCATGGCCGTGGCCGTCTCGAGGATCGCCCGTCGTCGGGCCTCGCGCTGCTCGTCGTTGCGCGCTCGCTGGAACGTCACCGCCGCAGCCTAGCAGTAGCGGACCGCCGGTCTCTTGACAGGAGACCGGCGGTCTGTAGAGTTCTCCCCGAAGAGACCGACGGTCTCCTAGTGGAGGAACTCATGAGCTCGCAGTGGACACAGGCACACGTCCCGGATCAGCACGGTCGGGTCGCCGTGGTGACCGGCGCGAACACCGGACTGGGCTTCGAGACCGCCAGGGTGCTCGCCGAGCACGGCGCCACGGTCGTGCTCGCCGTGCGGGACATCGCCAAGGGACGGGCCGCCGCGGCGCGGATCCACGGCGATGTCACCGTCCAGGAACTGGACCTGACATCCCTGGAGTCGGTGCGCTCGGCGGTGGCGGAGCTGCGCGCCGAGCACCCGCGGATCGATCTGCTGATCAACAACGCGGGGGTCATGTACACCCCGAAGCAGACCACCCACGACGGGTTCGAGATGCAGTTCGGCACCAACCACCTCGGGCACTTCGCCCTCACCGGGCTGCTGCTCGACCACCTCCTCCCCGTTCCGGGCTCGAGGGTGGTCACGGTCAGCAGCACCGGGCACCGCATCCGCGCCGCGATCCACTTCGACGACCTGCAGTGGGACCGCTCGTACTCGAGGACGGCGGCGTACGGGCAGGCCAAGCTGGCGAACCTGATGTTCACCTACGAGCTGCAGCGACGGCTCGCCTCCCGGGGTACGACGGTGGCGGTGGCCGCCCATCCCGGCGTCTCCAACACCGAACTCGTCCGCAACGCACCGGCCCCACTGCGGGTCGTCGCCGACCGGGTGGCTCCGCTCGTGACCCAGTCAGCTGCCATGGGCGCCCTCCCGACCCTGCGCGCCGCCACCGATCCCGCCGTCCTCGGGGGGCAGTACTACGGCCCCGGCGGACTCGGCGAGGTACGGGGCCACCCCGAGGTCGTCGCGTCCAGCCCCCAGTCCTACGACGCCGACATCCAGCAGAGGTTGTGGGACGTCTCCGAGGAGCTCACCAAGGTGGAGTTCCCCGTCTGACCGACGGCGGTGAGCCGGGCAGCATCGAGCTTCGTGCCACGAGCAGCACGAAGACCTCGTCACCGGAGGAGCGAGCGCAGCTCCTCCTCGACACCGTCGAGGGCTCGCGCCAAGGTGCCTTCGTCCTCGTGCTCGAGCCAGCGGGTGATGGCCTCGCCGACACAGGCGGTCCCGACCGCGGCGACGAGACGCGCCCGGTCTTGGGCGTGGCCGCGGCGTTCCAACTCCCCGACGAACATCTGCTGCAGCGCGGCCTGCTTCGTCCGTTCGCGAGCCTGCAGCGCCGGCGTCCGCGCGATGACCCGCGCCCGCCGCACCAGCATCGCGCGGTCGCTCTCCAGCAGCCCGACGGTCGCCCGGACCGCGTGGGCCAGGACGTCGAGGCCGCTGGTCCCGTCCGGTGCGTCGGCGGCCGCCCGCTTCATCGCGTCGTACAGCTCGTCCTCGCCCGAGAACAGGAAGTCCTCCTTGTCGGCGAAGTGGCGGTAGAGCGTCCGCTGACCCACCTCCGCCGCCTCGGCGACGGCGCCGACGGTCACCGCGTCGTAGCCGTGCTCGTCGAACAGGGCGGTGGCGACCGACATGATCACCTCGCGGGTGCGCTGCTTCTTGGTCTCCCGCAGGGTGCGCGCAGCAGGTGGACTCACGACGCCGAGTATGGCACGCCCTGCCATATGGCAACGCTTGCCATATGGCAGAGCGTGCCACTACCGTCCGCGCCATGCGCATCCTCGTCACCGGAGCCACCCGCGGTCTGGGCCTGGCCACCGCTCGCACCCTCGCCCGCCGTGGCGCCGAGGTCGTCGTGACCGGGCGGGATCCCGGTGCCGTGGCCCGGGTCGCCCGGGAGATCGGCGGCGCGCCCGTCGTCCTCGACCTCGCCCGGCCCGAGCACGTCCGGCAGGTCGCGGCCGAGCTACCCGTCCTCGACGCGGTCGTGGCGAACGCCGGCGTGGCCTTCACCGGGCCGCCGACGTTCACCGACGACGGCATCGAGGAGACCCTCGCGATCAACGTCCTCGGTCACGTCGCCCTGCTCGACGTCCTGATGGAGCACCCCGCGCCGCCGTCCCGGGTCGTGCTGCTCGGGTCGGGCACCCACGTCCCGGGCCTCGTACCCGGCGTGCCCGCGCCCGTGGAGGACCTCGCCCTCGGTGCCCTTGCTCGCGGCGAGGTCGCAGCCGAGGACGGCACCCGCCGCTACACCACGTCGAAACTGCACATCACCGCGCTGACGGCGGCCTATGCGCGAGCGCACCCCGCCACCCACTGGACCTGCTACGACCCGGGACTCATGACGAGCACCGGACTCGCCCGTACCCGGTCACCATGGCTGCAGCAGGCCCTGCGGATCCTCGAGCGCCCGATCAGCATGCTGGTGCCGTTCGCAGTCACCCCCGAGGAGTCGGGCGGCACACTCGCCGGCCTCGTCCTGAATCCGAGCGGCCTTACCGGGGGCGTCATGGCCTTCCATCGCGGCTTCGGCGACCGCTCCGCGCGAGCAGCCGATCCCGCCTTCCAGGATGCACTGCTCGCCGGGACGCGGACCCTGCTCGCCGGGCCGGAGGTCCGGCTCGCGCAGGCGAGCGTCCCGTCCCGATGACGGCTGGAACCGATCGGCCGGAGCGCGGCGAAAGCGGTCGAGGCCCACGTCGTCCCGGGATGAACCTCGCGATGCTCGACGGGTGCGAACTCGCCCTCGCCGTCACGGGGACCTCGAGCACGGCCGAAGCCGTGCGGACCTACGAGTCGACGATGCTGCCCCGCTCCACCGAGCTCGCCGCCTCCCTCGTCGGGGAGGCGGACTTCCTCCTCGACGACGGTGACGTCCCCCAGTTCGCGAGAGCTGCCCCGAACTCGTCACCGGACACGACCGCGAACGCCCGTCAGGATCACCAGCGCTGGAGTCCGTGCACGTCCGTCGACGGACCAGATTCAACAGTCGGGGCCCGCCCGCCCCCGGGTGCCGGACCGGGGGTCAGGGGACGGTCTCGCCGATCTCCTCGAGGCGGCGACCGCGGGTGCGTTCACCGAAGATTCCGACGGTCAGGCCGCAGAGCAGGATGAACGCGGCCGTCAGCGTGAAGACCCCGCCGAAGCCGGCCGCGGCGACGACGGCGGCGATGAGGAAGGCGTTGCCGAAGCCGGCGAGACGGCTGAAGCCGTTGGCGAATCCCGAGCCGAGGCCCCGGAGGACGGTCGGGAAGACCTCGGGCAGGTAGGCGTAGACGAGGGCGGTGTTCGTCTGCAGGAGCAGGGTCGCGAGGAACCCGCTGACCACGAGGACCCAGTACGAGCCGGTGAACGCGAACACCAGCATCGACGCGGCGACGATCGTCGTGACCACCAGGGAGGTCGTCCGTCGCTGGAACCGGTCGCTGAGCAGCATCGCGAACAGGGCTCCGAGGGGCGGGCCGACGGAGAAGATCGTGGTGATGGTCAGCGCCTCGGCCGTGGAGTAGCCCCGTTCGACGAGCAGGGTCGGGACCCAGCCGGTGAACCCGAAGACACCGAGGGTGCCGAAGATCAGCGTCAGCGTCGCGACGGTGGTGCGCTTGCGCATGCCCGGCGCGAACAGGTCCGAAGCCTTCTTGGCCTCGTGGATCGCGGTGGCGCTCCCGGCGACCTCGGGGAGCGGGCCGGGCAGCTGGGCCTCCAGCCGCTCGACGGTGCGCCGCGCCTCGTCGGCCCGGCCGTTGACCGCGGCCCAGCGCACCGACTCGGGCAGCAGGAACCGGGCCAGGACGGCCGGGATGATGCCGATCGCACCCAGGACGAACAGCCAGCGCCACGCGCCGGGCGAGAGCGGCACGATCAGGCGGGCCGCGGCGGCCACCAGCGGCACGCCGAGCAGCCCGATGCCGAGCATGAGCGCCTGGCAGCGGCCGCGGCTGACCCCGGGGAACATCTCGGCGACGTAGACGATGAGCACCCCGGTCACGGCCTGGATGCCGACCCCGGTGATGACCCGGAGGACCCCCAGCACGGCCAGGTTCGGGGCGAGCGCGCACAGCAGGGAGGCGACCGAGTAGACGACGGTGCCCCAGACGAGGACGCGTCGGCGACCCACCCTGTCGGACAGGCGACCGCCGATGATGCCCCCGGCGAACATGCCGAGGAAGGAGTAGGAGGTCAGCTGGCCGATCTGGGCCACCGACAACCCCCACTCCGCCCGGATGGCGGGGGCGGCGTACGCGAGGCCGTTGGTGTCCATCAGGTCGCAGATGAACAGGATGCCGAGCAGGACCATCCAGCCGCGATGGGACCGGGTGGTCCTGGGCAGCCGTTCGAGCCGGGCGGCCAGCCTGCCCGCCGTCGTCCGGTGATCCGTGGTGGCACGGTCGAGGGTGTCGTCCATCGTGCTCTCCTTCGAGCGGGTGGGAGGGATGAGCGGATGCGGAGCCGGTCCGGCCCGTACCGGACCGGCGGTCACGCCGGACGACCGGTCGGCCGTGATGCCGGGGCCGCCGCGCCGGAGGGTGCGGCGGCCCGGGCGGGAGCAGGGGACGTCAGCTCGCGGCTGCGGCCTGCTCGCGGAGGTGCCCCGACGGCAGGACGTCGCGCCCCGGGTCGGCGGGCAGCGTGATGCCGAACTGCCGATCGACGAGGTCGCTGATCAGGTCGTAGCAGGACCCGACCCGGACGACCTCCATGGTGCGGAAGTCGATGACCGTCGAGGACCGCCGGTAATGGTGGTACCTGCTCAGGCCGTAGTCGACGACCAGGTCGACGGCGTTGATGATCGGCTGCTGGATGTCCTCGACCCGGAACCTCGTGCCGGTGCCGGTGAGGTTGGCCGACGAGCCGAAGAGCGGGATCCCCGCTGCATGGGTGAGGCGGACGACCTCGTCGGGAAGGCGGCCGTTGTTCAGCAGCATCGCCAGCGTGTCGTCCACGGTGCTGGCGGTCAGCGTGTCGGCGTCCGCCGCGGCGACGACGGGGTGGTCGGCCCGGTACGGGGCCACGACGCAGATCGGCAGGCCCGCGTCGAGGGCGATCGCGTCGATGATCTCCCGCTCACGGCTGCCGATCTCGTGCACCTCGAGGTGCAGCTCGTAGTTCCCGGCCATCGCGTTGCGCTTGTGCGGTGCCCGCTGCTTGGCGTCGAACAGCTGCTGCAGTCTCGCCCCGGAGTTCGCGCCCGCCGCGTAGCCGATGTCGCCCGGCATGACGACCGCGCCGCCGGCACTGACCGTGTCGAAGATGCGCTCGGCGTCGCCCTTGATGTCGCGCCTACCCATTTCGAGCCTCCCTGCTCCCCATGTGGGTTCGTCGACCGCAATGCGGTTCGGAAAGCACCGGTGCGCGACCCCCCGGATCGGGAGCTACTGCTGGTCGCCTTGACTCGGTGTGAGAGCAGCTTCTACCGTGAACCACTTCGTGGCAAGGGTTGCCACGATGTAGATATTGAAGACGTCCGGGGCGACGACAGTCGCGGACGACGGGAGGCAGAGCGGTGCCTGACAATCAGCCTTCGATCCTCGTGATGGAGAAGGCGGTCCGTGTCCTCGACTGCTTCTCCCCCGAGCACACGCGCCTGTCGCTGAGCGAGATCCGGCGGCTCACGGGCATGCCCAACTCGACGGTCGCCCGCCTGGTGCGCACCCTCGTCGCCAGCGAGCTCCTGCAGCGCATCGGCGACGACTACTGCGTCGGTCTCCGCGTGCTGAGCTGGGCGACGGCCGCCTCGGCGGGTTCGGACCTCCTGGCCGCGGCCGAGCCCGTGGTGGCCCACCTCCGCGACGTGACCGGTGAGACGGCCGGGCTCTACATCCGCCGCGGCACCACGCGGGTCGCCGTGATCGTCCGGCTCAGCCCGCGATCGATCATCTTCCGCTGCGACGTCGGCCAGCTCGCACCCGTCCGTGTGGGCGCCGGCGGCAAGGTGTTCATGGCCTACGACGAGCAGGTCCTCAACGCGGTGCTCGTCGAGACCGCCGAGCAGGCACCGGACGAGTCGCGGACCGCTCTGGACCGCCAGCTCGAGTTCGTGCGGACGAACGGGTGGCTGCTCACCGAGCAGGAGCGCGAGACCGGCCTGAACTCGATGGCGGCCCCCGTGTTCGACGCGAGCGGGGGCGTCGTGGCGGCCCTCGCCGTCGGCGGCCCCTCCTTCCGCCTCGACGCGACGATGGCCGAGGAGTTCGGTCCGGTGGTCGCCGAGGCGGCCCGGGCCCTGTCGCGGCGCCTCGGCCACGACCGCACCGCGACCGCGCCGGCGACGGAGCGCACGGGGACGACCGGGGAGATGGCGTAGCCGATGAGCACCCTGCTGGACAAGATCTGGGACCGGCACACGGTGCACCGGGGCGCCGGGGGCACCGACCTGCTCTACGTCGACTTCCACCTGCTCCACGAGGGCTCGAGCCCGCAGGCGTTCGAGGGTCTGCGCCTGGCGGGCCGTACGGTCCGCCGGCCCGATCTCACGCTCGCGACCGAGGACCACGTCGTCCCCACCCGGGGCCTGCTGGGGCGGTCGGGCGTGGCGGCGACGATGGTCGAGGCGCTGCGGCGCAACTGCGAGGAGTTCGACGTCCCGCTGCGCCGGTCGGGCACGGACGGCCAGGGGATCGTCCACGTGATCGGCCCCGAGCTCGGGATCACCCAGCCGGGCCGACTGATCCTGTGCGGCGACAGCCACACCAGCACCCACGGCGCGTTCGGCGCGCTCGCCTTCGGGATCGGGACGAGCCAGGTCGAGCACGTGCTCGCGACCCAGACCGCCGCCTTCGCCAAGCCGAAGGCGATGGCCGTGACGCTGCACGGCGACCTGCCCGAGGGTGTGTCGGCGAAGGACGTCGCGCTGGCCGTGATCGGTCGGATCGGCACGGGGGGCGCGCAGGGCCACGTGATCGAGTACCGCGGGCCGGCCGTCGAGGCGATGTCGATGGAGTCCCGGCTGACGCTGTGCAACATGTCGATCGAGGCGGGCGCGAAGGCCGGCATGGTCGCGCCCGACGCCGTGACCGCCGAGTACCTCCACGACCGGCCGTACGCGCCGGTGGGCCGCGACTGGGACGAGGCCGTCGCGTCGTGGGCGACGCTGCGCACCGACGACGAGGCCGAGTTCGACCGCCGCGTCGACATCGACGTCACCGCCCTGTCGCCGTTCGTCAGCTGGGGGACGAACCCGAGCCAGGTCGTCGAGCTGAGCGGGGTGGTACCCGACCCGGCCGCGGCCCCCGATCCCGCGCTCCGCGACGCGGCCGAGCGGGCGCTGACCTACATGGACCTCACGCCGGGCACCCCGATGCGGGAGATCCCCGTCGACGTGGTGTTCCTGGGGTCCTGCACGAACGGTCGCATCGAGGACCTCCGCGCCGCCGCCGGTCTCCTCGACGGCCACCGGATCGCCTCCGGTGTGCGGATGCTCGTCGTCCCCGGATCGGCCGCGGTCAAGTACGCCGCGGAGTCCGAGGGTCTCGACGAGGTGTTCCGTTCCGCGGGTGCCGAGTGGCGCACCGCCGGCTGCTCGCTCTGCGTGGCGATGAACGACGACTCGCTGGCTCCGGGCGAGCGCTGCGCCTCGACGTCCAACCGCAACTTCGAGGGCCGGCAGGGCCGTGGGGGACGCACCCACCTCGTCTCACCGACCACGGCGGCCGCCACCGCGCTGACCGGCCGTCTCACCGCTCCGTCGGACCTGGGGGCTCGTCGATGAGACCGGTCAGCACGATCACCGGCCACGGGGTCGCCGTCCGGCGGACGAACATCGACACCGACCAGATCATCGCCGCGCGCCACTGCCTGCGGACGACCCGGACGGGCTTCGCCGAGCACCTGTTCGCCACCTGGCGGGCGGACCCCGGATTCCCGATCGGCGACCCGGCCCACGACGGGGCCGCGGTCCTCCTCGCGGGAGCGGACTTCGGGTCCGGCTCCTCGCGCGAGCACGCGGTGTGGGCCTTGCAGGACTACGGGTTCACCGCGGTCGTCGCCTCGCGGTTCGGCGACATCTTCGCCGACAACGCCGTCCGGTCCGGCCTGGTCCCGGCGGTGGTGGACGACGGCGCGGTCACCGCGATCATGGACGCCGTCGAGGCGGACCCGGCGGCCGAGGTGACCGTGGACCTCGAGTCGCTGACCATCCGGACGGACGGGATCGAAGCCCCGATCCGGATGAGCACCGACATCCGCCGGCGCTTCCTCGACGGTCTCGACGGCATCGACGTGACCCTCCGGCACGAAGCGGCGATACGCGCCTACGAGCGCACCCACATCCCCATCGCCCAGGCGTCGCGAGCGGCAGGAAGGTGACCACGATGCCGACCACTGCCTCCTCCTCCGAGCTCCGCAGACTCCTCACCGAACCGGGCATGCTCCGCGCGCCCGGGGTCTTCGACGGCATCAGCGCCCACCTCGCCCGCCGGGCGGGCTTCCGGGCCGCCTACCTGACCGGTGCCGGGGCGGTGGCCTCCGGACACGGGCTGCCGGACATCGGGCTGGCCACCGCGACCGAGATGGCCGACCGCGCCGCGCTCGTCGTGGAAGCGAGCGGGCTCCCCGTCATCGCGGACGCCGACACCGGCTACGGCAACCCCATGCACGTCGTGCGCACGATGCGGGCCTACGAGCGCGCCGGGGTCGCGGCCATCCAGCTCGAGGACCAGGACTTCCCGAAACGCTGCGGGCACCTCGACGACAAGTCCGTCGTCGGCACGGACGACTTCGTCCGCAAGCTCGTCGCCGCCCTCGAGGCCAGGCAGGACGACACCGTCGTCATCGCGCGGACCGACGCCCGCGGCCCCATGGGCCTCGACGAGGCCCTCGCCCGCGCCGACCGGTACGCCGCCGAGGGCGCGGACATGATCTTCGTCGAGGCCCCGGCCTCCCGGGAGGAGATCGAGCGGATCGCCGCCGAGGTCAAGGCACCGCTCGTGTTCAACGTGGTCCCCTCCGGACGAACCCCGGCGATCCCGGACGCCGACCTCGAGAAGCTCGGGTACCGGCTGGCGATCTATCCGGGCGCGGTGCTCCAACCGGCGGCCCAGGCGATGGCCGCCGCCCTGGTCGACCTGGGGGGCGAGGACCCGCACGTCGCCGAGGGCCCGGCCGGGCTCTTCCGCACCGTCGGACTCGACGAATGGACCGCCATCAGCGACCGCTACCGCTGACCCCGCACCCGCCGGTCCATCGCCCGACGACACCATCAAAGTGATCGGCACAGCATCTTGCCTGCTCAGAGCGACTGGGACAAAGCATGGTGTCAGCGGCGCCCGCGTTCCTGATCAGGCGCGTCGGTGGTGCGCCGACCCCTCTCCGCGGTCAGGGAGCGGGCGACGTCGATGGCGTACGTGGTTGTTCACCTGCGATGCGCCCGGACACGTAGCCGCTGTGCAGTGCCCCGGAGCTGCTGGGGTCAGCGGCCGCGCAGAGTGCCGACCAGCCATCCGGCGGTGACGGCCAGGCTCGCGGGCGACTCGAAGGCGCGGTCCTCGTGCCCGGCGCCGCCGAGCAGGAGCAACGACGACGGGACCCCGACGCGGACGAGGGCGTCGTGGAGGAGCTGGCTCTGGCTCGCCGGGGTGATCCGGTCGCGGTCGCCGTGGGCGATGAGGAAGGGCGGCGCCCCCGGGGACACCCAGCTCAGGGGGCTCGCGTCCCGGGCGCGGTCGGCCACTCCCGCGACCTCGCCGACCGACCCGACGCCGAGGAAGGCGGCTTCGAAGTCGAACGGCAGGATCGCGGTCTCCAGCCAACTGCGCGACGCCGTCGCCATCAGGTCGGACATACCGAACCAGGCCACGACGGCCTGCACCGCGGCGAGTTCCCAGGGCTCCACCGCGCCGTCGCCAAGCCCACCGGCTGCCTCGGTGAGGGCCACGAGCGAAGCCAACGTGGCGCCGGCCGACGCTCCCCAGAGGGCCAATCGCGCACCGTCGACGCCGAGGTCGGCGGCGTGCGTCCGGAACCACCGAACGGCGGCCCGGACGTCGTGCACCGCGGCGGGGAACGGGTCAGCAGGGGCGAGCCGGTAGTCGACCGACAGGACGGCCAGGCCGTGGGCGGCGAGGGCCGTCAGCCTCAGCTCGGCGTCGTCCGTGCGCGATCCGACCTGGAACCCCCCGCCGTGGACGTACACCACGCCCGGGGGTGGCTGCTCGGTCCTCGGCAGGTAGAGGTCGGCCTGGAGAGCCCTGCCACCGACCTCCCGGTAGGTCAGGTCGGGGATGTCCGTCACGTCGACCACCGGGCTCTACCGGGCGCCCGCGACGGAGCCCGCCGGCACCGCCACGGCGGACCGGGGCAGCCGGGCGAGGAAGTCGTCCACCAGGTCCGCCACGTCGGCGGCGTCGGCGGCGACGCCGTGGAGGTAGTGGTCGGGCCGGGCGAGCAGGGCCGCGGAGCCGGTGTCGGCCCAGAATTCCCGGTAGGTCCCGTCGACGTCGACGGCGTCCGCGTCGTCGGTCGTGCTGTCGTCGACCACGCGGAGGACCAGCACGCCGAGTTCGGCGAGGCGGGCGAGCCGCTCGGGGCCGAGCAGGATGGGTCGGGTGCAGGCCGCGGCAGCGGCATCGTCGGGAAGGCCGTTGCCGCTCAACGCCGGGGGTGCGAGCGGGGCGCTGCTGTGCGACCTCGGCATCGACGGTGCCGCCCTGCGCGGCGTGGCGCTCGTCGCGGCCGCGCGACGATGCTGGGGATGAGCGCTACGAGCTGGCGGTTGCCGGACGCCCGGTGCAGCCCGGTGTGGAAGTCGATGCACAGCAGCGCCAGCTGCTCGCGCCCGTCCCGGTCGGAGGCCGGCAGCAACCCGTCCATCCGGTCGCACAGCCCGCGCAGGTGCTCCAGGTCCTCCCCGGCGCAGCAGCCGGCCGCTCGCCGTGCGCCGTAGGCCTCCAGGACGACACGGAGGTCGTAGAGATCGTCGAGGTCCTGCGCGGTCCAGCCGACGACCAGGGCGCCGCGGTGCCGCACCAGCTCGACCATGCCCTCGGTCTGCAGGCGCTGCAGCGCCTCCCGCACGGGGGTCCGACTCACGCCCGCACGGGCGACGACCTCGTCCTCGCGGACCCAGGTCCCGGGTGGGTACTCCCCCGTGGCGATGCCGCGGTGCAGGACCTCGTAGGCGAGCTCCTGAGCCGGTCTCTCTATAGCTCGACCATCCCGTCGACACACGCTCCGTCCGCGCGATCGTATTCGATCGATGCCCTGCGACGTGACCTTGCCGTTCATCGAACTGGCGTCAGAGCTGCGGTGCCGAGTCCGCGGCCGCGGCCCGCCACCCCCGGCCCGACACGGCGACCTCCAGCTCAGCCGGTCAGGGCGCTGCTCGTCGTGACCCCCGGCGGGACGCGGTAGCCCTGCAGCTGCGCGCCGAGGAGCGCGGCGAACTCGATGGTCGTCAGGTCGTCCCCGGCGGCCCCCATCGCCTGGATACCTACCGGGAGCCCGGTGGCGGTGCTGGTCACGGGGATGGTCGTGGCCGGGGCGCCGGCGACGTTGGCGAGGGCGTTCCACGCCATCTGGTCCCAGTAGGAGCGCCGTTCTCCGTCGACGTCGATGTGGCGGGCGTAGCGGTTGAGGTCGTCGCCGTGGTGGGGCGGCGCCGCGGTCGGGGTGACCGGGAGCAGCAGGACGTCGACGTCGTCGAAGAACCGCGTCCAGCGATCGCGGATCTCGTGGCGGGCGGCATCCGCGGCGAGCCAGGTGGTGTGGCGCTGGAAGATGCCGCGCAGAGCGCTGGCTGCGGCTCCTCGCGGACTGCGGAGGGCGCTGAGGGTGAGCGCGGCCTGCTCGGCCAGGCGGATACCGGACCGCTCGATGATGGGGGCGCCGTAGAGCAGCGGGTCGAACGCCCGCTGGGACTCGGCGATGTCGACGGGCAGGGGCGCGTGCTCGACGACGGTCGCGCCGGCCGCGCGCGCGGCGGCCACGGCCTGGTCGATCGCGCGTCGCACGTCGGAGTCGACGGGGCAGGCCGGGTCCTCGCTCCACACCGCGACCCGGAAGTCGCGCAGCGCGCCCGCCCGCGGTGGCGCGAGCGTGTAGGTGAACCCGCCGTCGCGGGGCAGGGTGCCGACGGTCGCGTGCAGGGCCGGGGCGATGTCGCGGGCGTCCCGGGCCTGGACCCCGGCGCAGGCGAGGTCGATCTCGGCCCGTCGGCCGGGATCCGCCGGCCCGCGTCCGATGTGCCCGACCAGCGGGACCGACCGCCACGTCGTCTTGTGGCCGTAGAGCCCGCAGAAGTGGGACGGGATGCGGGTCGACCCCCCGATCTCGGAGCCGTAGTCGAACGCGGTCAGCCCGGTGGCCGTCGCGGCGGCGCCACCGCCCGCGGATCCTCCGGAGGTCCGCGAGTGGTCCCAGGGGTTGTTGGTCCGCCCGAAGATCGGGTTGTCGGCCTGGACGTCGGCGTTCCACGGCGGCAGGTTCGTCTTGCCGAACACGACCGCACCGGCCCGCCGCAGCCGGGCGACGGCCTCGGCGTCCCGGGTGGGGACGTGGTCGGCGAGGTCGCGGCGACCGCAGGTCGTGCGCAGGCCGGCGGTCTCGTAGCTGTCCTTCACCGTGACCGGGAGCCCGTGCAGCACGCCGAGCGGCTCGCCGGCCGCCCGGGCCCGGTCCGCGTCGCCCGCGTCGCGGCGGGCGCGGTCGACGTCGAGGGTCACCACGGCGTTCAGCGCCGGGCCGTGCTCGGCGATCCGGGCGAGGAACACCTCGAGCAGGTCGCGGCTCGAGACCTCCCCCGCGGCCAGGGCCTCCAGCTGCCGGACGGCGGGGGCGAGGGCCAGGTCGTGATCGGGGTGCATGGGGGAACGCCTTCCGGGGTCGGGACAGCGCGGGCTCAGCCGCGGGGGGACAGCACGACGACGGGGATCTGCCGGTCGGTGCGGGCGCGGTAGCTGTCGTAGGTGGGGTAGGTCCGCACCGCGAGCGCCCAGAGACGGTCGCGTTCCGCGGGCCCGGCCTCGCGGGCGCGGACCGCGTGGACCTCGTCCCGCACCTGGACGGTGACCTCGGGGTGGGCACGCAGGTTGTGCAGCCACGCGGGGTGGCGGGGTGCCCCGGCCTTGGACGCGATCAGGACCAGGTCGTCGTCGACCGCGGTGTAGAGCAACGGCGTGGTGCGTCGGCGGCCGCTGCGGGCCCCGACGTGGTCGAGCAGCAGGATCGTCGGCATCCCGGGCAGCCGGTGGCCCAGGCGACCGGCGGTGCCGCGATAGAGGCGCACGTGCAGTGCCGTGACCACGGCGACGACGCGGTCGAGGACCCGCCAGACGAGGGGCGGGGCGGTGGCGGCCATGGGTTCTCCCTGGTGTCGACGATGGGTGGTGGTGGCGGCGGGCTCGCGCCTACCGGTCGGAGAGTCGGGCGAGGGCGTCGCGGACCGCGGGGCTGCGGGCGAGCCGACGGTCGAGGACGGGGCCGAGGACCCCGCGGGCCGCGGCGACCGGTCGCCAGCGGGCGGGGACGGTGACCGCGGTGCGGCGGCGACCGAGGGCGTCGGCGATCGCGGTCGCCGCGGTGGGCGCGTCGATGCGCCGGAGCAGGACGCGTGGTGAGACGGCCGCGAGCAGGTCCAGGGCGCGGCGGTCGCCGTCGACGTGCTGGTGGATCATGTCGGTCTCGATGAGGGAGAACGACGCGGTCAGCACCGACACCCCGTGACCCGCCAGCTCCACCCGCAGTCCCCGCCCGAGCGCCTCGACCGCCGCCTTGCTCATCGCGTACGGCACGACGCCCGCGCCGTTGACGTAGGCGAACACCGAGCCGACGAGTACGACCTGGCCACGGGACTCGATCACCGGGCCGAGAGCCGCCGAGACCGTGGTGACGGCGCCGCCGACGTTCACCGCCAGCACGTCGGCGATCTCCGCGGGCGAGAGGGCGCGGAAGGTCGCGGGCCGCCCGAGGACGCCGGCGTTGGCGACGACCACGTCGAGGGACCCGAACTCCGCGACCGTCGCGGCGACCACCTCGGCGACCGACTCGGGCTGGGTGACGTCGCAGGCCCAGGATCGGGAGCGGCCGCCGGGCAGGGTCGCCGCGACTCGCTCCGCGGCGGCGCCGTCGATGTCGGCGCACGCCACGACCGCGCCGCGGCGGGCGAGCTCCGTCGCGGTGGCGGCGCCCAGCCCACGCCCGGCCCCGGTGACCATGACGACCTTGCCCGCCGGGGAGGAGCGCCGCACGTCAGCCCGCACGGCCGGGACCCCGCTCGATCGGGGGCAGCGCGGGGAAGGCCGCATCGTCGACGCCGAGCGGGCCCGTGGCGGCCAGCGGGCGGATCCGCACGAACACGCCGACGTGGTGGGTCTGCGCGGACAGGGCGTGCTTCATCGCGAACGCGTGGCCGCCCGGGGAGTAGGCGTAGTCCTCGGCCTGCGCGCGGGTCTTCCACAGGCTGATCGAGGTGTGCTCGAAGGGGAGCGCCGAGGAGACGTCCATGCTGCCGCGGTGGCCGGGGTGGTGGGCGGCGCGGCTCGCGGCGTGGACGTTGTTGCGCAGGAACCCCGGCAGGTGGCGCGGCCGCAGGATGCTGTGCACCGCCACCACCATCGGCTCGTCCTCCGCGACCGGCTCGGTGCCCTCGGCCGAGGGGTTCCAGCCGTGCCAGTCGTCGTGCTCACCGTTGCGCCGGACCCGGGCGACCTCACCGTCCATCCCGAAGTGACCACGACCCTCGAGCGCCTCCCGCAGGGGGCCGTTCCATGCCGCCTGCGCCGCCTCCGGGGAGTCCCACGCCGCGACCAGGGCCCCGCTCGCCGGCACCAGCCGCGGCACGAGCCGGTGAGTGCCGTCGTTGGCGTGGTTCACCGTCGCCGCGCGCAGCCCGTCGATCCCGCCGGCGAGCGCGGCCCGGACCGTCCGCCGCCAGCGCAGGAAGCCCCCCGCAGGACGCTCGAGCGCGTCGATGGTCACGAAGTCGCCGCCGGTCATCGGTTCGCCTCCGCGTCGCCGAGGCGGTCCCGCAACCGCGACGAGGCCCGCAGGGGCCGGTACTCCCCCGCCGCGGCGAGGCCGATCCGCGGCATGTTCGCGTAGATCGCCTCGAACTGGCCCGCGGCGACGCGGTAGGTCTCGTGCCAGACCCCGACGTGGCCGTTGTAGGCGGTCCGGCGGAAGAAGTCCCGCTGGGCGGGCTTGTGGGACTGGTCCCGGTCGTCGGCCCAGCCCTCGAGCTCCTCGACCGAGCGCCAGTGCTGGACGAAGAACGGCAGGCGCCAGTCGCCGACCGAGAGCACCAGGCGGGACTGAAGCAGGGGCGAGTCCGGCAAGGCCCGCAGCTCCCGGACCATGCCGAACGCCGACCACATGACCGGTACCCACTCGGTCACCCGCCACCAGTGGTTGATGCGCATCCCGATCAGGAAGACGACGAAGTCGTCGGGGTAGTTCGCGGTGTACCTGCCGGCTTCGACGTCCATCGGCGAGCTCCTCCCGAGGCGACCGCCCGGTCGCCGATCTCCTCGCACACTAAAACAGACACAGTGTCACTACAAGTCGTCAGGGACCGGCGCTAGGGTGGGGCCGTGGGCGTCCTGGACAAGCGCAGTCGAGACGACCCCCGGCGCCACGCCACCGAGCACGCCTTCCTGCGGGCGACCGAGGCGCTGCTCACCGAGGGCTCCTCGTTCGCCGACCTCAACGTCCGCCGCGTCGCCGAGCGGGCCGGCCGGACCCGGACGGCGTTCTACGCCCACTTCGAGGACCGCCGCGAACTCCTGCTCGCCCTGCTCGACGAGGCCGCGGGCGAGGGTCTGGCCGCGATCGGCCCGTTCCTCGCCGGGGACGGCCCCGTCGGACGCGACGAGCTCGCCGCCTCGCTCCGGGGGCTGCTGGAGACGATGCGGCGCCACGCCGTGCTCGTGCGGGCGGTCGTCGAGGCCGCGAGCTACGACGACCGGATCGCCTCGTACTGGGACGGCGTCATCGGCCGCTTCGTCGAGAGCACCCGTCATCGGCTCCACGCCGAAGGACTCGGCGCCGACGAGGCCACCGCGACCGCCACAGCACTGTGCTGGATGAACGAGCGCACCTGCTACCAGCAGGCCGTCCGCGGCGGGACCGGCCTCGACGACGACCGGGCCGTCGCCGCCCTCGTCGAGGTGTGGTGGAGCGTGCTGCTGGCCGCGCGCGCCGGCTCCGAGGACCGGGCGCGCCCACGAGGTCGCTGACCGGCCTGGCGGAACTCGGTCCGCACCGCCGACCCGCGCCTCGACCGAAGGCCGGACGAAGGGTCCCGACCCACTCGAGGACCAGCACGCCCGTCGTGGAGCGGGTCGCGACGATCCCGAGGAGCAGATCACCGGTGACCGAGGGAGCACCGAGACGCCCGTCCGGTGGGAGGTCCCGAGCGGACCATTTCGAGTGATGCACAATCCAAGAGCCCGCAGCCGTTCGACGACGGAGCGAGCATGGGTGGATGGCGGACGATGGCGGGCAGCGCACATCGGGCGACGTCGCGAACGAGGCACGCCGTCCTGCGAGGCCCTCTCGCCGGCCGCGCACATTGTCAGCCATTCGCGCGGCGCTGGACGACACCGAGTCGGCGGGCCGACCATCCGCAGCAGAGCTCATCGCCTCGATGAGGGCGCGACGCCGGCGGGCTGAGCCGCCCGAGGAGGACGCGCCCTGACCCGGCAGGGTCGAGACGGCGGGCCGACCCGCTCCGGGCGGTGCAGGAGATGACCGACAGGTCGCCCGGTGGCAGTGCTGCCACCGGGCGACCCGCCCCGCCAGGGGCGGCCGGGCCGCACCTTCGTCAGGGGGTGAGGACGACCTTCTCGCACCCGTCGGCCTTCTCCACGAAGGTCTTGTAGCCCTTCGGGGCGTCACCGAGCGCCATTCGGTGGGTGATGACGAAGGAGGGGTCGATGTCGCCGTTGCGGATGTGCTCGAGGA
>NZ_JBHSIV010000012.1:0-164679 GCF_042653685.1 Actinomycetospora atypica | reverse complement strand
CCCGCGAGGCGGGCGTCGCCGCGGCCGCCGCCGCGCTCGCCGCCGCCGACCGGCGCGCCGCCGAGGACCACGAGATCCTCGCCGGGCTGCTCGACCGGCGGGCCGAGCTCCGCGGGCGCCTCGGGGCGCTGCGCGCCAAGGCCTCGGCGCGGGGCCGCAGCGAGGACCTCGCCCTCGACGAGCTCCACACCCGTGCCCACGACCTGCTGTGGACCGCGCCCTGCGACCTCGCGGCGGCCACGGTCGCCGTGCGGGCCTACCAGCGCGCGCTGGAGACCACGCCGTGACCGCCTGCGCCCGCCCGGGCTGCGACGGGGAGATCGAGGACGACGGCTTCTGCGACACCTGCGGGCGCCGTGTCGAGACCCCGGTCCCGTCGTCGGACGGGCCCCCGACCGGGGCGGACGGACCTCCGACCGGCGCGACCGGGCCGCCCTCCGGCTCGTCGAGGGCCGCCCGGCCGGGCGGGTCGGGTTCCACGCCCTCGGGGCGCAGCGCGTCGGCCCGCACCGGGTCGGGGCGCACCCGGTCGGGCTCGTCCCGGCGCCGGATCGGGGCCGGGCTCGTCGCGATCGACCCGGAGCCGGCCGCCGACCCCGCCTCGGCGGTGATGGCCGAGCCCGTGGTGCCGGAGTCGAGCCGGTACTGCGCGGCGTGCGACGCGCCCGTCGGGCGGGGCCGCGACGGCCGCCCGGGACGCGTCGAGGGGTTCTGCCCGCAGTGCGGCACCCGCTTCACCTTCACCCCGCAGCTGGGCCCGGGCGACCTGGTCGCCAGGCAGTACGAGGTCCTCGGCTGCCTCGCCCACGGCGGCCTGGGGTGGATCTACCTGGCCCGCGACCGGAAGGTCCGCGACCGCTGGGTGGTCCTCAAGGGGCTGCTGAACACCGGCGACGCCGCGGCCCTCGCCGCCGCCGACGCCGAGCAGGGCTTCCTCGCCCAGCTCGTACACCCGCGGATCGTCCGGATCTACAACGTGGTGGCGGACGGCGACGCGACCTACATCGTCATGGAGTACATCGGGGGCCGGTCGCTCCGCCGGATGCGCGACCCGCGCGAGCCGATGCCGCCCGAGCAGGCCCTCGCCTACGTGCTCGAGGTGCTCCCGGCGCTGGGGCACATGCACGAGCGCGGGCTGCTGTACTGCGACTTCAAGCCCGACAACGTGGTGCAGACGGGCACCGACGTCACGCTGATCGACCTCGGCGCCGTCCGGCGGATGGACGAGCCGGGGGGCGACGTGTGGGGCACGGTCGGGTACCAGGCGCCCGAGATCTCTCCCCACGGCGCGGGCCCGTCGGTGGCCTCCGACGTCTACACCGTGGGCCGCACGCTCGCCGTGCTCGTCGCGAACTTCGACTTCCACGGCACGATGCGCGACGTCCTGCCCTACCCCGACGACGCCCCGGCCTTCGCCCACGAGCCGCTGCGGCGCCTGCTCGACCGCGCCACCGCCTCCGACCCCGCGGCCCGGTTCGTCTCGGTCGACGAGATGGCCGACCAGATGGTCGGGGTGCTGCGGCAGCTGACGAGCGAGCACACCCCGCCCCCGCCGCGGCTCTCGACGATGTTCGCCGCGCCGCCCGCCTCGGTCGGCATCGACGCGCCCGCCACCGCCCGTGAGCTGGCCGACGCCATGCCCTCCCCGCTGCCCGACCCCGACGATCCCGCCACCCCCGAGATCGTGGCGGCCGCGGCACAGGGGCCCCGGGCCGTCCTCGCCACGGTGGCGGCCGCCGACGCCCCCGACACCGACCAGGCCCGGCTCTCCGCGGTCGCCGCCCACCTCGACGCGGGCGACCCCGATGCCGCCGGCCGTGCCCTCGCCGAGCACGCCCTCGACGGCGAGTGGACCTGGACCTGGCTGCGGGCCCGGCACGCCGCCGCGACCGGCGACGCCGACACCGCCGCCCGGCTCGTCGACGAGGTCGCCGACGCCCTGCCCGGCGAGCTCGCCCCGCAGTTCGCCCTCGCGGTGCTGGGCGAGTCCGCGGGGGACTCGGGGATCGCCGAGGAGCGGTTCGCCCGGATCTGGCGGACCGACCGCGCGTGGACCGGGGCCGCATTCGCCCTCGCGCGCCTGCGGGTGGCCGCGGGCGACCGCCGGGGCGCGGTCGCGGTGCTCGACGACGTCCCGCGGACGTCCGTGCACGCGGCGGAGGCGCAGGTCGCAGCGGTCCGGGTGCTCCTCGGCGCGCCGGATCTGACACGCTCGGCGGTCATGGAGGCCGGGACGCGGACGACGGGGATCGACCTCGACGCGCAGCGCGCCGCCGAACTGGAGACCGAGGTGCTGGAGGCCTACCGGCGGTTGCCCGCCGACGAGCCGCGGGGCGAGCTGTTCGGGTGCTCCCTCGACGACGACGGACTGGGCCGCGGGATCGAGGAGCGCTACCGGCTGCGGGCGCGCTACGCCGCCTCGCTCGACGAGCGGTTCGCCCTGGTCGACGCCGCGAACGACGCCCGCCCCTGGACCGCGCGATGACCACCCCGACGATGAGCGGCGGCGCCGCCTGCCTGACCTGCGGGGAGCTCGGCGAGCCCGGCGACCGGTTCTGCGAGGGCTGCGGCACCGCCCTGCCGGAGACCGTCGGCCCCGAGGTCGCCGCGAGCACCTCGCGCCCGGTGACCGCGCGGGCGGGGTCGGCGACGGGTGAGCACGCCCCCGACGAGGACGGACCGGCGGAGCCGGCGCCCGGCGAGCACGGACCCGGCGACGGGCACGACGGGCACGACGGGCACGACGCCCCCGGCGACCCGGGGCAGACGACGGGCAGGCCGTGCACGGCCTGCGGGGAGGGCACCATCGCCGACGACGGGTTCTGTGACGACTGCGGACGACCCGACGGGGGCGTGACCCCGGGGACCGTCCCGCCCGACCAGCGCGAGCACGCCGCCCACGCCGTGCCGGGAGCCGCCGCCGTCACCGACCGGGGCCGGGTCCGGGCCGCCAACGAGGACGCCTACGGCCTGGTCCGGCTGCCGCTGGCGGGCGACGCCGGGGACGTCACCGTCGCCGTGGTGTGCGACGGCGTGGCGTCGGTGCCCGGCAGCGCCGCCGCGTCGGCGACGGCGTGCGAGACCGTGCTCGAGGCGGCCCGCGACGCGATCGCGCACCCCGACGCGGGCGACCCGGAGCTCGAGGCCACCGGCGGGCTCGACCTCGGCGAGCTCGCCCACGTGTGCGCCGACGCGGCGATCGAGGCCGTCACCACGCTCGGCGAGCCCCGCAACTCGCCGGCCTGCACCTACGTCTCGGCCATCGTGGCGGGCGAGGTGCTGGTGATCAGCTGGATCGGCGACAGCCGCGCCTACTGGCTGGTGCCCGACGAGCCCGAGGCCTCGGCCGTGCTCACCACCGACGACTCGTGGGCCGCGGAGGCCGTCGCGATCGGCCTGCTCTCCCCCGAGGCCGCCTACGCCGACCCCCGCGCGCACGCCATCACCCGCTGGGTCGCCGCCGACGGCCCGCCCGGGCCGGCCCACGTCGTGGCGCACGCCGCCGACCGCGCGGGCGTGGTGCTGATCTGCAGCGACGGGCTGTGGAACCACATCCCGCTGCCCGCCGACCTCGCCGACCTCGTGTCCGACGACCCCGCGAGCACCGCGGACGCGATGCTCGCGGCGGCGATGGACGACGGGGGGACGGACAACACCACGCTGGTCGTGATCGACGTGGGGCACTGGGAGGCCCTGTGACCGCGACCTTCGCCATCGAGGCCTTCCACAACGCCCACCTGCCCGAGCACGGCGCCGAGGTCGACGTGATCGTGTCGGTGACCGCCTCGGGCCTCGGGGGCGTGAGCGGCCCGGCCGAGGCCGCCGAGGTGATCCTGCTCGACTGCTCGGGCTCGATGGGCGACCCGCGGACGAAGATCCAGGCGGCGCGCCGGGCCACGCGGGCGGCGCTCGACGCCCTGCCCGACGGGACCCTCGTGGCCGTGGTGGCCGGCCGCCACCAGGCCTCGATGGTGTTCCCGACCTCCGAGCGCATGGTGGTCCTCGACCGGATCACCCGGCGTCAGGCGGTCGCGGCGGTCGACAACCTCCAGCCCTCGGGCGGCACCGCGATCGGCACCTGGCTGACCGTCGCCGAGCGGCTGCTCGCCCCGCACCCCGACCGGCTGCGGCACGCGATCATGCTCACCGACGGCCGCGACGAGCACGAGACCCCCGAGCAGCTGGCGGCCGCCCTCGACCGTTGCGAGGGCGTCTTCACCTGCGACGCCCGGGGCATCGGGACCGACTGGGTGGTCGACGAGGTCCGCCGCATCGCCTCCCGGCTGCTCGGCACCGCCGACATCGTCGCGCAGCCCGACCACCTCGCGGCCGACTTCGAGGGCATCGTCGGGAAGGCCGTGGGCAAGGGCGTCGGCGACGTCGCCCTGCGGGTGTGGACCCCGCGCGGCGCCACGGTGCGGTCGGTCAAGCAGGTCTCCCCCGCCGTCGAGGACCTCACCGCCCGCCGCACCCCCGACCCGGCGAAACCGCTCGTGGGCCTGTACCCCACCGGTTCCTGGGGCGACGAGACCCGCGAGTACCACGTGCGGGTCGCACTCGACCCGCTCGGCGTCGGCGAGGAGATCCTCGCGGCGCGCGTCGGCATCGCCGCGGCGGCGCTGTCGGACTCCCCGATCGGCGAGACGCGGGTGCCGGTGACCTGGACCGCCGACTCGGCGCTGTCCACCCGGCTCGACCGCCGCGTCGCGCACTACACCGGGCAGGCCGAGCTCGCCGACGCGATCCAGGAGGGCCTCGACGCCCGCCGGGCCGGCGACGTCCGCACCGCCACCGCGCGGCTCGGGCGGGCGGTCGCGCTCGCCGCGGAGTCGGGCAACACCGAGACCTCGGCGCTGCTGGAGAAGGTCGTCGAGGTCGAGGACCCGACGACGGGGCGGGTCCGGTTGCGCCGGGAGGTCGCGGCGGCCGACGAGATGACCCTCGACGTGCGCTCCACCCGCACGGCCCGGGTGCGGGAGGGCTGATGACCGCCGCGCGGTGCCGCCACGGCCACGACTCCGAGACCGACGACTTCTGCGACGAGTGCGGCGTGCCCATCGCCGGGTCCTCGGGCCCGGCCGGGCCGGTCGGCACCCCCGACCCGGAGCCGGACGAGCGGTGCCCGCGGTGCGGCTCGCCGCGCACCGGGCGGTTCTGCGAGGAGGACGGGCACGACTTCCTCGTGAGCGGGTCCGCGGCTCCGGCCCCCGCACCGCCGCCGAACGGGGCGTGGGTGGCGGCCGTGGAGGCCGACCGGCGCTACTACGAGTCGGTGGTGGCGCGCGAGGGACCCGACATCGCCGAGGTGACGTTCCCGAACTACTACCCGCGCGCCGAGATCCCCCTCGACGGCGACGAGGTGCGGATCGGGCGGCGCCGCGTCAACGGGTCCACCCCGCCCCCACAGGTCGACCTGGCCGGCCCGCCCCTCGACCCCGGGGTGTCGCACCTGCACGCGGTGCTGCTGCCGGCGGCCGACGGCTCGGGCTGGTCGGTGCTCGACCCGGGCTCCACGAACGGCACCACGATCAACTACGGCGACGACCCGATCGCGATCGACACGAGGGTCCCGCTGCGCCCGGGCGACCGGGTCCACGTCGGGGCCTTCACGACGATCGTCGTGGAGCAGCGGCCGATCTGAGCGCCGGTCTCAGGCGCCCGCGCGCCACTGGTCGAACGGCATCGCCCAGTCGCCCCAGCGGTCCCAGATCGGCAGGGCCGGGCCGCCGGAGTTCGTGACCTCGACGACGTCGCCGATGCCGAAGTGGTCGTAGAACCACTGCGCGTCGGCCGGGCTGAGGTTCACGCAGCCGTGGGACACGTTGTCGCTGCCCTGCTGGCCGACCGACCACGGCGCGGAGTGCACGAACTCGCCATCGTCGGAGATGCGCTCGTCGAGCGCCACGGTCTCCTTGTAGTAGCCGGGCTCGCCGGGGCCGACGCCGTAGGTGGCGGAGTCCATGACGACGCTCGGCTGCTTGTCCGAGACGACGTGGGTGCCGGTGTGCGTGGGGAACTTCGCCGACCCCAGGCTGATGTTCATCGTCCGGACCAGGGCACCGTTGTCGAACAGCTGCATCTGCTCGGTGGCGCCGTCGGCCTTCGCCACCCAGGCGTCGTGGACGTGGAACGTCTCGTGCAGGTCCTTCGCCCCGAAGTCGCCGCCGCCGAGGTCGGCGCCGTAGAGCTTCCCGGCGAGGGTGACGGTGCTGCCCGGGGCCCAGTACCGCGCGGGGCGGTAGTCGACCTGGGTCGAGGAGATCCAGTGCCAGGCGCCCGGCTGCGGCGGGTCCGAGGTGACGGTCAGGGCCCGCACCGCGGCGTCCTTGTCGGTGACGGGGTGACCGAACGTCACCGCGATCGGCTGGCCGACGCCGACGTCCGTCGTCCCCGGGTCGACCGCGGCGGCGTCCTGCCGGCGCGGCGCGAGGGTGGAGACGGCCGACTGCAGGTGCGTCGGGGCGCCCTCGGGCGTCACGGCGTCCACGACGACGGTGTAGGTGCGGCCGTAGGCGAGGGGCTCGCTCGTCGTCCAGGTGGAGCCGTCGGGGGCCGTGGTGCCGGTGACCCGGTCGCCGGCGGGGTTGGTCATCCGCACCGAGACGAGCCGCCCGCCCGCGGCCCGGACGTGGACCGGGGCGGCGGGGTTCACGTCGGCGGTGGGGTCGACGGTGACCGACGGGCCCGGGCGCGGCATCGTCGACGAGGCGCCGGCGGGCGCGGCGGCCGGCGGGGTACCGCCCGACGCCGAGCACCCGGCGGCGAGGAGCAGCGCGGCGAGCAGCGCCGTCGTCCCCAGGGTCCACGACCGCGCCACGCCTGTCCTCGCATCCCGGCGCGGGGGCCGCACCGGGGTCCACGATCGCACACCCGCCGCGGGTTCCCGTCCCACGGGCGGGCCTGTTTCCGCAGGTAGAACGCCTGGTTCGCGCCCCGGTGGGCCGGTTGCGGCCGGTTCGGGCGGTCCGTCCTACAGGGGTCGGCGCTCCCGGAGGTGCGCCGGGGTGGACGAGAGCGCGACCACCACGTCGAAGACGTCGTGGTAGGTCCGCTCGGGCAGCTGGTCGACCTTCCGACGGGTCGCGGGGTCGACGCCGTACCGGTCGGCGGCCGCCACGAGCTGCCACCGCCGCACCGGGAACTCGACACCGTCGAGCGCGGCGGCGAACGCGGAGGCCCTCACGGGATCCACAGGTACCGACGGCCACGAACACCGTCAACGTGATCCACCCCTTGCCTTCGAGCGCACTCGAAGGCCTAGATTCGGTTCATGACGACAACGCTCGAGGACCACCACCCGGCCAACCGGCTGCGGGCCGTCCTGGAGTCGGCCCGGTCCGAGGACGGCTCCCTGCCGCCGCTCGACGGCGAGTTGGTGCGGATGATGGCCCTGCCCGACGACCTCCCGGACACCCTCGGGATCGCCGAGGTCGCGGAGCTGACGGGGATCACCGCGCACACGCTGCGCTACTACGAGCGCATCGGGCTCCTCCAGGTCGACCGGGACGGCGGGGGGCGGCGGGTGTTCGGCCGGTCGGCGCTCGGCCGGGTCGTGTTCCTGACCTGGCTGCGGATGTCGGGCATGCCGATCGCGACGGTGTCGCGCTACATCGCGCTCGCCCAGGCCGGGCCGCAGACGAGCGACGACCGGCTGGCGCTCCTGCTCGAGCACCGGGCCACCGTGGTGTCGCACCTGCGCGACCTGCAGACCGCCCTCGCCGTGGTCGACTACAAGATCGCCGCCTACGGCGGGAGCTGTGGCGACTGAGACCGGGACCACGACGCCTACGCCTGTTCGGCCCAGCGCGCTGGGCCGGATATGGCAACATTCCCGCGGGTGGAGGCCCATCGGTTCGAGGAACGCGCGGTCACCGACGCCCTCGACGTCGACCGCCCGAACCTGGCTCGCGCCACCGACTACCTCTTCGGCGGCGGGGCGAACTTCGCGGCCGACCGGGCGGCGGTCCAGGAACTGCTGGCGAACCACCCGGGGTTCGAGGTCCGGCTGCAGGCCGCCCGCACCTTCGTCGCGCGGGCCGTGCGCGAGGCGCTCGCCCGCGGGCACGACCAGTTCGTCGACCTCGGGTCCGGCATCCCCTCGGTGGGCGCGCTGCACACGTCGACCGGGTACGGGACGCGGGTCGTCTACGTCGACGTCGACCCCGTGGCCGTCGCGCACACTCGGGAGTCCCTCCTCGGGGCCTGGACCGACGCGCACGTCGCGGTCCGCCTCGCCGACCTCCGGGACGTCGGGACGGTGCTCGCCGAGGCCGCGGCGTCGGGGCTCGACCTGCAGCGCCCCGTGACCCTCGTATGCAACTCGGTCCTGCAGTGGCTGACCACCACCGACACCGAGGATCTCGCCGCGGTGTTCGCCGCCTACCGCACGGCCCTCGCCCCGGGGAGCCTGCTGGTGCTGAGCCTCCCCCACGCCGACCTGCTGCCGCACTACGCCCTCGACGAGGTCGTCCCGGTCATCGAGCAGTCGATCGGCCCGGTCCGCCTGCGCCGCCGCGCCGAGGTGGAGACCCTGATCGCGGGCTGGGACGTGCTCGACCCCGGCCTCGTCGACGTCACCGCCTGGCCCGGACCGAGCGGGGCCGAGCCGGCGGGCTACTACGCGGTGGTGTGCGCTTCGCGCCCGTGAGCACTGATCCGTGCTGGGACACGGAGTAGTGCTCACAGGCCGTCAGGCACCCTCCGCGTCCCCCTCGGCCTCGAGGAACGCCTCGCGCAGCGCCTCGACCATCGCCGGGTCGGGCTCGGCCCACAGCCCGCGGTCGACGGCCTCGAGCAGACGCTCGGCCATGCCGCGCAGCGCCCACGGGTTGGCCTCGCGCAGGAACGCCCGGTTCTGCTCGTCGAGCACGTAGTTCTCGGTGAGCGAGCCGTACATCCAGTCCGAGACGGTGCCGGCGGTCGCGTCCCACCCGAAGAGGTAGTCGACCGTCGCGGCCATCTCGAAGGCGCCCTTGTAGCCGTGGCGGCGCATCGCGGCCATCCACCGCGGGTTCACCACGCGCGAGCGGAACACCCGCGCGGTCTCCTCGATCAGCGAGCGGGTCCGCACCGCCTCCGGCCGGGTCGAGTCGCCGACGTAGGCCGCGGGCGCGACCCCGGTCAGCGCGCGGACCGTCGCGATCATGCCGCCGTGGTACTGGTAGTAGTCGTCCGAGTCGGCGATGTCGTGCTCGCGGGTGTCGATGTTCTTCGCCGCCACCGCGATCCGCCGGTAGGCCGCGTTCATCTCCTCGACCGCCGACTCGCCCTGCCGGTCGCGGCCGTAGGCGTGCCCGCCCCAGGTCGTGTAGATCGCGGCGAGGTCCGCGTCGCCGCGCCAGTCGCGCGAGTCCATCGCCTGCAGCAGCCCCGCGCCGTAGGCCCCGGGCGGCGAGCCGAAGATCCTCGTCGTCGCGGCCTGCCACGTGCTGCCCGACGCCGCGTCGGCCCGGGCGTGCGCGGCGACGAAGTTGTCCTCGTCGGGCTCGTCGAGCGCCGCGACCATCTGCACCGCGTCGTCCATCGTGGCCACGACGTGCGGGAACGCGTCGCGGAAGAACCCGGAGATGCGCAGCACCACGTCGACCCGGGGCCGGCCCAGCTCGTCGGCCTCGACCACCTCGAGCCCGGTGACCCGCCGCGAGGCCTCGTCCCACACCGGCCGCACGCCCATGAGCGCCAGCGCCTCGGCCACGTCGTCGCCGGAGGTCCGCATGGCGGCCGTTCCCCAGAGCGACAGGCCCACCGAGGTGGGCCACTCGTCGTCGTGGTCGGCGCGGTAGCGCTCCAGCAGCGAGTCCGCGAGCATCTGCCCGGTCTCCCACGCCAGCCGCGACGGGACCGCGCGCGGGTCGATCGAGTAGAAGTTCCGGCCGGTCGGCAGCACGTTGACCAGCCCGCGCAGCGGCGACCCCGACGGCCCCGCCTTCACGTGCCCGCCCTCGAGGGCGTGCAGGACGCCGTCGATCTCCTCGGTGGTCCGGCCGAGGCGCGGGACGACCTCGGTGGCCGCGAAGCGCAGGATGCGCACCACCGTGTCGTCGGTCTGCTCGCCGAGCACCTCGGTGGCGACGTCCCGGGCATCGTCGGGAAGCCAGTCCCGCTTCTCCATCCCGACGACGAGGCTGTGCGCCAGTTCCTCGGCGCGGTCGACGTCGATCCGACTGGCCGCACCGGCCGCCTCGTCGAGACCCAGCGCCTCGCGCAGGCCCGGCAGCGACTGCACGCCCGACCACATCTGCCGCGCCCGCAGGATCGCGAGCACCATGTCGACCCGCTCCTGCCCGGCCGGCGCCCGCCCGAGGACGTGCAGGCCGTCGCGGATCTGGGCGTCCTTGATCTCACAGAGCCAGCCGTCGAGATGCATGATGAAGTCGTCGAAGCGGTCCTCGTCGGGCTGGTCGTTCACCCCGAGGTCGCTGTCCAGCTTCGCGGCCTGGATCAGCTGCCAGATCTGCCCGCGGATCGCCTCGAGCTTCCCGGGGTCCATCGCCTGGATCGAGGCGTACTCGTCGAGCAGCTGCTCGAGGCGGGCGAGGTCGCCGTAGGACTCCGCGCGCGCCATCGGCGGCACCAGGTGGTCGACCAGGGTGGCGTGGGCGCGGCGCTTGGCCTGGGTGCCCTCGCCCGGGTCGTTGACGAGGAACGGGTAGACCAGCGGCAGGTTCCCGAGGATCGGGTCGGGCGCGCAGGAGGCCGAGAGCGCCGCGGTCTTGCCCGGCAGCCACTCGAGGTTCCCGTGCTTGCCGACGTGAATGAGCGCGTCGGCCCCGAAGCCGGCCTGCAGCCACCGGTATGCGGCCAGGTAGTGGTGGCTCGGCGGCAGGTCGGGGTCGTGGTAGATCGCGATCGGGTTCTCCCCGAACCCGCGCGGGGGCTGCATCATCACGACGACGTTGTCGCGCTGCAGGGCCGCGACGGTGATGGCGCCCTGGTCGAGGAACATCGAGCCCGGCGCCGCGCCCCAGTGCTCCTCGACGCCGGCCCGGAAGTCCTCGGGCAGGGTCGCGAACCAGGCGGTGTACTCGTCGACCGGGATCCGGACGGGGTTGGCCGCCATCTGCTCCTCGGTCAGCCACTCCTGGTCGTAGCCGCCGGCGGCGATGAGGGCCCGGATGAGCAGGTCGCCGTCGCCCTCGGCGAGCCCGGGGACCTCCCCGACCCCGTAGCCGGCCTCGCGCATGGCGCTCAGCAGCGCGACCACCGAGGCCGGGGTGTCGAGGCCGACCGCGTTGCCGATGCGGGCGTGCTTCGTCGGGTAGGCGGACAGCACCAGGGCGACGCGCTTCTCGGCGTTCGGCAGGTGGCGCAGCCGCCCGTGGTTGACGGCGAGCCCGGCGACGCGCGCGGCGCGCTCGGGGTCGGCGACGTAGACGGGCAGGCCGTCGCCGTCGATCTCCTTGAAGGAGAACGGGACGGTGATGATCCGGCCGTCGAACTCCGGGACCGCGACCTGGTTCGCGGCGTCGAGCGGGCTCACGCCGTCGTCGTCGGCGAGCCAGTCCTCGCGGCTCCGGGTCAGGCACAGGGCCTGGAGGATCGGGACGTCGAGGGCGGCGAGCGCGCCGGTGTCCCACGACTCGTCGTCCTGCCCCGCCGACGCCGCCGCGGGCCGGGAGCCGCCGGCCGCGAGCACCGTCGTGATGAGGACGTCGGCCTCGCGGAGCCGCTCGAGCAGGCCCTCGTCGGGGGCCCGCAGGCTCGAGCAGTAGAGCGGCTCGGGCACGCCGCCCGCGTCGACGACGGCGTGGCAGAGGGCGTCGACGAACGCGGTATTCCCGGCGACGTGGTGGGCGCGGTAGTAGACGACAGCGACCCGGGGCCGTGTCAGCGATGGCACATCGCTGACATCCGACGTCCGCGATGTGCCATCGCTGACGTCCCAGCCGGCCAGCCGACCCCAGTTCGGCATCTCCGCGGGCGGGGCGAACCCGTGCCCGGTGAGCAGCACGGTGTCGGAGAGGAACCCGGCGAGCTCGCGCAGGTTGTCGGGGCCGCCCTGGGCGAGGTAGAGGTGCGCCTGGGTCGCGACGCCCACGGGCACCGTCGAGGACTCCATCAGCTGCGCGTCGGGCGCCTGCTCCCCGCCCAGCACGACGACGGGCCGGGGCTGGGAGCGGTCGAGCAGGGCGTCGAGCCCCGCCTCCCACGCCATCCGGCCGCCGAGCAGGCGCACGACGACGAGGTCGACGCCCTCGAGCAGCGCCGGGAGGTCCTGCTCGGGGTCGACGCGCGACGGGTTGGCCCACCGCCAGGGCACGGCTCCGGACTCACCACCGGCCCGGGCCGAACGGAGGTCGGTGTCGGAGGTCGAGAGGAGGAGCAGCACGCCCCTCATCTCACCATCTGACGAGATGGTGTGCCATCGCCCCGTACTGTGAGCCGGTGCCCCGCTCCCGCGACCGCCGCGCCACCCGTGCCCGGCCCGACGCCTGTCCCGGGGCCTGGCGCCGGCACGACGCCGCCGACGGCGCACTGGCGAGGTTCCGTCCCGTGGGCGGCGCGACGACGGCCCGGGAGCTCCGGCTGCTCGCCGGAGCCGCCGCGTCGGGCGGGGCACCGCTGGAACTGACCTCCCGGGGATCGTGGCAGGTGCGCGGCCTCGCGGGAAGGACCGCCGACGACCTCGCCGACACCCTCTCGGTGCCCGACGACCCGGCCGCCCTGCTCGACGGGTCGGGCCGCGACGTCCCCTGCGGCCTGATCGCCTCCCCCCGCTCCACGCTGCTCGACGAGCCCGCGGCCCGGGTCGCGGCCGGCCTGCGCGGGCGCACCGACGTGCCGGGCCGGCTGCTGGTCGCGCTCGAGGACCGGGTCAGCGATGGCACGTCGCAGACGCTGGACGTCAGGGATCGCACACGCTCGACCGGCGACGTGAGCGGCCAGGGCGCCGACGTCACGGTCGTCGTCACCGGGGCCGGCTCCGCGCTGCTCCTCGACGGCACCGACACGGGCCGCCGCCACGACGACCCCGCCGCCCTCGCCCTCGCCGCGATCGACGCCTTCACCACCCACCGCGGGACCGCCTGGCGGGTGCGGGAGCTCGACGACGAGGCGCGCGCGGCGATGCTCGCCGACCTGGACGGGGTGACCACGGCGGGCGTCGGGAACGATGTCCTGCACCCCGGCCCGGCCGACCCGACGAGGCTCGGGCCCGCCGCCGACGGCACCCTCGAGGTCCTCCCCCGCCTCGGCGAGGTCGACGCCCCGACCGCCGGCGCGCTGGTCGCCCTGCTCGACGGGGGCGCCACGCTGCGGGCGACCCCGTGGCGCACGCTCGTGCTCCGCGGCCTGGCCGACCCGGCCGCCGCGGCCGACCGGCTGGCGGGCCTCGTCGAGACCGACCCGGCGTCGCGCTGGCGGGGGCTCTCGGCCTGCGTCGGGGCGCCGCGGTGCGCGAAGTCCCTCTCCGACGTGCGCGGCGACCTCGCCGCCGGGGTCGCCTCGGGGCACGTCGGGGGCACGGTCCGCCAGCACTGGGTGGGGTGCGGACGGGCCTGCGGGACACCCGGCGGGCGGGTCGCCGTGGTGGAGGCAGTAGCGGGGAACGACGAGATGAGAGGCACCTACCGCACGGTGGTGCGCTCCGGGAAGGTGATCGAGTGACCACTGCGAGCGCCGGCGCCGCGGCCGGGCAGGGCGTGATCCACGAGCCGACGACGGCGGCCGTCCCGGCCTACGTCGCCGACGGCCCCGAGATCTACCGCCGCTCGTTCGCGATCATCCGGGACGAGGCCGACCTGTCCCACCTTCCCGACGATGCCCACGACCTTGTCGTCCGGATGATCCACTCCTGCGGGATGGTCGACCTCGCCGCCGACACCGAGATCTCCCCCGGCGCCGTGGCCGCGGCGCACTCCGCGCTCGCGGGCGGGGCGCCGATCCTGTGCGACGCGATGATGGTCGCCTCCGGGATCACCCGTCGCTTCCTGCCCGCGGGCAACGACGTGGTCTGCACGCTGAACGACCCGGACGTCCCGGCCAAGGCGGCCCTGCTGAACACGACGCGCACCGCCGCGGCGCTCGACCTGTGGATGCCCCTGCTCGAGGGCGCGGTCGTCGCGATCGGCAACGCCCCGACGGCGCTCTTCCGGCTGCTCGAGCTGATCGAGGCCGGCGCGCCCCGACCGGCCGTGGTGCTGGGGCTGCCGGTCGGCTTCGTGGGCGCGATGGAGTCGAAGGCGGCGCTGGCCGCGTACGGCTCGCTCGAGCACGTTGTGGTGCACGGGCGGCGCGGTGGCTCGGCGATGACGGTCGGGGCCGTGAACGCGCTGGCTCTGGGAGCGCAGCAGTGACGCCAGCGGGTGGGACCGGACGGCTGTACGGGGTGGGCGTCGGCCCGGGCGACCCCGACCTCATGACGGTGCGGGCGGTCGAGCTGGTCCGCGCGGCCGACGTGGTGGCCTACCACTGCGCGCGCCACGGCCGATCGAACGCCCGCACGATCGCGGAGCGCTACCTCGGCACGCAGGTCGAGGAGGCGCTCACCTACCCGGTGACCACCGAGGACACCGACGACTACCAGGGCCGCATCGACGCCTTCTACACCGAGGCCGCGGCCCGCCTGGCCGCCCACCTCGACGCCGGGCGCGACGTGGTCGTGCTCTCCGAGGGCGACCCGTTCTTCTACGGCTCCTACATGCACCTGCACAAGCGGCTCGCGCACCGCTTCCCCACCGAGGTGGTGCCCGGCGTGACGAGCGTGTCCGCCGCGGCCGCCGCGCTCGGGACCCCGCTGGTGGAGCGCGACGAGGTCCTCACGGTGCTGCCGGGGACCCTCGACGAGGACGAGCTAACCCGGCGCCTGGCCGACACCGACTCGGCCGCGGTGATGAAGCTGGGCCGGACCTTCACCGGCGTCCGGTCGGCGCTGCGCCGCTCGGGGCGGGCCGAGGAGGCCCACTACGTCGAGCGCGCGAGCATGCCGACCGAGCGTCAGGGCCGGCTGGAGGAGATCGACCCGGACTCGGTCCCGTACTTCAGCGTGGGCATCGTGCCGTCGCGGGTGCACGTCGCGACCACCGAGCAGGCCCGCGCCGACGGTGTCAGCACTGCGGCCATGCTGACGCTCAACGACACAAACGGGGCATGTACGACCGGCTCGGTGACGGTCGTCGGGCTCGGCCCCGGCTCCCGCGACCGCCTCACCCCCGAGGCCGCGACCGCCCTCGCCGCCGCGGACGACGTCGTCGGGTACACCACCTACGTCGCCCGCGTGCCCCCGAACCCCCGCCAGCGCGTGCACGGCTCGGACAACAAGGTCGAGTCCGAGCGCGCGGCATTCGCCCTCGACCTGGCGCGCTCGGGCCGGCGGGTCGCCGTCGTCTCCTCGGGCGACCCGGGCGTGTTCGCGATGGCGAGCGCCGTCGTCGAGGTGGCCGCCGAGGACTACCCCGACGTCCCGGTGCACGTGGTCCCGGGCGTCACCGCGGCCCACGCCGTCGCCGCCCGGATCGGGGCGCCGCTGGGGCACGACTTCGCGACGATCAGCCTGTCCGACCGGCTCAAGAGCTGGGACGTCGTCGAGCGCCGCCTCGCCGCGGTGGCCGAGGCCGACATGGTGGTCGCGCTCTACAACCCGGCGTCGCGGTCCCGGACCTGGCAGGTCGAGGCGGCCCGGGACATCCTGCTGAAGTTCCGCGACGAGTCGACCCCGGTGATCGTCGGGCGGGACGTCGACGGCCCGGAGGAGTCGGTGCGGGTGGTCGAGCTCGGCGCGCTAGTACCCGCCGAGGTCGACATGCGCACGCTGCTGATCATCGGCTCGTCGCAGACCCGGTGGGTCGGCGACCGGGTCTTCTCCCCGCGCAGGTGGCCTTCGGCCACGTGAGCACTATTCCGCGCCCCGGCACGGATTAGTGCTCACGGGCCCCGCACCCTTGACACCCCTGTAAAGTCCGCGACGCATTGTCGCGGAAGGGGATCGTCGTGGGCCTGCCTCCACTCGAGCAGCGCACGCTGCTGGCCGCCGTCGAGCGGGCCCTCGACGTCGGGGACGCCGTCACCCAGACCGACCGGGCCGGCACCTGGACCCTCGCCGAGGCGTTCGAGCGCTCGCTGCGCCTCGGCGCTGGCCTGGGCGCCGGGGTCGACCGGCCGGTCGCCCTGCTGCTCGACAACTCGCTCGACGCGGTGCACGTCTGGATGGGCGTCGTGCTCACCGGCGGGGTCGAGGTCCCGGTCAACACCGCCTACAAGGGCGCCTTCCTCGCGCACGTCCTGCGCGACTGCGGCGCCGAGACCCTCGTCGCCGAGGCCCACTACCTCGACCGGCTGGCCCGGGTGGCCGACGAGGTCCCGGCGCTGCGGACGGTCGTGGTCCGGGGCGACCCCGGGGACGTCCTGCCGCGAGGCGGGTTCCGGGTGCTCCAGCTGGACGAGATCGAGGTCGACGCCGCGAGCCCCGTCCGCCGCGGGCCCGACGACCTGCACGCGATCATGTACACCTCGGGCACCACCGGGCTTTCCAAGGGCGTGCTCGTCCCCCACGCGCACGCCTACACCTACGCCAGCCGCGAGCACCAGGAGCGCCCGCACGCCGGCGACCGGGCCCTGGTCACGCTGCCGGTCTTCCACCTCGCGGGCCAGTGGTACGGCGTCTACCAGGCCCTGATCCACGGCATCGCGTGCGTGCTCGAGCCCGGCTTCTCGGTCAGCAGCTACTGGAACATCGTCCGCACCCACGGCATCACGGTCACGACGATGCTCGGCGCGATGGCCGAGCTCCTCGCGCAACGCCCACCCGCGGACGACGACGCCGACAACCCGCTCGAGCTCGCCGTCATGGCGCCGCTCGCGAGCGACGTCGACACCTTCCGCCGCCGCTTCGGGGTCGACCTCGCCGCGGTCTACGGGATGAGCGAGATCGGCGCGGTGCTCGACGGGCCGCCGGAGACGGTGGTCGGCGGCGAGGCCGGGTTCCCCCGCGACGGCTACGACCTGCGCCTGGTCGACGTCGAGGGCCGCGACGTCGCCCCCGGCGAGATCGGCGAGCTGCTGGTCCGCCCGCAGGTGCCGCACACGGTGATGGCGGGCTACCACGGCCGCCCCGACGAGACCGCCCGCGTGGTCCGCGACGGCTGGCTGCACACCGGCGACGCGTTCCGCACCGACGAGGCCGGCCGCTTCTTCTTCTGCGACCGCATGAAGGACGCGCTGCGCCGCCGCGGCGAGAACATCTCGAGCTTCGAGGTCGAGCGCACCGTCAACGCCCACCCGGCGGTCTACGAGAGCGCGGTGGTCGCGGTCCCGTCGGCGCTGACCGAGGACGAGATCAAGATCATCGTCGTGCTGCAGGACGACGCCGAGCTCGACCCGGCCGAGCTCACGGCGTTTCTGGTCGACCGGCTTCCCTACTTCATGGTGCCGCGCTACGTCGAGGTCGCCGACGCCCTCCCCAAGACCCCGACGCACAAGGTGCAGAAGAAGCTGCTCCGCGACGCCGGCGTCGGCCCCACCACCTGGGACCGCGAGGCGGCCGGCATCCGAGTGACCCGGAACTCCTGACAGGGAACAGCTGACGTGCACAAGGTCCTGATCGCCAACCGCGGCGAGATCGCCCGGCGCCTGCTCGACGGGGCGGCCGCCGTCGGGCTCGACGCCGTGGCGCTGCGGGCCGCCGACGACGACACGACGGTCGGCCCTGCCCTCCCCGGCACCGGACCCGCCGCCTTCCTCGACGTGGCGGCGGTCGTCGCGGCGGCGCAGGACGCGGGCGCCGACGCGGTCCACCCCGGCTACGGCTTCCTGTCCGAGAACCCCGCCCTGGCCCGGGCCTGCGCGGACGCCGGCCTCGTGTTCGTGGGGCCGTCCCCGGAGACCCTCGAGCTCTTCGGCGACAAGCAGCGCGCGCGGGCGCACGCGGAGTCCCTCGACGTGCCGGTGCTCGACGACGACGGGACCACGCCGATCGTCGTGAAGGCGGTCGCCGGGGGCGGTGGCCGCGGGATGCGCGTCGTCCGGGACCGGGGCGTTCTCGACGAGGCCCGGCGCGCGGCGGCCGCGGAGGCGCGCGCCGCGTTCGGCGACGACCGCGTGTTCGTCGAGCGCTACCTCGAGGGCGCCCGCCACGTGGAGGTCCAGCTGCTCGGGGACGGCACCGACGTCGTCGTGCTCGCCGACCGCGACTGCAGCCTGCAGCGCCGCCACCAGAAGATGGTCGAGATCGCCCCGGCTCCGGACCTTCCCGACGAGGTCCGTGCCCGGCTCCACGGATACGCGTACCTCCTGGGGATCTCGGTCGCGCTGCGCGGGCTCGCCACCGCCGAGTTCCTGGTCGCCGGCACGGACGTCGCGTTCCTCGAGGTCAACCCGCGCCTGCAGGTGGAGCACACGGTCACCGAGGAGGTGCTCGGGATCGACCTGGTGGCGGCCGGGTTCCGCGTCGCGGCGGGCCGGCGCCTCGCCGATCTCGGGCTGAACGCCGAGCCGCGCGGGGTCGCCGTCCAGGCCCGCGTGTGCGCCGAGACCCTCGGGCGCGACGCCTCCGTCCGCGCCCACGGCGGCACGCTCACCCGCTTCACCCCGCCGTCGGGGCGCGGTCTCCGGACCGACACCCACGGCCGGACCGGGCTGACGATCGACCCGCGGTACGACTCGCTGCTCGCCAAGGCCGTCGCGCACGACACCGACCTGCCCGCCGCGCTCGCCCACCTCGACCGGGCCCTCGGCGCCTTCGACCTCGACGGCGTCCCGACGACGATCCCGGTGCTGCGGGCCCTGCTCGCGCGCCCGGAGGTGCTGACGCCCGACACGGGCCTCGTCGAGCGGCTCCTCCCGGAGATCGTTCCCGACGAGCCCGTGGGTCCCGGAGCGAACGGCACTCTCGCTGCCTCTATGCGCGCGAGAGTGCCGTTCGCTCCGTCCGGGGAGACCCTCCGCGCAGCGACCGCCGGCACGGTCGTCGCCGTCGAGGCCGGACCGGGGACCGTCATCGCGGCGGGCGCGGCGGTCGTCGTGCTCGAGGCGATGAAGATGGAGCACGTCCTCGCCGCGCCGCGGGCGGGGTCGGTCACCGCGGTGGCCGTCGCGGTCGGCGACGTGGTGGCCGAGGGCGACGTCCTGGCCGTCGTCGACCCGGACACCGACGACGACGCGGCCACCACCGAGACCACCGCCGCCGACCCCGACCACGTCCGCCCCGACCTGGCCGAGGTCGGCGACCGCCGCCGGCTCACCACCGACGACGCCCGCCCCACCGCCCTGGAACGCCGCCGGGACGCCGGGCGCCGGACCGCGCGGGAGAACGTGGCCGACCTCTGCGACGAGGGCACCTTCGTCGAGTACGGCGCCTTCGCCGTCGCGGCCCAGCGGGCCCGGCGGACGCTGCAGGACCTGCGCGAACGCACCCCCGCCGACGGCATCGTCACCGGGATCGGCGCGGTCGACGGACGGCGCTGCGTGGTGCTGGCCTACGACTACACGGTGCTGGCCGGCACCCAGGGCGTCCTCTCCCACGCCAAGACCGACCGGGCGCTGCAGCTCGCGCTCGACCACGACCTGCCCGTCGTGCTCTTCGCCGAGGGCGGTGGCGGGCGGCCCGGCGAGACCGACACGATCGCCGTCGCCCAGCTCGACGTGCCGACGTTCGCCCTGTTCGCGCGGCTCTCGGGCCGGGTCCCGACGGTGGCCGTGGTCGCCGGGTACTGCTTCGCCGGCAACGCGGCGCTGGCCGGGTGCGCCGACCTCGTCGTGGCCGTCGAGGGCGCGAACCTCGGGATGGGCGGCCCGGCGATGATCGCGGGCGGCGGGCTCGGGGAGGTCGCGCCGCGCGACGTGGGCCCCACCGACGTGCAGGTGCCCAACGGCGTGATCGACGTCCTCGTTCCCGACGAGGCGGAGGCCGTCGCGGTCGCGAAGCGCTACCTCGCGCTGGACCGGGCCTCGTCCGGGACCCGCCCCGACCAGCGGGCGCTGCGCCACGTCGTGCCGGAGAACCGGCTGCGGGTCTACGACGTCCGCCGAGCCGTCACGGTCCTCGCCGACGAGGGGTCGCTGCTCGAGCTGCGCCCGGAGTACGGGGTCGGGGTGGTCACCGCGTTCGCCCGCATCGCGGGGCGGCCCGTCGGGCTCCTGGCCAACGACCCGCGCCGCCTCGGCGGCGCGATCGACGCCGAGGCCGCGGAGAAGGCGGCGCGGTTCCTGCAGCTCTGCGACTTCCGCGGGCTCCCGGTGGTCTCGCTGTGCGACACCCCGGGCTTCATGGTCGGCCCGGAGGCCGAGGCGACCGCGACCGTCCGCCGGTTCTCCCGCATGTTCGTCGCGGGGGCGAACCTGCGCGTGCCCGTGGTCTGCGTCGTCCTGCGCAAGGCCTACGGGCTGGGTGCGATGGCGATGGCGGGCGGGTCGATGCGGGTGCCCGTGGTGACGGTGGCGTGGCCGAGCGGCGAGTTCGGCGGGATGGGACTCGAGGGCGCGGTGGCGCTCGGGTACCAGAAGGAGCTGGCCGCGCTCGACGACGAGGCCCGCAAGGCCCGGTACGACGAGCTCGTCGCCGCCCTCTACGAGCAGGGCAAGGCGCTCTCGGCGGCCGAGGTGTTCGAGATCGACGACGTGATCGACCCGGCAGACACGGCCGCCGTGGTGCTCGCGGCGCTCGAGGCGGCCGAGGGACCGCTCCCCCCGCGGCGCGCGATCGTGGACACCCGGTGAGCACCCGCGAGGCGATCCTCGCGGGGGCGCAGGACGTGCTGGCCCGCCGCGGGGTCGAGGCGGCGTCGATCGGCGAGCTGGCCGAGGCCGGGGGTGTCACCCGCCCGACCGTCTACGCGCACTTCCCCGGCGGGAAGGCCGAGGTCGTCGCGGCGCTGGTCGCCCGGGTCCGCGACGACGTGCTCGCCGCCCAGGAGGTCCGCGACACCGACGAGCCGGAGGCGATCGCCCGCCGGGCCGTCACCGACTACCTCGACCTCACGGTGCGCCACCGCCGGGTCCTCGACGTCCTCGCGCACCTGGCCCGCACCGACCCGGCGTACGCCGCGCTCCAGGACGAGCTGCTCGACCGCATCCACCGCCGCAACGCCCGCTTCCTCGCCCGCCTCGCCGCCGACGGGCGGGCGACCCCGGTGATGGCGCCCGAGCACGTGTCCGAGGCGATCACCGGGATCGTCCGGCGGTTCGCCGAGCGGATCGACGACGACCCGGGCGTGCACGACGAGCTCGTCGAGGCCGCGGTCGCGGCCTACCTCGCGCTCGGTGGCCTCCGGGCTTGAGTGTGCCGCGACGGCATGCCGTCTCCTGCCCGGCATGCTCACCGAGAACCCACACCTGACCACTCTCGACCGCCTCGGCGGCTGGTGGGGTCTGGTCGGCACGGGCGCCCCGCAGGTGGTGTTCGCCCTGCTCACGACCGTGACCTCGCTTCCGGTGACGGCGGGCGTCTCCCTCGCGGTCGCCGTGGCGCTCGGCATCGTCCGGAAGGCCCGCGGGGAGCCCACCTCCACCGCGCTCGGCGGGGTCCTCGGGGTCGGCGTCGCGGCGGGCATCGCGGTCTGGACCGGATCGGCGAGCGACTACTTCCTCGTCGGGATCGTCGGGTCGCTGGTCTGCCTCGTCCCGGTCGCCGGCTCCCTCGTGATCCGCCGGCCGGTCACGGGCCTCGTCTGGAACGCGATCCACGGTGGCGGCCACGCCTGGCGCGACGACCGCGTGTCCCGGCGTGCGCACACCGTCGCGACGACGGCCGCGGCCGCCATGTTCGCGACGCGGGCCGCGGTCTCGGGGTGGCTGTGGTGGATCGACTCGACCGGCGGCCTCGCGCTCGCCCGGATCGTCCTGGGCGTCCCCTTGACGGCGGTGGTGGCGATCGTGGTCTTCTGGGCGTTCCGCCGCACCACCAACCGTCTCGTCACCCCCGCGCGGGTGGCGTCGCAGCGAGGGCCCCGATGACCTGGAGCACCCGGGAGATCGCCGAGCTGGCCGGCACGAGCCTGCGGAGCGTGCGGCACTACCACCAGGTGGGGCTGCTCCCCGAGCCCGAGCGGCGGTCGAACGGCTACAAGCAGTACGGCGTGACGCACCTGATCCGGCTCCTGCGGATCAAGCGGCTGGTCGACCTCGGCTTCGGCCTCGCGCAGATCGCCGAGCTCGGCGACCGCGACGAGTACCCGGAGGAGGCGCTGCGGGCGCTCGACGAGGACCTGGCGGCGCAGATCGAGCGGTTGCAGCAGGTGCGGGCCGAGGTGGCCGGCATCCTCGCGTCGCGACTCCCGACCGACCTCCCGGCGGAATTCGCCGTGGTCGCGACGAGTCCCCTCTCCGAGTCCGACCGACGGCTCACGTCGGTCATGGGGCGCCTGCTCCCCGAGGACGAGCGCACGAGCTACGCGGAGCTGCTGACCGCGGACGCCCGGATGGACACCGACCAGGAGTTCGACGATCTGCCGCCCGACGCCGACGAGTCCCGCCGACAGGACCTGGCGGAGCGGATGGTGGCGAGCCTGCACGTGCTCCAGGAGCGCTATCCCAGGATCTTCTCGCTCGGCTCCTCGAACCCGCAGCGGTACCGGCGGATCGTGGAGCAGGTGTCCCAGGAGGTGTACAGCCCCGCCCAGCTCGACGTCCTGCGCCGGATGCGGAAGGCGTACCGCGCGGACGCGGCCGAGCGGGGCTGACCCTCCGCCGACCCTCCTACGCCTGTCCGCCGAGATGGTCGGCGAGGAACTCCCCCGCCTCCCGGAACATCGTCATGAGGTTCTCCGGGTTGACGAAGGCGTGGCCCTCGTCCGGGAAGACCCGGTAGGCCACCTCCACCCCGCGGGCCCGGAGCCGCTCGACGACGTTGTCGGACTCCGACTGCTTGACCCGCACGTCGTTCGCGCCCTGGAAGATCATGAGCGGCGTGACGACCCGGTCGAGGTGGGTGATCGGCGACCGGGCGAGCATGTCCGCCTCCTGCTCCGGGACGTCGGGGTCGCCGACGTAGCGGAACCAGTTGTGGCGCAGGCCCGGACGGACCGCCTCGGGGAAGCTCCGCATCGTGGCCGCCAGGTCCGACACCCCGACGTAGTCGACCGCCGCCGCGAACAGGTGCGGGGTGACGGTGACCCCGACGAGCGCCGCGTAGCCGCCGTAGGACCCGCCGAAGATCGCGACCCGGCCCGGATCGGCGTACCCGTGGGACACCGCCCACTCGACGGCGTCGACGAGGTCGTCGTGCATCGCGCCGGCGAACTCCCCGATCCCGGCCTGCATGTGGGCCCGCCCGAAGCCGGTCGACCCGCGGAAGTTGGGCTTGAGCACGGCGTACCCGCGCGTGGCGAAGTACTGACCGAAGAGGTCGGTCCCCCACGCGTCGCGGAACCAGGGCCCGCCGTGCGGCATGACGATCATCGGCGGTGGGGCGTGCTCCTCGGGGTCGTGCCCGACCGGCAGCGTGAGGTACGAAGGGATCTCCAGACCGTCCCGGGCGGTGACCGACGCCGGGAGCATCGGGGCCAGGGACGCCGGGTCGACGCGTCCGAGGGGCCGGAAGAGCAGGCGGGACTCCCCCGTGGCGTGGTCGTGGATCCAGGACGAGGGGTCGCGGTCGTGGACGAACGACGCGACCCAGTAGCGGCCGGACTCGTCGGACGACACGGACCCGAGGTCACCGTGGGACAGGCCCCCGAGCGCGGCCAGGACCTCGGCGAAGGCGTCGGTGAGGGGCCGGATCGTCTGGCGCTCGCGGGAGTACCGCACCCCGATGAGCTCCTCCGTGCGCCGGTCGGTGACGAGCGTCGGCGGCATCAACGGAGAGACCAGCGCGGTGGTGTCGAGGTCGTGGGTCGGGTGGCCGTCGACCACGGTCTCCTCCCCCGTCGCGAGGTCGAGCCGGGCGAGCCGTAGCCGGTCGCCGTCGCCGTAGCTGCCGACCCACAGGCCGCGCCCGTCCGGGGTCGGCCAAGTCGGCGGGCCGTAGGGGTGGTCGTCGCCGGCGAAGTCCGCGACGTGGCGCAGGGCCCCGTCGGGCAGCCGCTGCCGCAGCTCCCAGCCGTCGTCGGTGACGGCGATCCCGTAGATCTCGCGGGTGCTCGTCGCGAACCAGGAGTTCCCGTCGGTGCCGTCGGCGAGGACGGTGAGCTCGCCAGTGGCGACGTCGATCTCGCAGAGGTCGATCCGGCCCGGGCTGCGGTGGTTGAGCAGCACGACGACGGAGCCGGGCAGCCCGGGGACCTGGGTCAGCTGCCAGACCCGGGCGCCCGGGTAGGGCGTGAGGTCGACCGCTGCGGCGTCCGGGTCGTCGAGGTCGACGCGGTACACGTGGTGGTTCTCGTCGCCGTCGTCGTCCTGCAGGTAGAGCAGGTGGCGCGGGTCGTCGGTCCACCGGTAGTCCAAGACGGCACGGCGGTCGTCGGCGGTGACCCGGCGGGCCCGGGACAGGTCGAGGTCGTCGACCCCGTCGAACGGGACCACCCACACGTTGAGCCGGGTGCGCCACGGCGCGAGGAACGCGAGCCACCTCCCGTCCGGGGAGATCGTCGGGCGGGCGTACTCGGGCGGGGCGAACAGATCCTCGACTGACACGGGCACGGGACGGACGGCGGAGCGGGTCATGGCGCCAGCAGAAACGATGCCGTCGGGGCACCCTCAAGTCCCGGTGTGACGTGCGCCTCCCCGACTGGAGCGTGCCGCGACGGCACGGCCGACGGTCGCCACCATGGTCACGACCTACCGACGAGGCCGACAGCTCTCCCGGTGGATGGTCGACCGCCGGGCCGAGTTCGCCCGACCCGGGATCCGGTGAGACCGTGCGGTCAGTAGCGATCGCCTACCTCGCCTCCCACGTCCTCAGCCTGCTCGGCAACGGCATCGCCGCGGTCGCACTGCCGCTGATCGTCCTGCAGATCACGGGAAGCCCGGCGAGCGTCGGCGCGGTCTCGGCGGCGACCGCCGTGCCCGCGCTCGTCGTGGGGCTGGCCGCCGGACTCGTCCTCGACCGGGTCAACCGCCGGACCTGCTCGATCCTCGCCGACGTCGTCTCCGCCGCCTCCGTCGCCGCGATCCCGGTGGTCGACCTGCTGTGGGGACTGGACCTGGGATGGCTCGTCGGACTCGCGATCGTCGGGGCCTTCGGCGACGTCCCGGGCATGACCGCCCGCCAGGTCCTGGTGCCCGCCCTCGCCCGGCACACCGGACTGGGCCTCGAACGCCTCGTCGGGCTGCGGCAGGCGACGACCTCGATGGCGCTGGTCGTCGGCCCGGCCGCCGCAGGGGCACTGCTCGCGGTGTTCGACGGCTCCACGGTCCTGTTCGTCACCGCCGCCACCTCCGGCGCCGCCGCCCTGCTGACGCTGGCCGTCCCGCACCGCTACGGCCGCATCGAGGAGGCCGTGACCGAGCGGACGTCGATCCTGGCCGAGCTCGGCGCCGGGGCCCGCGTGCTGCGGCGCAGCCGGTTCCTGAGCGGCACGGTCGCGCTCACCCTCGGCCTCGCTTTCGTGATCGGCGGGCTGCAGGGGCTGGTCCTGCCGGTGTACGTCACGACGATCGCCCGGCCCGACCTGCTCGGTCTCGTCCTGACCGCGCTCGCGGCGGGCATGCTCGTCGGGACCACCGCCTACACCGGCGTCGGCAGCCGGGGACGACGAGGCCTCTGGGTCGGCGTCGCCCTGATCGGCACCACCGCGGGGCTCGGGACGATCTCGACGCTGGCCTCCCCGGCGGTGGTCCTCGTCGGCGCCGCGATGCTCGGGCTGTCGAACGCGCTGGTGGGGGCGGTGCTCGGCGTCCTGCAGGCCGAACGCACGCCGGAAGGCGTCCGGGGCCGGGTGCTGAGCCTGCAGAACGCGCTGCTGGTGGTGGCCGCACCGGCGGGGATCGCCGTCGCCGGTGTGGTCGCCGAGGTCGGCTCGCCGGTCGCGGCGGGGGTCACGGTCGTCGCGGTGTGGGTGGCGGTGCTCCTCGCGGTGGCCGCGTCCGGCGCCCTCCGGGGCCTCGACCCGGCCGGTCAGGCGATCTCCTCGACCTCCACCCCGACGATGCCGCGGTAGAGCTCCGGCGTCCCGGTCACGACCGCCCAGCCCCGTTCCACGGCACAGACGCGTCCGCCGATCACGGGGTCGGCAGGCCCGGCAGCCCCCACCGGGCGCGGACGGCGTTGAGCTCCGCCACCGGCGGTCTTCCGCCCAGCACGGCCGCGAGGCGCCCGAGAGCCTCGGACCTCTCGGCCTTCGCCCGCATCGCCTCCGCGACGTAGGCGGAGACACTCGGGGCCTCGCCCCCGTCGACGGCGGCCCGGGCGCGCGCGACGAGCTCGGCGGGGAGGCTCACCGTGATCCGCTCGGCACTCATACTCCGAGCGTACTGCCCTCATACCCTCGTCGTCCGGCACTTACGGGCCTCCGAGCAGCACGGAGGTCCGGCGGAACCGTGTCCGATCGACACGGTCGTGCCGGAGGCGCGCACGTCCCCCGGCCGGACGAGCGGCGCGTTCGTCACTGTCGAAGGTGACGAGCGGCCCGTTCGTCCGGTCGGGCGGGCTACGCCCGGTCGCGGCAGACTTGCAGCGCCCCTGCCACGTCGTCGACCACCCGCACCCCGGGCGGCAGCGCCGGGCGGTCGACGAGCACCACGGGCACGCCGAGCTCCCGGGCCGCGGTCAGCTTCGCCTCGGTGGCGCCGCCGGAGTCCTTGGCCACCACGACGTCGACCTCGTGGCGGCGCAGCAGCGCCCGCTCGTCGTCGAGGGCGAACGGGCCCCGGGCGAGGACGAGCTCGGCCCCGGGCGGCAGCACGTCCGGCGCCTCGATCGACCGGACCACGGCGACCGACGTCCCGAGGAACTCCCCCACCCCCTGCCGCCCGATCGCGAGGAACACGTGCCGGTAGCCGACGACGGCGACCGCCGCCGCCCTCGTCGTCGGGACCCGGATCCAGTGGTCGCCCGGGCCCTCGGTCCACCCGGGACGGCGCAGGACGACCAGCGGGACACCGGTCGCGGCCGCGGCGATGGCCGCGTGGTCGGTCATGCGGGCGGCGAACGGGTGGGTGGCGTCGAGGAGCAGGTCGACCTGCCCGAGCGCGGCGGCCAACCCCTCGACGCCCCCGAACCCGCCGGTGCGGACGTCGCCGGCCGGGAGGCGCGGGTCGCGGGTGCGCCCGGCGAGCGAGGTGGTGACGACGACGCCCGGCTCGGCCGCCAGCGCGTCGGCCAGCTCCCGGGCCTCCGCGGTGCCGCCGAGGACGAGGATCCGCCGCGCGGTCACGGGCACCCGCGGGAGCGAACGGCACTCTCGCTGCTTCTATGTGCGCGAGAGTGCCGTTCGCTCCGGCAGCCAAGGGCGCTCACCGCTCGCGCGACGCCGAGTAGAGGTGGCTCTCGCAGCCCTGCTCCAGGCCCACGACCGGCCCGACGACGATCACAGCGGTCCGCCTGATGCCCGCGGCCTCGACCCGCTCGGCGATGTCGGCGAGGGTCCCGCGCAGCACCACCTCGTCGGGCCGCGACGCCCGGGCCACCACGGCGACCGGCTCGTGCGGCGGCCGGTGCGCGAGCAGCTTCCCGACGACCTCGGCGCACCGCTGGACCGCGAGGTGCAGCACGAGCGTCCCGCCGGCGGCGGCCCAGACGTCGAGCGACTCGCCCTCGGGCATGGGAGTGGCGTTCGCGGCGTCGCGGGTGAGCACCACCGACTGCCCCACCCCGGGCACGGTGAGCTCGGTGCGCAGTGCGGCGGCCGCGGCGGCGAAGGCGGGGACGCCCGGGACGATCTCCCAGGGGACCCCGGCCTCGTCGAGCCGGCGAGACTGCTCGGCGACCGCGGAGAACACGGCGGGGTCGCCGCTGCAGAGGCGGGCGACGTCGTGCCCGGCCTCGTGGGCGGCGACCAGCTCGGCGACGATCTCGTCGAGGGTCATCCGGGCGGTGTCGACCTTGTGCGCGCCGGGCGGGCACTGGCCGAGCAGGTCCTCGGGGACGAGCGAGCCCGCGTAGAGGCACACGGGGCTCATGGCGATCGCCCGGAGGCCGCGCACGGTGATGAGGTCGGCCGCGCCGGGTCCGGCGCCGACGAAGCGGACGGTCACGGGATCCTCCAGGGGGGCGGGGTCGGCGGGGGCACGTCGTGGACGTCGGGGCTCGCCCGGGCGCCGTCGTCGCCGACCCGCAGGATCCACTGCGTCACCGGGGCGAGGGCCTTCCACCCGAGGTAGCGCCCGACGGGGGCCGCCCGCGACACCGCGATCCGGCGGATCGTCCCGCCGTGCTCGGCCTGCGCGGCGGCCAGGGCGGCCTCGCCCTCGAGGGTCACCGCGTTCGCCACCAGCCGGCCGCCGGAGCGCAGCGCGCGCCGGCAGACGTCGAGCATGCCGGGCGCGGACACCCCGCCCCCGACGAACACCGCGTCCGGCGCCTCGAGTCCGGCGAGCACCTCGGGGGCCCGGCCCCGGACCACCCGCACCCCGGGCACGCCGAGGGTCGAGGCGTTGGCGGCGATGCGCTCGGCCCGGTCGGCGCGGTCCTCGATCGCGACCGCGCGCGCGGTCGGCTCGGCGCGGCACCACTCGATGCCGACCGAGCCCGCTCCCCCGCCGACGTCCCACAGCAGCTGGCCCGGCAGCGGGCGCAGCGCGGCGACCGACAGGGTGCGCATCTCGGCCTTGGTGAGCTGGCCGTCGTGGGCGTAGGCGTCGTCGGGCAGGCCGGGGGCCCGGCCGAGGAGGGCGTCGTCGGGCAGCGCCGGGCAGTCGATCGCGACGACGGCCAGCGGGTCGCCGTCGGGGGCGCTCCAGGCGCGGGCGGTCCCCTCGACCCGCGACTCGTGCGCCGCGCCGAGCGAGCCGAGCACGGTCAGCCGCGCCTCCCCGTAGCCCGCCCCGACGAGCAGCGCCGCGAGCCGGCCCGGCAGCGCCCCGGAGTCGGCGAGGACCAGGAGCCGCCGCCGTGGGGCGAGGGCGGCGCGCACGGCCTCGACCGGCCGCCCGACCGCGGAGAGCACGACGACGTCCTGCTCCGCCCAGCCGAGCCGGGCGCAGGCCAGCGCCACCGACGAGGGGTGCGGCACGACGACCGCGTCGGGCCGCAGCCGCAGGACGCTCGAGCCGATCCCGAAGAACATCGGGTCGCCGCTCGCGAGGACGACGAGCTCGCCGCCGCCGTGCTGCTCGAGCAGGTGCGGCAGCGACGGGACCAGCGGTGCGGGCCACGCCTCCCGGCGCGCGCCCACCGAGGAGGGCAGGAGGTCGAGCTGCCGGGGGGCTCCGAGGACGACCGCGGCCCGCTCGCACGCGGTGCGGGCCGGCGCGGCCAGCCCAGGCCAGCCGTCGGCGCCGATGCCGACGACGGTGACGCTCACCGGAGGCGGACGCGGGACTCGCTGACAGGCACGCCGTGCACCCTAAGGGCCCGCGGCGCCCCGGTCGGGCGTCGGCGGACGTGACGACGGACGCCCCCGGGCTCAGCCCCGGCTGAAGCTCGCCCGCAGGCGCGCGAGCATCCCGGGGTGCGCCGGGGCCTCCGGCTCCGGCTCGGCAGAGGGCTCGGGCTCCGATTCAGCAGAGGGCCCGGGCTCCGACGACCCGGAACCCGCCGACTCCCCCTGCGGGAGCACCACGGTCCCGCCGGCGTGGTCGTCGACCGGGACCCCGACGAGGGGGTCGTCCGAGTCCGGCGGCGCGGGGGCCGCGGCGCGGGCGTCCGGGTCGGCCTCCGAGCCGTCGTCGTCCGCCGCGGACGACGCGTCCTCCATCGCGTGGTGGCCGAAGGGGTCGGCGTCCTCGGGAGGGTTGTCCCGGGTGATCTCGATGACCTCGGTCTGCGCGGCGTCCCGGCTGATGCCGTAGCGCTCCCGGTCGTCGTCGGTGAGCTGCTCGAGGATGGCGGTCTGCGCCTTCTCCGGGAGGGTGTGCAGCACCTGCATCACCCGGTCCTTCCGGCGCCGGACCGCCTTGCGCTCCCCGATGCCCTCGGTCGGGTTGATCTGCGGGTCGATGAACGACTCCTCGGCCTCCGCCGACCCGCCCTGCTTCTTCAGTTCCTCCATCTCCGCCTCCATCTGGGCGGAGTCCTTCTCCTCCGACATCCCGATGGGACCGACGCGGCGACCCTGCAGGAACTGCTGGACCACCGGCTCCTCGGAGGTCAGCAGCACCTCCCGCGGCCCGAACATCACCAGGTTCTTCCGGAACAGCATCCCGATGTTGTCCGGCATCGACCGCGCGGTCCCCAGGTGGTGGGTGACGACGAGGATCGTGGCGTCGAGCTGGGTGTTCAGGTCGACCAGCAGCTGGTTCAGGTAGGCCGTGCGGACCGGGTCGAGCCCGGAGTCGGGCTCGTCGACCAGGATGATCTCGGGGTCGAGCACGAGGGCGCGGGCCAGGCCGGCGCGCTTCTTCATCCCGCCGGAGATCTCGCCGGGCAGCTTGTCCTCCGCGCCGTCGAGCCCCACCAGGTCGAGCTTCTCCATGACGATGTCCCGGATCGCCGACTCGCCCTTGCGGGTGTGCTCCCGGAGCGGGAACGCGATGTTGTCGTAGATGTTCATCGACCCGAAGAGGGCCCCGTCCTGGAACAGGACACCGAACAGTTTCCGGATCTCGTAGAGCTTCGACTCCGAGCACTGCACGAGGTCGGTGTCCCGGATGAAGATCGACCCCTTCTCCGGCTTGAGCAGCCCGATGATCGACTTCAGCAGCACCGACTTGCCCGTGCCCGACGGCCCGAGCAGGGCGGAGATCTCCCCCGCGGGCAGCGTCAGGGTCACGTCGGACCAGATGTTCGCACTGCCGAACGACTTCGACAGGTTCTTGATCCCGACCTCGACCCCGGCCATGTGACCCCTCGCTGCGCATCTCCGCGCGGCACCGGGAACCGGTGCGGGCGGTCGACACCGGCAGGAGCACCGACCCGCGGGGGGCCGGGATCGGGAGCGGACGGCGCGGCGCACAGGGGCGGTCGCATCGTCACTGGAGGCGGTCGCCGGGGCCGGGGCGAGGTCTCATCCGGGACCCGCAGGCTACGCCGTGCGGCCGATCGACGTCGACCGGCCGCGCGGCGGTGCTGCATCAGCCCTTCGAGGCGACCTCGTCGGCGTACTTCTTCGTCATGTGCTCGACGGCCGCCATCTGGGTCGCGGCGTACTCGTCGCGCCGCAGGCCGGCCCGCTCCTTGGCCTGCTGGGTCGACTCGGCGTGCGACACCCCGCCCCAGGTCCGGCCCTGGAAGTGCGGCATGACGTTCTGCGCGAGGAGCTCCCAGGAGCGCTTGGTGGCCTCGGGGTTGGCCCACTCGTGCCCGAGCAGCAGCATCGCGCCGAACCCGCCGGACTGGTCGGCGAGCCGCTGCACCTGCGCCCGCGCGTCCTCCGGGGTGCCGATCGCCCCGATGCCGGCCTCGTTGATGAAGTCGATCATCTCCTTGACGTCGCCGCCCTCGACCCCCATCTGCGGGAACGCCGCCGTCTTCTGGAAGTAGCGGAACCAGTTCTCGATGCCGTACTCGACGTCGCGGTAGGCCTGCTCCTTGGTCTCCGCGATGTGCATGAGGCCGACGAGGCGCCACTTGTCCCGGTCGGGCGCGGGCTGCCCGTAGTGCTCGGCGCGCTCCTCGACGACGTTCCAGTGGTGGGCCAGCGCGTCGAAGCCGTCCTGGGACATCGTCGCGCCGATGTTGAGCAGGCCCACCCCGTGCCGGCCCGCCATCCGCGGGCCGGTCGGCGAGGCCACGGCCGCGACGACGATGTCGAAGCAGGGCTCGGTGTAGGGACGCAGCTGCAGCCGGGCCTCGACGAGGTTGTGGGTCTTGGTCTGCGCGGTGACCGTCTCGCCGGCGAGCAGCCGCATGATGATGTCGAGGTTCACGTCGAGCAGCTCGCGCGTGTCGGTCGGGTTCAGCCCGATCATCGACGAGTCGCTGGGCAGCGAGCCCGGGCCCACGCCCAGCATCGTCCGGCCGCGAGTGAGGTGGTCGAGCAGGACCATCCGGTCGGCCACCCAGAGCGGGTTGTGGTAGCTCGCCGAGGTCACGCCGGTGCCGAGCCTGATCCGCTTCGTCCGCTCGGCGGCGGCGGCGATGAAGATCTCCGGCGAGGCGATGATCTCGCTGCCGGCCGAGTGGTGCTCGCCGATCCAGGCCTCGTCGACGCCGAGGGCGTCGAGGTGCTCGATCAGCTCGAGGTCACGCTGCAGCGCGAGGGTGGGGTTCTCACCGGCCCGGTGGAACGGGGCCAGGAACGTGCCGAAACGCAGCCTGCTCACGATGGGGACTCCTCGACGTCGGTGTCAGCTCGGTCACAGACGCTAAGCGCCCGTCTCCGGGGTGTCCATGCCCCGGCGTCGCGCCGTCACAGCTCCGTCGAACGTTCCCGACGAGGCCCGGGCCGGCCCCGGCGACTAGTGCCGGAACGACGTCCCCGACGCCGAGGCCAGCAGCTTCCCGCGGTCGTCGACGAGCTCCGCGCGCCCGACCTTGAGCCGCCGCCCGCCGTGCTCCACCACCACGCGGCACATCACCGGGGAGCCGTCGGGGCGCACCGAGCGCACGAAGCTGACCGCGAAGTCCTCGGGGACGACGTCGAGGGAGTGCGCGAGCCCCCGCGCCGCGAGCCCGGCGAGCGCGCCGCCCTGCACCACGCCGGCCGAGTTGGCGCTCGTGTGGTCGGGGCGGGCGATCATCGTCGTGCCATCGCGGGTGGGGTCCTCGCCGCGGTGCGGCATGAGCAGCCGCCACGACGACGGCCGGTTCGACCATGTCGGCGCGGTGCGCCCGTACTGCCCGGCGACGTCGTCGGTCAGGACGGCGTTGCGGGCCAGGCAGCGGGCCACCTCCCCGCCCTCGCGGTCGGTGATCGTGCCCGAGCTCAGGCCCACGCCGTTGCGGGCGTCGTCGAGCCGGCCGACGCCGAAGAGCTCCTCCCCGGCCAGCGGCCGCCCGAGGAGCTGGACCCCGATCCGCACGGTGACGATCCGGTCGCCGGCGCGCAGCGTGCTGGAGTAGGCGACGCCCATGACGAAGTCGGCGAGGATCAGCACCGACTCGAGCAGGCCGTCCCCCGCCTGCGTCGGGAGGCGCCCCGAGCAGGTCCCCCGCTGCACGTCGGTGAGCCGGGCGTGGAGCGCGGCGTGCACCGGCGCCAGGGGCGCGTCCTGCGCGACGAGGCCGCGCAGGACGGCGAGGGGCGTCGGGTCGTCACTCACGCGGGCGATCATGCCGGGTCGTCCCGCGGCACGCCCCGGTCGGGCGAGGTGGCCCCGTCCTGTCGGACGGGGCCGCCCGCTCAGGCGGCGAGCTCGACGCCGGTCAGCTCCTCGCAGGCCCGCAGCAGGGCCCGCTGGACCTCGCGGTCGTGCGACGCCGCGGTGGAGCCCACCGGGATCGGGTGCCCGGAGGACTCGCCCCAGCCGTCGGGGCCGATGTACACGCCGCCGGGCAGGTCGGGCACCGTCGCGGCGTAGAGCTCGGGCAGCGCGCCCATCTCGGGGCCCTGCGCGAAGAAGCGGTTCCCGAGCCCCATGACGACGTCCTGGATCGACTCGGTGCGCGACTGCAGGTTGGTGGCGCTGTAGCCGGGGTGCGCGGCCATCGAGCGCAGCCGGGAGCCGGACGCGACGAAGCGGCGCTCCAGCTCGTAGGCGACCATCAGGTCGGCGAGCTTCGACTGCCCGTAGGCGAGCCAGCGCTGGTAGCGGCGGCGCTCCCAGTTGAGGTCGTCGAGCCGGACCCGGCCGATGCGGTGCATGACGCTCGACATCGTCACCACGCGGTCGGTGATCCGGTCGAGGAGCAGCCCGGTCAGCGCGACGTGACCCAGCACGTTCGTCCCGAACTGCATCTCGAAGCCGTCGACCGTGCGCTGCTCGGGGATGGCCATCAGCCCGGCGTTGTTGATCAGGACGTCGACCGGGCCCTCGAGCCGGGCGGCGAACTTGCGGACCGAGGCGAGGTCGGCCAGGTCGAGCTCCTCGACCGCGGTGGAGCCCGGGCCGCCCTGTGCGCGGATCTCGGCGGCGGCCTGCTCGCCCTTGTCGGTGTTGCGGCACGCCAGGACGACGTGGGCGCCGTGCGCGGCGAGCTGTCCGGCGGCGACGAGGCCGAGTCCGGAGTTCGCGCCGGTGACGACGAAGGTGCGTCCCGACTGGTCGGGGATGTCGGCGGAGGTCCACGGAGCCATGGGTGATCGGTACCCCGGGCCGGGGCGAGCGAAGCGACGGGAGAAGGGCGAGCGCTCAGAGGAGTCGCGCGATCTCCTCGTAGACCCGGGAGCTCACGCACAGCCCGATGTGGCTGCCGCGGACCGCGACGTTGTCGCCGTCGGCCACGACGCACGACTCCGGGCGGACGATCCCGTCCTCGCTCGTGCGGATGCTGGTCAGCGGGACCCGGGCGGGCGCGCGCAGGTCGGAGCCGAACGCGCACGGGCAGGCCGTCGTCAGGCACTGGGTGCGGGCGGGGCGCAGCAGGTTCTGGCCGAGCCGGGCCCCGCCGACCGCCGCGAGCGTGAGCACCGAGGCGTCGAAGGGCGAGGACAGCGGGCTGCCGAGCGTGATCACCTGCCGGACCCGCGACGGTCGTCGTACCCCCAGCGCGTGCGCGAGGAGCCCGCCCCGGCTGTGCCCGATCAGCGTCACGGGGCCGCCGGCGCGCTCGGACACCTCGGCGAGGCGCCGGTCGAGGCGCCGGACCGCGGCCTCCGAGCAGTCGACGTTCCAGGAGATCCCCGACCGGTAGGTGCGGTAGCCGCAGCGGCGCAGCCAGGTCCGCAGCACCGCGAGCGACGGGTCCCCCGCGAGGAAGCCCGGGATGGTGAGCACCGCGGCGCCGTCGCCCGGCGGCACGCCGTGACCCCGGAAGACGTCGCTGACCAGCAGCATCGCCAGCTCGAGCTGCCAGCGCGCCTCGCCGAGGACGTTCCCGCGGAACGGCGGGATGACCGGAGCACTCACGTCGGCCGACGCTACCCGGTGTCCGTTTCCGTGTCCGGGCACCGAAGCGCACGCACGTGGCCGCAGGCCGGACGTGAAATACTGCGCCCGTGCACCTCACGGGCGATGCGGACGCGATCGGCGTCGACGGCGACCACCGCGTCTGCGCCGCCGTCGCGGCCCTGCCCGACGCCCCGACGATGCACGGCTGGGTGTCGCGGTTCGCGCTGCTCGCCGACCCCACGCGGCTGACGCTGCTGCTGTGCATCCACGAGGTCGGCGAGATCTGCGTGTCCGACCTCGCGCTCGCGGCCGGCCTCAAGGACTCCACGACGAGCCAGGCCCTGCGCCTGCTGCGGGCGCAGAACCTCGTGAGCGCCCACCGCGACGGGCGGGTGGTGCGCTACCGGCTCGCCGACGCCGTGGTGAAGGACCTGCTCGACCGCATCCACGACGGGGTCGCCTTCGAGCAGCTCACTCCAGCAACGGCGACAGGATCTGTCCGAGGCGCCTCGACTCGATGAGGAACGAGTCGTGCCCGTAGGGCGACTCGATGACCTCCACCGGGCCCGATCCGGGGATCAGGTCGGCCAGCTGCTCCTGCTGGGAGAGCGGGTAGAGCCGGTCGCTCGTCGCGCCCGCCACCACCGTGCGGGCGGTGATCCGGCCGAGCGCGTCGGCCAGTGAGCCGCGGCCCCGGGACACGTCGTGGCCGTTCATCGCGGCCGTCAGCGCTACGTAGGAGCCGGCGTCGAAGCGGTGCACCAGCTTCTCGGCGTGGTGGTCGAGGTAGGACTCGACGGCGAAGCGGCCGGGATGCGCCGCGTCGTAGGGGTCCTCGCCGGGCTGCGGGCGCCGCCCGAAGCGCAGGTCGAGCTCCTCGGCGGTCCGGTAGGTGGCGTGCGCGATCCGCCGCGCCACCCCGAGCCCCACGTGCGGGCCCTGCCCGCGGCCGCGGTCGTGGTAGTCCCCGTCGCACCAGTTCGGGTCCTCGCGGATCGCGGCGAGCTGCGGGGACGCCCACGCGATCTGGTCGGCCGACGCCGCGGCCGGGCAGGCCACGAGCATCAGCCGCTCGACCCGGTCGGGGTGGGTGACGGCCCACTCGACCGCCCGCATCCCGCCCATCGACCCGCCGAGCACCGCGGCCCACGAGGAGATGCCGAGCTGGTCGGCCAGCCGCACCTCGAGCGCGACCTGGTCGCGCACGCTGGTGCGCGGGAACCGGGATCCCCAGGGGCGGCCGTCGGGCGCGGCGGACGCGGGGCCCGTGGTGCCCTGGCAGCCGCCGAGGACGTTCGGGGCCACGACGAACCAGCGGTCGGTGTCGACGACCTGGCCCGGCCCGACGAGGCCCGCCCACCAGCCCGCGGTCGGGTGCCCCTGCCCGGCGGGCCCGACGACGTGGGAGTCGCCGGTGAGGGCGTGCAGCACGAGGACGGCGTTGGACCCGTCGAAGGTCCCCCACGTCTCGTAGGCGACCGTGACGTCGGGCAGCGCCGCCCCGGTCTCGAGGGGCAGCGGATCGGGCAGCGTCACGAAGCGGCGCCCGCCGGCCGGGTCCCCCTCCCGCCACGCGCCGGTGGCGGGAGGGAGGACCGGCACGGTGTCGGTCTCCGGTGGGGGGCCCGGTCCGTCCGCCATGAACGAACCGGGTCCACCGGCCATCAGGTCGGTCACTCTCAGGAGCTCGACGTCGCCGACTTGGACGCGGTGAAGCCGGCCTCGAGGTCGGCCCGGATGTCCTCCAGGTTCTCGATGCCCACCGAGAGCCGGACGAGGCCCGGGGTGACGCCGCTGGAGCGCTGCTCGGGCTCCGAGAGCTGGCTGTGCGTGGTGGACGCCGGGTGCACGATCAGGCTGCGGACGTCGCCGATGTTCGCCAGCTGCGAGTGCAGCGTGGTGCCGTCGACGAACGAGCGACCCGCCTCGACGCCGCCGCGCAGCTCGAAGGCGACGATGCTGCCGGCGCCGCGGGGCAGGTACTTCTGCTGCGCGGCGTGCCACGGGCTCGACTCGAGGCCCGCGTACCAGACCTGCTCGACCTCGTCGCGCTGCTCGAGCCACTCCGCGAGGGCCTGCGCGTTGGCGATGTGCCGGTCCATGCGCAGGCTCAGCGTCTCGATGCCCTGCAGGATCAGGAAGGCGTTGAACGGGCTTAGCGCGGCACCGGTGTCGCGCAGGTGCTGCACCCGCATCTTGGCCGCGAACGCACCCGGGCCGAGGGCCTCCCAGAACTTGAGGCCGTGGTAGCTGGGGTCGGGCTCGGTGAAGCCGGGGAAGCGGTCGCCGTGCTCGCCGAAGGCGAAGGTGCCGCCGTCGACGACGACGCCGGCGATCGAGGTGCCGTGCCCGCCGAGGAACTTGGTGGCCGAGTGGATGACGATGTCGGCGCCGTGCTCGATCGGGCGCACCAGGTAGGGCGTGGGCACCGTGTTGTCGACCAGCAGCGGCACGCCGACCTCGTGGGCGGTGTCGGCGACGCCGCGGATGTCGAGGACGTTGTTGCCCGGGTTCGGCAGCGTCTCGGCGAAGAACAGCTTGGTGTTCGGGCGCGCGGCGTCCCGCCACTGCTGCAGGTCGTCCTGGTCCTCGACGAACGAGACCTCGACGCCCATCTTCGGCAGCGTGTAGTGGAAGAGGTTGTACGTGCCGCCGTAGAGGCTGGGGCTCGACACCATGTGGTCGCCCGACTCGGCGATCGTCAGGATCGCGGCCGTGGTGGCCGCGCTGCCGCTGGCGAAGGCGAGCGCCGCGACGCCGCCCTCGAGGGCGTTGACGCGCTGCTCGAGCACGTCGGTCGTCGGGTTCATGATCCGCGTGTAGATGTTGCCCGGCTCGGCGAGGGAGAACAGGTCGGAGCCGTGCTGGGTGTCGCGGAAGACGTACGACGTGGTCTGGTAGATCGGCGTCGCCCGGGCGTTGGTCGACGGGTCGGGCGTGGCGCCCGCGTGGATCTGCTTGGTCTCGAAGGACCAGTTGTTCTCGGGGGTGCTCATGGCGGGGTCTCTCCTGGGATCGTGGGTTCTCTGCGGTCAGCCGGCACGACGACAGTGTTCGTCGAAGGCGTCGGTGCGGCGACTGGGCCAGAACTCGTCACGAACGGGCTCGAGCACGGCGGTGTGGAGCACGCCGATCAGCTTAGAGGGTGACGCGGGAGCGGCGGCAGCGTCACCGCCCGACGGTGATCACGGTGACGTGCGGGGTAGTCGCACGACATGACGGAACCGGGAGACGTGCCCGAGGGCGCGACGAGGGAATGGCTCGACGCCCAGTACGACGCGCGGGCCCTGGAGCCCGACCCCGACGCGACTCTCGCCGACTGGCAGGCACGCAGCGGGGCGATGCGTCGCGACCACCCGCCGCAGGTGATCACCTACGGCGACGACCCCCGCCAGGGCGTCGACGTCTACTCCCCCGCCCCGGGCCACGGTCCGGCGCCGCTCGTGGTGTTCGTGCACGGTGGCTACTGGCAGGCGCTCGACAAGGAGACCTTCGGCTTCCTCGCCGAGCCGTTCCTGGCCGCCGGCGCCGTCTTCGCCTCGCTCGACTACCGGCTGGTGCCCGACGTCGCCGTGGCCGACGTGGTCGCCGACGTCCGGGCGGGGATCGCCGAGCTCGCCCGCCGGGCCGGCGACCTCGGGGCCCGCGCGACCGGCCTCGGGCTCGTCGGGCACTCCGCGGGCGGGCACCTGGTGGCGATGGCCATGGCGACCGACTGGGCGGACCACGGCCTGCCCGCCGACACGGTCGGGCCCGTCGTCGGGATCAGCGGGCTCTACGATCTCGAGCCGATCCGGCGGTCGTACCTCAACGACGTGCTCGGGATGTCCCCCGACGACGCCCGCCGGTCGAGCCCCGTGCACCACGCCCCCACCGGACCCGGCCCGCTCATGCTGACCTGCGGCGGGGACGAACCGGGCGAGTTCGAGCGGCAGCAGCGCCTGCTCGCCACCGCGTGGCCGGGGGTCCCGACGACGATCCTCCCGCAGTCCGGGGGCACGCACTTCGACGCCTGCGCGCGGCTGGCGGCCCCGGGACCGGTGCAGGAGGCCACCGTTCGGATGTTGACCGGAGCGTGACGGGCCGAGGTGTGTAGCGTCCCCCCGGATGGAGGAGCCCGCGGCTCCTGGCCCGGGTCCGGGGGGACATCGATGACGACGCTGGCGCGTGACGAGGGCGAGGACCCGACGCGCGCCCGGGACCAGGTCGACGAGCTCGTCGCCCTGATCACCGAGCTCGCGGAGTACGCCGAGTTCGCGGGGCACGCCGAGCTCACGGGGCACGCCGAGCTCACGGAGGACGCCGGGTCCTGGCCGCCCGGGGCGGACGTCGATCCCGACGAGGTCGCGGGCAGCAGCGGGCAGGCCCAGGAGAACCGCGCCGTCCGGCTCTCCCACGCCCGGTTCGCCGCGGAGCGGGCCCGCCTGGCCCGCGACGGCCTGCACGAGCTGACCGTCCGCGCCCAGGTCCTCACCGCCGAGCTGCGGGCCCAGCGGGTGCTGCGCGAGGCGCGCCTGGAGCTCACGGCGGCCGAGCGGTCGCAGCTCGCCGACCTCTGGGCCGTCGTCCCGCGCTACGACCGGTCGCGGCGCGCGCACGGGGTCGTCGTCGAGCTGCTCGGGTACGCCCGCGCCGTCCCCGGGATCGCGCACGCCGGGATCACGGTGTGGGACCGGCGGTGCACCGTCGCCTGGGCGGAGTCGTCCGACGAGGTCGCCCGCGCCCTGTCCGCCGTGCAGTCGGTGGCCGGCGGTCCCGGCCGGGACGCGGCCGAGACCGGCACCCCGGTGCACGCGACGACGGACGCCGACGATCCCGACTGGAACCACTTCTGCGACGCGGCGGCCGAGCTCGGCGTGCGGGCCGTGCTCTCGGTCCCGGTGCACGACGGGGAGCGGGTGGGGTCGCTCGATCTCTTCACCCGCCGGCCCGAGGGTCTCGACGACCACGCCCGGTCGCTCGGGGAGCTGCTCGGTCGCTACGTCGACATCGCGCTGCGCCTCGTCGCCGAGAAGGGGTCCCCGGCCGGACCCGCCTGATCCCGCACGGACTACCGGCCCGCGACCTCGTCGCCGACCGAGATCGTCCCCGAGGTCAGCACGCGGAACACCGCCCCGCCGCGGTCGTGCATCGCCCGCGCGGCGCCGGGCCCGACGCTGGTCTCCATCACCCGGCACGGCGCGGCCCGGCGGACCACCTCGAGCTCCACGTCGCCGATCGTCAGCCGGTCCCCCGGCGTCGTCGGGACCCGGCCGGCGTCGAGCGTGACCGTCCGCCGGGTGTCCGACGCCGGCACCGGCGCGCCCCGCGCGGCCGCGGCCTCGGCGAGCTCCTCGAGCGACTGCACCGACACGTGGCGGTGGCGGGTGCCGAAGTAGCGGTCCCCGACGACGCCCTTCCCGGCCTCGACGTCGATGTGGTCGACGGCCACCATCGGCGCCTTGCGCTCGGGCGCGACGTGCAGCGCGGCCACCCGGATCGTCACGTCCGCCGAGCCTACGGACGGTGCGGCCCGCCGTGCCGGACATGATCGACATCCGGGTGAGGGAACGGGGCGCGGACCGAACGGTCCCCCACACTCCTCCCGATCAAGGCCCTGGTCACGGCCACCTCGTACCGTCGTGTCGTGGGGTCGGCCCGACGGCGCCGCGGGAGGAGCACCGCATGAGTGCCTGGGACGCGGAGGACCTCGACCGGATCGGGCGGGCCGACGAGGTCGAGATCGCGACCCGCCGCGCCGACGGGACGCTGCGCCCCGACCGCGTGGTCTGGGTGGTCCGGCTCGGCGACGAGCTCTACCTGCGGTCGGTCACCGGCCGGGGCGCGGCCTGGTTCCGGGGCACCCGGACGCGGATGGCGGGCCGCATCCGGGCCGACGGCGTGGAGCGCGACGTCGCGTTCGCCGACGCCGACGACGTCTACGGCGACGCCCTCGACGGTGTGTACCGCAGCAAGTACCGCCGCTTCTCCGGCGCCCTCGACCGGATCACGGCCGCCGACGCGCGGGGCGCCACCGTCACCATCGTCCCTGGGTAGTTGCACGGAGGTCCGCGGAGCGCCCGGTGAGCAGGGTCGGGGCATGACGAACCACGTCCCCGTGACGCCGACCGGGGAGTACGCCGACATCGAGGTCTCCGACCAGCACGTCGCCCTCGCCGCGCTGGCCGACCCCCGGGCCCGCGGCGAGGCCGTCGCCCGGGTCCTCGCCGCACCCGAGGAGCACTCGCCGCCGGTGCTGATGGCGATGGCGGCGGTGGTCTTCGGCGAGGGACACGCAGCGCAGCGGAGCTGGACCATCGGGGCCGGACACGGCGAGACCGGGGCGTTCTGGTTCTACGCCGCGCAGCTCCGCGCCCGCATCGACGCGAACCGGTGCACCGACCCCACCGCCGCGGCCGCGTGCGGCGTGCTCACCGAGACCTACGGCCCGCCGATCAACCGGTGGGCCTTCCACGAGCCCGGCCTGCTCCCCGGCCTGATCGACCGGGTGGCGCAGTGGGACGCGGCCACCGCGAGCGTCTACGACCCGCGGTGGATCGCCCTGCACGGCATGGGCGCCTTCACCGGCACCGACGGGCCGCTCACCCGGCCCGCCGCGCAGTGGCCGTCGATCGCCGCGCTGACCCGGCGGGAGTTCGTGGAGGGCGTCCACGAGCTGTACGACGACGACGGCCGGCTGCGGACCGAGCTGTTCGGCCGGCCCCGGGACACCTAGCTCCGGCGCATGCCCAGGAACTCGACGAGCAGTGACGAGGCGTCCGGCCCGGTGGGGTCGGCGTAGGAGGCGCCCGCCCGGCCGCCCGACCAGTCGTGGGTCATGCCGTGCACGGTCCACGACTCGACGACCACGCGGCCGCCGTCCTCGCTCCACCGCCGGCGGGTCCACGACCGGCCGCCCTCGACCTGCCCCGTCGTGCGCTCCTCGCGGGCGCCGGTCCGGGCCAGCAGCCCGGAGCGGACGACGGCGTCGGCGTTGGCCGGCGCCACCGTGGGGTCGGCGTCGCCGTGGATCACGCACAGCGGGACGGGGCCCGCGTCGGCCACGGTCGCCGGCGGGGACTTCATGGCGGCGAAGGCCGACCCGACGTCGGTCGCCGCGCGGTAGGGCAGCCCGGAGTGGACCCCGGCCCCGCAGAAGACGTCCGGGTAGACCGCGGCCAGGACGGCCGCCATCGCGGCGCCCGCGGAGAAGCCGACGACGCCGACGCGGTCACGGTCCACCTCGTGGGCGGCCGAGACCTCCCGCACCACCGCGGCGATCTGCCCGGGCTCGCCCGCGTCGCGGACCTGGTCGCCGGGGCGGAACCAGTTCCAGTAGCCCATGGCGTTCGCGGAACGCGACTGCTCGGGGTAGACCACGACGACGCCCTCGCGCTCGGCGACCTCGTCGAGGCCCGTCGAGGTGGCGAACGTGTCGGCGTCCTGGGTGCCCCCGTGCAGCGCGACGAGCAGCGGTGCGGGCGACTGCGGCCTCGTCGGGACGTAGAGGCGGTAGGCGAGCCCGTTCGCGGACCCGCGCGTGACGCTGCCGGGCGCGGTGGAGCCGGTGCCGGCGGTCGTCGTGCCCCCGAAGCCGGCGCCCCCGAAGCCGCTTCCGCCGGGAAAGGTGCCGCTCGGGAACCCGGCGCCGAACCGTCCGGCGCCGAACGAGCCGGGCGTGAACGCCCCGGACATCGACCCGGGTGTGAAGCGGCCCGCCATCGGCCCCGAGCTCATCGGCCCGGAGCCCATCGGGGACGCGGCGCCCAGCGACCGCTGGATCTCCGCGGTCGCCTCCTGGAGCCGTCCGGCGAGCATCAGGCGTGTCGACCTGGCGAGCCCGGTGGTGATACCCATGGTCGTCCTCCTCAGACGATGCGCGGCCCGAGGGCCGCTTTCACCGCGCGTGACGCGCGGAATGCCCCGAGCACCTCGACGGAGGCGATCGTGGCGAGAGCGAGGTCGGGATCGACGTCGTCGGCGATGGTCGCCAGCCCCAGCACCCGCAGGTGCATCTGCTCCCCACGCGCCCGCAGCCCCTCGAGCTCGGCGCGCGTCAGATGGCGGGTCCCCAGCACGAGCGTGCGGCGCGCGACCGTCTGTTCGATCGTCGCGTCGCTGCGCTCGAGCTGGTTCCGCACCGCGGTGCGGATGAAGTCGGTGCGCGTGGTGAAGAAGCCCTCCTGTACGAGGAGGTCGATCCGGCCGAGGTCGACCGGACCCAGGTTCACGGTGATCTTCTCCGTGCGATCCGGTTCCACCGCCACGCTGCCCCGCCTTCCGCTCGCCATCCACCTGGATGGTGCACGGCTGGCGGAAGGTCCGCAACCCGGCACTCTTGACAGGCTGCCAACAGCGGGGGCACGCTTCCGCCATGGACTACGACGTCCTCGTGATCGGCTCGGGGTTCGGCGGCGGCGTCGCGGCCCTGCGGGCGACCGAGAAGGGCTACCGGGTCGGCGTGCTCGAGGCCGGCCGACGATTCGCCGACCACGAGTTCGCCCGCACCTCGTGGCACCTGCGCGACTTCCTGTGGGCCCCGCGGCTGGGCCTGCACGGGATCTTCCGGGTCGACCCGCTGCGCCACGTCCTCGTGCTCTCGGGCGCGGGGGTCGGCGGCGGCTCGCTGGTCTACGCGAACACCCTCTACCGCCCGCCGGCCCGGGTGTTCGCCGACGGGACCTGGCCCGTCGACGTCGACTGGAACGACGAGCTCGACCGCCACTACGACCAGGCGTCCCGGATGCTCGGCGTCGAGACCTACCCACGGACCTCGGCCGCCGACGCGGTGATGCGCGACGTCGCCGAGGAGCTGGGGGTCGGGCACACGTACCGCAACGCCGACGTCGGGGTGCTCTTCGGCGACGAGGACGGCGTGGAGGTCCCCGACCCCTACTTCGGCGGGGCCGGCCCCGCCCGCACCACGTGCAGGCACTGCGGCGAGTGCATGACCGGCTGCCGCCACGGCGCCAAGAACACCGTCGCGAAGAACTACCTCTACCTCGCCGAGGCCGCGGGCGCGGTCGTCCACCCGCTCACCACCGCCACGACGATCCGTCCGATGCCGGACGGGAGCTACGAGGTCGTCGTGCGCGAGACCCCGAGGCTCGGGCACCGGTCCCGACGACGCGTGCTGACGGCCGGGCAGGTCGTCGTCTCGGCGTCGGCGCTGGGCACCGCCCGCCTGCTCGCGAAGCAGTCGGCGACGTTGCCGCGGATCAGCTCCCGGCTCGGGGACCAGGTGCGCACCAACTCCGAGGCGATCCTCGCCGCCCGGACCGACGAGGCGGGCGTCGACTTCACCGACGGCGTCTCGATCACCTCGTCGATCCACGTCGACGAGAACACCCACGTCGAGCCGGTGCGCTACGGGCACGGCTCCAACCTGCTCTCGCTGATGTCGGCGATGCTCGTCGACGGCACCGCCTCCTCCGACGACCCGACGATCGGCGCCCGCGGCCCCGGCTGGCGGCAGGTCCTGCGCGAGGTCGTGGCCCGTCGGCGGGAGCTCCCCCTGCTGCACCGCCCGAAGGGCTGGTCGGAGCAGTCGATCGTGCTCCTGGTGATGCAGACGCTGAACAACTCCCTCGAGCTGCGGCGCCGGCGGTTCCTGCCCGGACTGCGCAGCAGCGGCTCGTCGACCCCGCCGTGGATCCCGGCCGGGCACGAGGTGGCCCGCCGGGTCGCGAAGCGCATCCGCGGGGTGCCGGTGGGTGCCGCGTCGAGCCTGGTCAACATCCCGGTGACCGGCCACTTCCTCGGCGGCGCGGTGCTGGGGACCACGCCCGAGGACGGCGTGGTCGACGCCTACCACCGCCTGCACGGCCACCCGGGGGTGCACGTCATGGACGGCTCGACGGTGCCCTCGAACCTCGGCGTGAACCCGTCGCTGACGATCACGGCGCTGGCCGAGCGGGCGATGTCGTACTGGCCGAACGCCGGGGAGACCGATGCGCGACCCGCCCCCGGGGAGCCCTACCGCCGGGTGGAGCCGGTGCCCCCGCGTCGCCCGGTGGTTCCCGACGACGCCCCGGCCGCCCTGCGGCTGCCGCTGACGGTCCTGCGGTGACCACCTCGTCGTCGGGGGCGGCCCCGTCACCCGGGTCCAGCTCCGCTGCGCTCCGTGTCCCGCCGGCACCGGAGGTCCGCCGGCGGCTCGACCCCGACGCCCGACGCACCGAGATCCTCGACGCCGCCCTGCGGGTCTACGCCGTGCGCCCCTACGCCGAGGTCTCCACCACCGACCTCGCCCGCGAGGCCGGCGTCGCCCGCGGCCTGCTCAACCACTACTTCGAGACCAAGCGCGGCCTCTACCTCGAGGCGCTGCGCGTGCTCCTGACGATCCCCGAGGAGGCCGCGGCCGAGCTGCCCGGCGACACCCGCGAGGACCGGGCCGCGGCCGCCGTCGAGTGGTTCCTCGACACCGTCGAGACCCGCCGCGGGCTGTGGCTCTCGGTGGGGCTCGGGCTCTCCGGCGACGCCGAGATCGACGCGGTGGTCGAGGAGGCCGACGAGACCGCGGTCGACCGGGTGCTCACCGCCCTGGGCGACGACCCCGAGGACGAGGGGCGCCGGGCCCGCCTGCGCGCCTTCTTCGGCATGGTCCGCGCCGCATCGCGCGAGTGGCTCGTCCGCGGCTCGCTCGACCGGCCCGCCGTCCGCACGATCCTGACGACCACCCTGTTCCATCTTCTTCCGGAGGAACCGTGAACGACCTCGGCAACCGCGAGTTCTGGGACCTCCCCTGGGAGAAGCGCTACGCCGCCTTCGCCGACCTGCGGGCCACCGACGGCCTGCCCTGGTACGAGGAGCCCGAGTTCCCCGGCTTCCCGAAGGGCAACGGGTTCCGCGTGGTCACCCGCCACGCCGACGTCGACGAGGTGAGCCGCAACCCCGACCGCTTCTGCTCGGGCCAGGGAGCCGTCTCGATCCTCGACCTGCCCGCCGAGGCCCACGAGTTCTTCGGCTCCCTGATCAGCATGGACGCCCCCCGCCACACCAAGATCCGGCGGATCGCGGCGAGCGCGTTCACCCCGCGCCGCGTCTCCGGGCTGATCGACGACGTCGAGCGGATCGCCGACGAGGTGCTCGAGCGGGCCCGCGCGAAGGCCCGGGACAACGGCGGCGAGTTCGACCTCGTCACCGAGATCTCCGCCCCGCTCCCCCTGCTGCTGATCTGCGACATGATGGGCATCCCGGAGTCGCGCCGCGCCGACGTGTTCACGTGGTCGAACATGATCCTCGCCGGCGACGACCCGGAGTACGTCTCCTCCGAGAACCCGCTGCAGGACTACCTCACCGCGGGTGCCGGGCTCTCGGGGCTGATGACCGAGCTGGCCGCGTCGGTGCAGGACGAGCCCCGCGACGACGTGCTCTCCGCCCTGGTCCACGGCGAGGTCGACGGCGAGCGCCTGACCCACCAGGAGATCGCGTCGTTCTTCATCCTGCTCTGCGTCGCCGGCAACGAGACCACCCGCAACGCGGTCACCCACGGCGTCTGGGGCATGCACGTCGACCCGTCCGCCCGCGAGACCTGGGCGGCCGAGCCGGAGCTCCCTAGCGCGGTCGACGAGGTGGTCCGCTGGGCCTCCCCCATCAACTGGATGCGCCGCACGGTCGTCGACGACACGACGGTCGGCGGGGTCCCGGTGAGCGCCGGGGAGAAGCTGCTGCTGGTCTACGGCTCGGCCAACCGCGACGAGACCGTGTTCGCCGAGCCCGACCGGCTCGACCTGCGCCGCTCCCCCAACCCCCACCAGGGCTTCGGCGCCCACGGCCCGCACTTCTGCCTCGGCGCCCACCTCGCGCGCCGCGAGGCCGGGGTGATGTTCCGGCGGCTGCTCACCGAGATGCCGGAGCTCGAGGTCGTCGGCGAGCCCGACCGCCTGCGCTCGATCTTCGTCAACGGGATCAAGCACCTGCCGGTGCGCCTGCCCTCCTAGGACGGCGCCCGTCCTGCTACGGCAGGGTGTGCCCGGCGGCGGTGAACAGCCGGTACCACTCCGGCCGGCTCAGCCGCAGCTCCGCCCCGGGCGCGGCCTCGGCGATCCGCTCGGGCCTCGTCGAGCCGACGACCACCTGCATGCCCGCCGGGTGCGTGGTCAGCCACGACACCGCGACCGCCGCCGTGCTCACCCCGTGCGCGGCGGCGACCTCGTCGAGGGCGTCGTTGAGCACCGGGTGGTTCTCGCGGTCGCCGAGGACCACCCGCCCGCTCGCGTCGCCGAACGGCGACCAGGCCTGCACGACGACGCCGTCGCGGCGGCAGGCGTCGAGCACGCCGCCGTCGCGGTCGGCCGACTGCTCCAGCCCGACGATGTTCGCCGCGAGCCCCGACGCGATCAGCGCCGCGTGCCCGAGCCCGCACTGCAGCTGGTTCACGAAGATGCGCCGGGGCAGGCTGCGCTGCAGCAGGTCCATCTGGCCCGCGGTGTGGTTGGAGACCCCGACCTCGCGGACCTTCCCGGCCGCGACCAGTCGCTCGAGGGTCGCCGCGGTGTCGTCGGGATCGGCGAGGGCGTCGGGGCGGTGGAGCAGCAGGACGTCGAGGTGGTCGACCCGCAGCGCCGCGAGCGACTCGTCGACGGTGCGCTCGACGTGCTCGCGGGAGAAGTCGTAGTAGCCCTCGCGGATGCCGACCTTCGACTGGACGACCACCTGCTCGCGTTTCGCCGGGGTGAACCGGACGGCGTCGCCGAAGCGCTGCTCGCAGGCGTGGCGGGCGGAGCCGTAGATGTCGGCGTGGTCGAACACCGTGATGCCGGCGTCGAGCGCGGCGCCGACGAGCGACCGGACGGCCTCGTCGTCGAGCGACTCGATCCGCATGCAGCCCAGGACGAGACGGGAGCTCATCGGCCCATGGTGGCAGGGGCCCATCCGGGCGGGGGGTCCTCGCCGACGCGGCCGTCGACGTTCTCGCGCAGCAGGTCGGCGTGCCCGGTGTGGCGGCCGTACTCCTCGACGAGGTCGAGGACGATGCGGCGCAGGCTCGCGGGCGTGCCGTCGGCGCCGGTGAGGTGGACCGGCCGATCGAGCCCGTCCTCGGCGACCGCGGCGGCGAGGGTGCTCCGGGAGTGCGCGACGGCCTCGTCGTACCGGGCGTAGAGCTCGGCCGCGCTGTCGGCGGCGGCGGACGTGAACTCCCAGTCGGGGTCGTCGTCCCAGTGCCCGTCGTCCCAGGGCTCCCCCAGCGGCTCGCCGTGGAGCTTCGTCCGGAACGTCAGCGCCTCGACCCACGCGAGGTGCTTGAGCAGCCCGCCGAGGGTGAGGGCGGAGACCCCGAGGGGGAACGCGAGGCCGTCGTCGTCGAGGTCGTCGACCTTCCACCGGAACGTCGCGCGCAGCCGGTCGAGGGCTCCGACGAGGTGCTCGGCCTCGGTGCCGGCGAGGGGCGGTTCCCAGGGCGTGTCGCTCACGGGCGACGACGGTAGGAGGTGTCGGCGATCCGGCGACGGCCAGGGGAGGTACGTCGCCGGATCGCCGTGGCCGGTCGAGCCGGCCGTCGGGCCCGGGAGGTCGGCGCGGTGACCACCCGGGAAGTACGTCGCTAGGCACTTGATCATGCCGAGCGCGACGTCGCGCTCGGCATGATCGTCTGCCTAGCGGGTGAGGACCGTGGTCCTCGCCTCGGAGTCCTCGTCGATCTGCTCCACCTCGGGGGCGGCGTGCCGGGGAGCGGTCTCCTCGGGCAGGTCGCGGGCCTTCATGCGGGTGATCACCCGGTGCCGGACCGCGAAGCCGATCAGGCACGCCAGGATGATGACGCCGACCGTGGCCGGGGTCCCGTAGCCGCGGCCCGGGCTCGCCAGGACCTGCGCCTGGCTGACCGTGGTCACGCCGGAGCCGGCCTGCGGGTTGAACAGCTGCGCGGCGGCCCCGCCGAGGGGTGAGCCGAAGAGCAGGCCCGGGTCGTAGGCGTTGGCCCCGAACAGGTTCGACGCCAGCCCGGCGGGCGCGATGCCGCCGAACGCAGCAGGCGAGAAGGCCCCGAGCGGTCCGGCAGCGGCACCGGCGGGCGCACCCGCGAGCGGCGCGGGGGCCCCGCCACCGGCTGCGATGGCCGGGCCGCCTCTGCCAGCGCCGCCACCCTGCAAATCAGCAGGCGGCGCCGTCGTCGTCGTCGTAGCGGGCGCGTCCTTGTCCGTCGTGTTGCGAGGTGACGTCGTGGTGGAGGAGGACACGACGGGCGCAGGCGCTTCGCTCTCCTGCGACTCCTCCGGAGGAGCGGCCGGAACAACGGCCGTCGCCTGCGAAAGAGGGCCCAGCGGCAGCCCTGACATCTTCCCCACGCAGTTGTCGCCCTTTGCCACACCTGTGACTAGGAGGACCTTGCATGCCTGTCCGTCGGTCCATCCGTCGGCAGCAATCGCAGTACCCGCACCAAGGGCCAGCCCGGAGGCCAGCAGTCCGCCGACGATCACGCTCGGCAGTAGACGACCGGGACGTACACGCATCCTTGCGACTCCCCTCTTCGTTACCCCGACTGCCGGTCGAACACCGGTTACGCCGACTCATCGGTAGGTCTCGCCCGTCGTTACACAGACGTGGCCTACCGTGACCAAGCCACTCGTTCGGCCTAGCGTTCCCGTAGCCGATTACGCCGGACAGACCTGCAGGTCAGGCCGAAAGCCCGCACCAAATAGTCGGGTCACGATGCGGTAACGGACGGAGTGTCGACACCCGAACGGCCGTCAGCCGGTTCCGCCGCGAACGCGAACGGTCGCAATGAGTGACACTCCATCCATGACCGGCGAATCGCTCCGCGTGGAGTTCCGGCGCCAGGTGCGCGAGCGGGTGCTCGACACGGCCGCGACGCTGGCCGTCGACCGTGGCTGGGACCGGGTGCGCATCGGGGAGGTCGCGACCGAGTCGGGGGTCTCGCGCCCGACGCTCTACCGCGAGTTCGGCACCAAGGACGGCGTCGGCGAGGCGCTGGTGCAGCGGGAGGCGGAGCGGTTCTTCGGCGGGATAGCGTCGATCCTGGAGAACACCGACGAGGTGCCCGACGGCGTCCGGCTCGCCGTCCGCTTCACCCTCGACGAGGCCGCGGACAACCCGCTGCTGCGCGCGATACTGACCGGCAGCCGCAGCGGCGACACGAGCCTGCTGCCCTTCCTGACCACCCGGGGCGACGCGATCATCGCGGGCGGGGCGGGCGTCGTCGGGGACTGGGTCCGGCGCCGGCGGCCCGACATCCGCGGGGCCGTCGTCGACGACGCCGTCGACGCGGTGGTGCGCCTGACCGTGAGCCACCTGGTCTCCCCCGGACTCCCCCACCCGGAGGCGGCCGACCGCCTCGCCCGGATCGCCGGCTGCCTGCTCTCGGCCTGACCACGGGGTACTCCCCCCGGCGTGATCACCTGCGTCGTCCGCTACACCGTCGACCCCACGCAGATCGAGGCCTTCGAGCGCTTCGCCTCCGCCTGGATCGAGCTCGTGAACCGGCACGGCGGCACCCACCACGGCTACTTCCTGCCCGGCGAGGGCGCGAGCGACGAGGCCCTCGCACTCTTCAGCTTCCCGAGCCTCGCCGACTACGAGGTCTACCGGGAGCGCTTCGGCGTCGACCCCGAGTTCGTGGCGGCCGACCGCATCCGCGACGAGTCCGGCTGCGTCCTGCGCCACGAGCGCACCTTCATGCGCCCCCACCTCGAGTGAGCTCAGCGGCGGCGCGCCACTGACGTTCCCCCGGCCCTCGGGCGTGATCACGACGATCGGTCACCCAGCGCCCTTCCGGCCCCCGCGCGAGGGCTGTACGCGCCCGATCGACGTGATCATGCACCCCCGGGACCCGGGCACGAGTACGTGTCTGAGACAAAAACTCGGTCTTGTTTCTAGTGCGACACCGTGTCACAGTCATTTGCGATGCGGGGACACGAGGGAGGCCGACGATGACCGTCGAACAGGCACCACAGGAACGGATCGAGACCCAGGAGCCCTGGCGCGACAGGCGCCGCTACCTCTGGCCGCTCGGCACGGTGATGCCGGCCCTGCCGATCGCGGCCTACGGCCTGGTGCACCTCACCGGCCTGAGCCTCTTCTGGTGGATCGGCCCGATCATCCTGTTCGTCATCCTGCCGGCGCTCGACATGCTGATCGGCCGCACCGACGACAACCCGCCCGACTCCGAGCGGGCCCGCCTCGAGGCCGACAAGTACTACCGGTGGATCACCTACCTGTTCCTCCCGATCCAGTACGTCAGCCTCGTCTTCAGCTGCTGGGTGTGGGCGACGCAGAGCCTCGGGTTCGTCAGCAACCTCGGCCTCGCGCTGACCATGGGCGTCGTCTCCGGCATCGCGATCAACACCGCGCACGAGCTCGGGCACAAGCGCGAGGAGAACGAGCGCTGGCTCTCGAAGATCGCGCTCGCCACCTCGGCGTACGGGCACTTCTACGTGGAGCACAACCGCGGGCACCACGTCCGGGTCGCCACGCCGGAGGACCCGGCCAGCTCGCGGCTCGGCGAGAACTTCTGGCTGAGCTTCCTGCCGCGCAGCGTCTGGGGCAGCCTCACGAGCTCCTGGCACCTCGAGGCCAAGAAGTTCGCCCGCCACGGGAACAGCCCCTGGACCTGGCGCAACGACATCCTGCAGGCCTGGGCCATGACGATCGTGCTCTTCGGCGCGCTCATCGTCGCCTTCGGCTGGGCCGTGCTGCCGTGGCTCGTCGTGCAGGCCGTCGTCGGCTTCAGCCTGCTCGAGGTCGTCAACTACCTCGAGCACTACGGCCTCAAGCGGGGCAAGCGGGACGACGGCCGCTACGAGCGGGTCGACCCCCGGCACAGCTGGAACGCCGACCACACCGTGTCGAACCTGCTGCTCTACCAGCTGCAGCGCCACTCCGACCACCACGCGAACCCGATCCGGCGCTACCAGACGCTGCGCCACTTCGAGGAGTCCCCGCAGCTGCCCTCGGGCTACGGCACGATGATCGTCATCGCGATCTTCCCGCCGCTGTGGCGCGCGATCATGGACCCGAAGGTCCGCGCGCACTACGACGGCGACCTCACCCTCGCCAACGTCCTGCCCCGCAAGCGCGCCCGCTACGGCGTCGCGGAGACCGCCTGACCGCCCAGGACCTTCCCGACGAGAGCCCGTACCCGACTCCCGGGTGCGGGCTCTCGCGCGTCCAGGGGCTCGAACAGCGCGCGGTAGTACAAGGGGCCGAGCACCGTGTCGACGACGGCGTCGACGCCGGGGACCTCCCCGCCGCGCCCGCGCTCCCGGTCGAGGATCGCCTCGATCTGGGCCCGACGATCCGCGGTGCAGGCGCACGAGGCGGTCTCGCCCGCGCCGATCGAGGCGCGCATGAGCGCGAGGGTGTCGGGGTCGGTGAGGTCGCGTGCGACGTCGCCGGCCCAGCGCTCGAGGTCGCCGCCGAGCCCGCCGGTGTCGGGCACCACGACGTCGCCGGTGAACCGGTGCTCGGCCACGGCCGCCAGCAGCTCGGCCACCGAGCCCCAGCGCCGGTAGACCGTCGTCGCGTGCACCCCCGCCCGCGCGGCGACCACCGGGATCGTCAGGTCCTCGGTGAGCACGCCCTCGGACACGAGGTCCTGCACCGCGCGGTGCACCGCCGCCCGGACCCGCGCCGACCGACCACCCGGCCGGGTCCCCGCCGACTCCGCCACGCCCCGCTCCGTCATGGCACGGACTGTACCTAACGCAGCGATCGCTGCGCGGACCGTGCTAGCGTCGTCGTCGTGCAAACGCAGCGATCTTTGCTCGAAGAGCGCACCCGGGCCCGGCTCTTCGCCGCGGTGGGCTTCGTCGTCGTCCTCTACCCGGCGGCCTCGAGCGTGCCGAGCCCGCTCTACCCCCTCTACCAGCAGCTCTTCGGCTTCTCGGCCGCGACGCTCACCGTCGTGTTCGCCGTCTACGTGCTCGGGCTGCTCGGCGCGCTGCTCGTCGTGGGCGGGCTGTCCGACCACATCGGGCGCCGGCCGGTGCTCGTCGGGGCCCTGGCGCTCGAGGCCGTGTCGTTTGTCGTCTTCCTGCTCGCCGGCGGGGTCCCGGCGCTGCTCGTCGCGCGGGTCCTGCAGGGCATCGCCACCGGGGCCGCCATCACCACCCTCGGCGCGACGATGGTCGACCTCGCGCCGCCGCACGCCCCGCAGCGCGCCGGGATGGTCACCGGGGTCGGCACCCTCGCGGGCCTCGCGGCCGGCGCCGTCGGGGCGGGCGCCCTCATCCAGCTCGCCCCCGCGCCGACGCGCCTCGTCTGGATCGTCCTGCTCGTGCTGCTGGCGCTCTCCGCGGTGGTCGTCGCCGTCCTGCCCGAGACCTCCACCCGCCGCCCCGGAGTGTGGAAGTCGCTCATCCCGCGGGTCGGGGTGGCGCCCCGGCTGCGCGGGGAGGTCCTGGCCGTGACCCCGGTGCTCCTCACGAGCTGGGCGCTCGGCGGGCTCTACCTCTCGCTCGGCGCGTCGATCGCGTCGTCGCTGCTCGGGGTGCAGTCGCGGCTCGTCGGGGGCCTGGTGGTGACGCTGCTCTGCGGCACCGGCGCCGTCGCGAGCTTCCTGCTCCGCGCCCGGCCCGTCCGCTCGCTCGTCGCCCCCGCCGCCGGTCTGCTGGCGCTGGGGACGGCGGTGACGCTCGTCGGGATCGCCGTGACCTCGGTGGTCGTCGCGGGCCTCGGCACGGTGGTGGCCGGCATCGGGTTCGGCGCCGCGGCCCTCGCCTGCTTCGGGGTGTTCGCCGAGATCGCCGGTCCCGACGAACGCGGTGAGCTCTTCGCCGTCGCCTACGTCATCTCCTACACCGCGTTCTCCGTGCCGGCCGTCATCGCCGGGGTGGGCAGCGGCCTCGTCGGGCTGGCCACCGCGGCGGAGATCTACGGCGGGGTGGTCGTGGTGCTCGGCGCGCTGGCCGCGGCCATCAACCTCGTCCGGGCCCGGCGCCGCCCCGTGCCCGCCTGAGGGCGGCCCTTGACCGGCGGTTTCCGTCCGCGGCCCGTCCTTGACGAAACTTTGTAGGCATTCACAGACATGTGCGTATCACTCGACAGGGGGACAGCTCGCTCACAGCTGACTCTTACGTCGTGACCCGATCGTGACCTGGCTCCCCGCCGACCGGAGGGGGGCCGTTCCTTTCCCCGAGGAGTCCGACGTGGGCAACTTCTTCGAGCTGTGCGCTCCCCCGAGGCACCGTCACCACCACCACCGCAGCTGCTGCTGCCACGAGTGCAAGCCCCCGCAGAGCTGCCACCAGCCCAAGGACTGCAAGCCGAAGCACTGCTGCGACGACTAGGTCGCGTCCCGCGGTGACCCGCCCCTAGCGGGTCGCCGCCGCACCGGTCCGGCTCCGGCCGGCCGGTGCACCGCCGACCTCCGGGCCGGTCGGTGGCCCTGCTCCCCTCGGGTGGCCACCGACCGGTTCCCGGGACGACCGAGGGGACGCCGTGGGCGCGCACTCCACCGCGGGCACCGACGACCCGGCCGCCGCCGGGACCCCGTCGCTCACCCTGAAGCAGATCATCGGCCGGTTCTGGGTCTACACGGCCTCGGACCGCCTGAAGCTCCTCGCGGCCTTCCTCCTCATGGCCGCCTCGACCGCCTGCGACACCGTGGTCGTCACGATGTTCGCCCGGATCGTCGACGGCGCCACCACCGCCCGCTCGATGGACGCCGTGTGGCCCGCCGCGATCCAGTGGATGGTGCTCACCGCCGTCGGCGGGGTGCTGTCGGTGATCGGCGGCTGGCTCATGGTCGGCGCGGCCGAACGGTTCGTCTTCCGGCTCCGCCACGCGGTGTTCGCGCACCTGCAGCGGCTGGGCCCCTCGTTCTTCGGCCACCACGCCACCGGCGACCTCATCTCCCGGCTCTCCACCGACATCGACGCCGTCGAGGGCCTCGCGTCGTCGGGGATCGTCTCGACCGTGATCGCCGTCGGCACCGCGATCGCCTACGCCGCGGCCGCGGTGATCGTGCAGTGGCAGCTCGCGCTGATCGTCGTCGCGCTCGCCCCGCTGATGTGGGTGACCAGCCGGATCACCGGCCGCTTCACCCGGACCGCCGCCCGCGTGGAGCGGGCCGCCGCCGGCGAGGTCGGCACCGCGATCCAGCAGTCGCTGCAGAACCTCCCGCTCGTGCAGGCCTACGGCACCGAGCACGTGGAGAGCGCCCGGCTCGACCGGCACGGCGAGGTCTGGTGGCGCGCCCGCGCCCGGGAGAGCCGGCTGCAGATGATCTACTCGCCGATCACCACGCTCATCCAGAGCGGGGCCCTGCTCGCCGTCCTCGTCGCGGGCGCGGCCTTCATCGCCTCCGGCGAGCTCACCGTGGGCGGCCTGTTCGGGTTCGCCGCCTATCTCGGCTACCTCTACCCGCCGCTGTCCCAGCTCGGCTCGCTGCACCTCACGGTCACCTCGGCGTCGGCCTCCTGCGAGCGCCTCGTCGAGATCCTCGACGCCGACCCGGAGGTCGCCGACGCCCCCGACGCCGACGACTCCCCCGTCCGCCGCGGCCGCCTCGAGCTCCGCGACGTGCGCTACGTCTACCCCGGGACCGCCGCCGCGGGGCTCGCGGGCGTCTCGCTCGACGTGCAGCCGGGGCAGTTCGTCCTGGTCACGGGCCCGAGCGGCGCCGGGAAGTCGACGCTGACGCGCATGCTGCTGCGGTTCGTCGACGCGCAGTCGGGGTCGATCCGGCTCGACGGCGTCGACGTCCGGGACCGCACCGTCGCCGCGGTCCGCCGCGCGGTCACCCTCCTGCCGCAGAAGCCGATGCTGTTCGACCTCACGGTCGCCGAGAACATCGCCTACGCCCGGCCCGACGCGAGCGAGGCCGAGATCGAGGCCGCCGCCCGCGACGCCGGCGCGCTCGACTTCGTCCGCGAGCTGCCGCAAGGCTTCGACACCGTCGTCGGCGAGGACGGCGCCACCCTCTCCGGCGGGCAGCGCCAGCGCCTCGCGATCGCCCGGGCGCTGCTGCGGACCTCCCCGATCCTCGTGCTCGACGAGCCCGTCACCGGCCTCGACGCCCCCACGGCCCGCGCCGTGCTCGACCCGCTGCGCCGCCTTGCCGACGGCCGCACCACGATCGTCGTCAGCCACGACCTCACCCCGGCCCGCGACGCCGACCTCGTCGTCGTGCTCGACGAGGGCCGCATCGTGCAGCAGGGCCGCCACGACGACCTGCTCACGCAGTCCGGTGTCTACGCCACGTTGTGGGCGGCACAGAGCGGGGCGCAGGCCCCCGACGACGAGGTGGTCCCGTCGGTCGTGCTGCGCCCGGTGCCACCCCGGCGGCCGGCGCCCGTGCCGGCCGGGGTGCTGCCCGACGCCGTGACCAACCCGCTGCGCCTGCTCGCGCTCGCCCGGGCCGATGCGGCGATGTCGGCCCGGCCCTCGGACGTCACCGCGCCCACCCCGCTGCGCCCGCGCCCGCTCCCCGTGCCCGTCGCCGGTCGGCCGCGTCCGTCGAGCACCTCGATCGACTTCCGCGGAGCGGACCGGGGCCAGGACCGATCGGTCCGCTCCCCTCGATCCGACCTTCCCGTCCGGCCCGCTCCACCGGCCCCCGCGGCGCGTCCGACCCCCGTCCCGCCGGCCCCTGCCGCGCGCCCGACCCCCATCCCGCCGGCCCCCGCCGCACCGCCGACCCCGCGGCCCGCTCCCCCGGCCTCCCCCGCGCTCCCGCCGCGGCTCGTCCCGGGGCCGCGCAACCCGGGGTCGAGCCCCACCCCGGCGAGCCGCCACCAGGCCGCGCCCCCCACCGGCCGCCTCGCCCGCCGGACGGTCGCCGACCTCCTCGCCCACACCGAGCGCCCGCCGACCCCGACCCCGTCCCCGACCCCGTCGCCGACCTCGCACCGCCGCCCCGACCCGGCCGGGGCGCGCGGCGGGGCATGATCGGGCGGACCGTTCGGTCCCCACCCACTTCCCCCACGCGGAAGTCGATCACCCCGGAGGACGCCCGTGCGGAGACGCCCGCGCCTGGTGACCGCGGCGGTGCTCGTCGTCCTGGCGGTGGTGTGGGTGTTCGTCAACGGCCCGGTCGAGGGCCCGATCCTCTACCGGATCGAGGAGGGCCACGGGATCACCACGGCCGACCTGCTCTCCGTGGCGCTGGTCCTCGTGGCGGGTGGACTCGTGGTGTCCGCGTGGCGGAGCTGACCTTGGGTACACATCCCGGGTGACCGATTCGCTCGACGGCTACGTTCCCGCCCACCTCCGCGACGACCGCGACGACGAGGCGCCGCCCTGGCCCGCGGACGAGGTGGTGCCGGGCCTCTGGCAGTCGGGGCACCCGAGCCCCGGCGAGAACTGGGACGCGGTGTTCGACCTGAGCGGCGAGGAGGACCCGCTCGAGGACGTGGAGTTCTACGTCCACTGGCTCATCGAGGACGGCCCGGCCCCCGACCGCGACACCCTCATCGCCCTCGCCGACCTCGTGCGCTCGATGCGGGCGTCGGGCAAGCGGGTGCTGGTGCACTGCGCGGCCGGGATGAACCGCTCGGGGCTGCTGTCGGCGGCGTCGCTCATCCGCGAGGGCTGGAGCGCCGACGACGCGATGGAGGCGGTCCGCGACGCCCGCCACGGCGCGCTCAACAACCCGGAGTTCGTCGACCTCCTGCGCCGCCTCTAGCCGGTGACGGCGCCGGTGCGGGCGTTCCAGGTCAGCGAGCCGTGGTCGAACGTGTTCCGGCGGCCGCCGCTGACGGCCACCTCGTCGCTCGTCGGGTAGCCGAGCCGTGAGCGCTCCCAGCCCAGCTGGGACCACCGCACCCGGATCGCGCCGTACACGGCGTAGGCCTGGTTGCGGGCCGGGTTGAGGTAGAGCGACGCGCCGCCGGTGCCGGTGAAGTGGGTGAACCGGCCGCGGCCGTCGGGGGTGGCCGTGGTGTCGGTGGTCGGGAAGCCGAGGAGGCCGCCCGGTCCGCCGAGCGCCCGGTAGCGGGTGAGGGTGGGGCCCGCGGCGACGAGCCGGGCGTCGTCCGTGGCGTCGGAGGCGTAGACCGTGCCCGCGCGGTAGTCGCGCGCCGTCCCGCCGGGGACGGTGTAGGTGGCCGACGAGGCCGGACCGAGGCGGGCGGCGTTGCGCGCGGCGTAGGCGTCGATGGCCGGGGACGACGGGGCGGGCTTCGTCGTGGTGGTGGGCACGGCGGGCTTCGTCGTGACGGGGACGGTGGTCGTCGGGCCGGCGGCCACGGCGTTGTCGTGCAGCGTGCGGGCGATCCCGGTGATCGTCGTCGCCGAGGCGTCGAACGTCTTCGCCTTCGGGCTCAACGTCAGCACCACCATCACGCGGCGGCGGGCGTCGACGAGGCCGCTGGTGTGCATCGCGCGGCTGGACAGGTCGAGCGCGGGGGTGGCGAGGGTCGCGGGGCGCGAGTCGGCCACGGCCTGGGGCGCCTCCTCGGCGGCCTGCTGCGAGTCGGCGTTCGGCGGGACGTCCTCCTGGCCCTCCACGCATGCCGGCCCCGTGGGCGCCGAGCCGTAGCCCGACCAGCCCTGCTTGACCGCCTTCGTCCCCGTGACCGCGCGGGGCAGCCCGAACGCCTGGTTGAACCCGTCGGACGCGCACCGGGTGGACCGCTCGAGGTCCCCGACGATGAGATCGCGGAACGAGGCGGGGGCCTTGTCGAGCAGGTAGGTGTAGGTGGTGACGACGTCGGCCGCGCTCAGGGCGGTGTAGCCCCAGTACCGGCGGTCGGTCGGCGGCTGGGTGTCGACCAGCCCGAGCTTCGGGACCATCCGCTGGACGATCTTTTCGTAGCCGCCGCGCACCCAGAGCGTGCTCGCGGCGTCGTCGTCGCTGGAGCGCAGCATCGAGTCGAGCAGCGTCCGGTCGGCGGCCGGGACCGCGCTCGTCGAGCCCTTGGTCTGCAGGTAGTCGAGCGCGATCAGCAGCTTGACCAGCGAGGCCGAGCGGAACAAGCGGTGCTCGCCCGCCTGCTCGACCACCTTCCTCGTCGTGCGGTCGTAGACCATGTACGCCGCCGAGGTGTCGCCCGGCACCACGGGCGCCGCCGCCTGCGCGCGGGTGGGCGCGACGGCCAGGCCGAACCCCACCGCCGCCACCGTGAGGGCCGCCAGGCCCGCCGCCACCATCCGTCGCGGAGCCACGACGGCCCGATGCCCACCCATGCGTCCCCCCGGACCTCACCCGGAGTCGCCGCAGTGGTCACGGCGCGTATCCGAGGGGTGCAGCGTGCCCGACGACCGCCGCGGTACTGCCGGCGGGGTTCAGCGCCAGACGAGGTCCGACGAGCCGCGGGCGTCGAGAACCGGGTCGTAATGCCCCGGGGTGGCCGACATCGCCACCTGGTCGGTCACCCCCTGGTAGCGCCCCATCGGCGTCGCGGCGGTGAACGTCTCGGGGTCGAGGTACTCGTGCTCGCCCGCCGTGCCGGCCACCGAGTGCGCCCACTGCTTGTCGAAGAGCCCCAGCGAGAGGATCCACAGCGCCACGCGGGTCAGCGAGACGTGCACGTGCCACGACCCGCCCTCGTCCGCCCGACGACGCAGCGCCGCCGCCACCCCGGCCTGCGCGAGCCACGGGACGATGAAGTCGTTCACCACCATGATCGGCGGCAGCCGCGGGCGGTCGACCGAGCCCTCGAGCAGCATCATCCCGGTGACCGAGCCGGCCGACTGGTCGAAGCCCGGCCGCCCCGCCCAGGGCCCCTCGAGCCCGTGCAGCGACACCGTCACGTAGACCAGTCCCGGGCGCTCGGCGCACGCTTCCTCGGGGGTCAGGCCGATCTCGCCGAGGAACTGCTGGCGGCGGTTGTGGAAGAACACGTCGGCGCCGGAGAGCAGCTCGGAGAGCTCCGCCCGGTCGGCGCGCGGGTCGAGCCACGCCGAGCGCATCCCGACGTTCGCCGACGCGTACGTCGTCTCGTGCTCCCCCTCGCCCGGGCGCCACAGGTTGAGCACGTCGGCGCCGTGCAGCGCGAACGACCGCCCGAACCCCGCCCCGGCAATGACGTGCCCCATCCCGAGGGCGCGCAGCCCGGAGAACGGCTGCTCCCCGGCCGGCGGGAGCGGCTGCGGCGGCGCGTCGCCGACCCTCGTCAGCTCGATCAGCGGCAGGTCGGCGAGCGCCTCGCGGTAGTGGGGCTCGGCGAGGAACTCGGGCAGGGTGCGCAGCATCGGCATGACGACGCCCGCGTCCGCGGCCGCCGTCTCCAGCTCCGGCGCGGTCCACTCCCCGATCGCCGCCGCCACCCGGTCCTTCGTCAGCGGCACCCCGAGCAGCTCCTGGGCCCGCTCGCGCAGCCCCGCGTACATGTTCTGCGGCATCACCCAGCGGCCGTCGGCGCACCGGAAGAAGGAGAAGCCCATCGCGTTGCCGTGCTCCAACGACGAGGCCACCGGGTAGCGGCCGAGCCGTTCCCACCGCCGGTCGTAGAACGGGCAGAGCCGGTGCGGGGAGCGCCGCAGGTCGACGTGCACGTCCTGGCCGGGCCCGCCGCGCCACCGGTGCACCGCGGCCGCGGCAACCGACTTCGCCAGCAGCCCGAGCGTCGCCGCGCCCCCGATCCGCATCGGCGAGGGCACCACCGGGTCGGCGCCCTCGCTGGTCACCGCTCCCCCGGCGTCGGCGGCCGAGAGCCCGACCCCGGCGAGGACCTCGTCGAGCTCCCCGGCGAGGTCGAAGGGTTCCTCGGCGCCGACCGGGCTCGCCCAGGCCTTCTCGAGACGGGTCGTCAGGTCACTCATGCCTTCTCCCGTCGCTCCGCTCGCCCTCACAGCAGCTCCTCCGGGATCTCGACGTAGCGGGCCCGCAGGAACTCGGCGATCGCCTTGCCCGCGATGTCGGGCCGCCCGTTCGACGAGGCGCCCTTGCCCAGCACCCCGTGGACCACCAGGTGGACCGCGCGCAGGCCCGGGAACTCGTGGCGCTCGATCCGCGCGTCGGCGGCCTCGCGGTAGAGGTTGCGGATGCGCTGCTCGGAGATCGCCGCGCGCAGCCACTGCCAGCGCCGCTCGGCCAGGTCCTCGTCGGGAGCCCCGACCGGCCAGAACCCGATGTTGGAGTTCCCGCCCTTGTCGCCGCACCGGCCGTGGGCGACGTACCCGAGCGGCGCCCGCATCGTCGTCGGGAAGATCCCGCCGACCGGAGCGGGCACCGAGGCCGGCTGGCCGGCGAAGTCGGCACGCACCGGGGTGTCCTTCACCGGCAGCCGGGACCCGTCCGCGAGGACGACCTCGTGGTCGAGCGCCTCGGTCGGCACGAGGCTCGGCCAGTACTCGACCACGGGCGCCGCGACCTTCAGCGGGGTGACGTAGAGACCCGGGTAGCCGGGCAGGAAGAGGCCGGTCAGGGGCGCGATGAAGCGTTCGGCGCCCACCTGGGAGCGGTCGCGGGCCTGGGCGGTGACGAGGATCTGCTGGGCCGCGGCCCACTGGTCGGGCGGGTCCTGGACCGGGGCGCCGATCCGGTCGATCCGCAGCAGCGACAGGTCGAGGCCCGCGGTGATGCGCTCGACGTGGGTGGTCAGCAGGGCGGCCTTCGCCTCGAGGTCGAGCCCGGTCGCGTAGAACGACACGCTCGACTCGAACCCGCCCGGTGCGGTGACCGCGAGCTTCGTCGTGGGCGAGGGCGGGGTGCCGCGGACGCCGGTGAGCGACACCCGGTCGGGCCCGGCCTGCGTGACGGTGACGTCGGTGAGGTCGACGGTGACGTCGGGGTTGAGGTAGGTGGGCCCCTGGATCTCGTAGAGCAGCTGGGCGATGACGGTGTCGGTGGTGACCGTGCCGCCCGCGGTGTCGTGCTTGGTGATCACGGCGGTGCCGTCGGCGGCGATCTCGGCGATCGGGTAGCCGAGGTCGTCGACCCGCGGGACCGACGTGAACCCGGAGAAGTTCCCGCCGGTGGCCTGCGGCCCGCACTCGATGACGTGCGCCGCGGCGACCGCGCCGGCCAGCGGATCCCAGTCCTCGGGCCCCCAGCCGTGCCACCAGGCGGCGACGCCGGTGGTCAGGGAGGCGTCGGTGACCCGGCCGGTCACGACGACGTCGGCCCCCGCCGCCAGCGCGGCGGTGATCCCCCAGCCGCCGAGGTAGGCGTTCGCGGTGCCGGGCTCGTGGCCCCAGTTGGCGAGCGGACGGCCGTCGTCGAGATGGGGCAGCGGGCCGAACTCGCCGAGCCGGCCGTGGACGTCGTCGCCCTCCACGTGCGCGACGACGAGGGTGTGCCCCGCCTCGGCGATCACCCGGCGGCACTCGACGGCGAGGCCGGCCGGGTTGAGGCCCCCGGCGTCGACGACGAGCTTCGCGCGGCGCTCGACGAGCAGGTCGACCGCGTCGGTGAACTGGGCGAGGAAGCTGCGGGCGTAGCCGAGCGACGGGTCCTTGCCGCGCTCGAGGGCGAGCTGGCGCAGGGTCGGCTCGGCGAGGTAGTCGCCGGTGACGACGTCGACCGGTCCCTCCAGCGCGTCGCGGAGCCCGGAGAACCGGTCCCACAACCAGCCGGCACAGTTAGCGATGCGAACGGCCTCCATGGCCGGTCACCCTAGATCGGCCGAGGTCAGTGCGGGAGCAGGGCCTCCGAGCGCGGCAGCCCGGCGAGCTCGAGCACGAGCCCGAAGCGGGCGCGCAGGACGTCGACGTCGATGGGGCGCAGCCCGCTCTGGATCCCGATGAGCGTGTCGACCGCGAGCGCGGCGACCTCCTCGGCGCGCTCCGGGACGAGCTCGACCAGGCAGTCGGCCACGGCGGCCCGGCGCGTGTCGTCGACCCGGCGCTGCACCACGGCGACCCGGGGGTCGAGGTGGGCCCACGCCCGGATCGCCGCCTCCGCCTCGTGCGGGAAGGTCAGCGCGAGGTGGGTGAGCAGCGCGAGGCGCTGCCCGGCGTCGGCCTCCCGCCCGGCCGCCTCGACCAGGCGGGCCGTCTCGGTGGTCTCCCAGTGCCCGAGCAGCGCCTCGACGAAGGCGTCCCACCCCGCGAAGTGGTGGTAGAAGGACCCGGTGGTCACCCCGACGGTGCGGCACAGCGGGGCCAGCTTCAGCCCGGCGCGGGGGACCGCGGGTTCCACGGCCCGGCCGTCGTCGTGGCCGGCGGCGAGCAGACGCAACGCGGCGTCGAAGAACGCCTCCCTGGTGGCCGATCCCATGGGACGCAGTCTCCCACGGGAGCGGAACAAGCCGGCAAGCGCTTACACGCTCAGCCCGTCGGTGTAGAGCGAGGACGCCGCCCGCAGCCACATCTCGCGGCGCTCGTCGGGGCTCGGCTCCGGGTAGCGCTCGCAGGTGTGCGAGCGGCCGCCCTCCTCCTCGGAGGGCCCCCACACCTCGACGTAGGAGAACGGGGTGGCGGGGACGGAGGCGAGCGTCGCGCCCTCGTCGGGACCGTTGCCGGCGACGAGCGCGTGGGCGATCACCACGGCGTCGTCGTGCGAGGGGGTGAAGGCGACGGTGTGCCACCCGAGCGCCTCGTCCGACCCCGGGGGCGGCGGCTGCCAGCCGCGCACCTCCCAGCAGTGCGGCGGGGGCGCGGGCACCACGTGCTTGCGCTCGCTCATCGGTCGTTCGGTCATCGCCGGTCACCATCCTCGTCACGGGTGTCTCGTGACTCCGGACTACGCCTTCCCGACGATGCTGTCGACGGGACGATCGGCGCCATCCGCCCAGGTCAGGGCCCTTCGGGCACGAATCACCCGGCCGCGCCCCACCGCCAGGCGGTGGCGTCGACCACGTCGATCCCCAGGTCGCGCGCGCACTGGGCGACCGGCTCGCTCGCGGCCACGACGAGCGCCATCCACACCGGGTAGCGCTCGCGCTGGCGCAGGGCCACCTGCTCCTGCCCGGCGATCAGCAGGCCCGGCTTCGGCGGGCGGCACCAGCAGCGCGCGAGGTCGGGGGTGGGTGCGTCGGGGTCGTGCGGGCACTGCACGAGCGTGTCGAACGGGTTGCCCGCCCGCTCGTGCACCGTCCAGAGCAGGCGGACCGCGACGTCCTCGCCGAGCTCCCCGCGCGCGACCTCCGGGACGTGGGCGAACCCGACGATGCGCCCGCCCGCGGCCTTCCACAGCCGCATCCGCTCGACGGCGTCGAGGTGGACCTCCACGTCGAGCGGACCACGCAGCGGCCGGCCGAGGTCCTCGGCCGACCGCCGCACGGCGTCGATCTCCACGAACAGCATCGGGGTGGCCGGGGGCCTGAGCACCGGCCGAGGTTATCGGTCGGCGGCCCGGTCGGCCTGCCGGTCAGACCGTCGCGGCGGGCGCGGCCTCCCGCAGCAGCGGCTTGACGCGCTCGCCGAACTTCGTCACGCCGTCCACGAAGTCGGGCCAGGTGAGCAGCGCGCCGTCGATTCCGGTGGTCACCGCGATCTCGTCGAGCTGCGCGGCGACCCGCTCGTAGGAGCCCTTGACCACCGGCAGCGACAGGAACGCCATGTTGCCCTCGGCGGCCGGGCGCTCCAGGGAGGCGAGCAGCTGGGCGGACGTGCCGTCGGGGTTGGAGTCGAGCGAGGCGCCGGTGGTCATGTGGCTGATCGCGTCGAGGTCGGCCGTGGCGACGATGTGGTCGCAGAGCTTGTCGGCGGCCTCGTCGGTCTCCTCGGCGATGATGCAGTAGAGCGCGTAGGTGCCGACGTCGCGGCCCTGGCCGGTGCCCAGCTCCTTCACGCCGTTCGCGATCGCCCCGACCTTCGAGCGCTCGGCCATGATGAAGTTCCGGTCGCCGTACTGCGCCGTGAACGCCTGGCCGGCGGGCGACTGGCCCGCGCACACCACGGTCGGGGTGTGCAGCGGCTTCGGGCGCATGTCGGCCTCGTCGAAGTCGAAGAACTCGCCGTGGAACGTCGTCGTGCCCTCGCTCCACAGCGCCCGCAGCACCTGCACGTACTCCGCGGCGTACTCGTAGCGCCGGTTGAAGTACTCATCCCCGGGCCAGAGGCCCATCTGCGTGTACTCCGGCTTGTTCCAGCCGGTGACGATGTTCAGCCCGCAGCGCCCGCCCGAGATCTCGTCGATCGTCGCGACCATGCGCGCGGCCATGATCGGGTGCGTCGCGAGCGTGGTCACCGAGGGGTAGAGCCCGATCCGCTCGGTCACCGCGGCCAGCCCGCCGAACAGGGTGAACGACTCGAGGCACTCGCCCCAGAAGTCGCTGGGCCCGCCGGTGCCGCGGTGCTTCATCATCGAGAGCACGAAGTCGAGGCCCTGCTTCTCGGCCTCCTGCGTGATCGCGACGTTGTGCGCGAAGCTCGGCCGGTACTGCGGGCTGCCCGTGGACAGGATGTAGCCGTTGGTGGCGTTGGGGATGAAGACGCCGTACTGCATCTAACGACCTCCGAGGTGTTGAAGGGCTTCGGCGAGTCCGACGACGTCGGCGTACTTCGCGTCCAGGTCCGCCAGGTTGTTCTCGTGCAGGGCCGCGGTGCGGTCGCCGCAGGCCTCGTCCACGACGACGGGCCGGAAGCCCGCCGCGAGGGCGTCGGTGGCGGTCGCGCGCACGCACCCCGACGTCGACACGCCCGCGACCACCACGGTGTCGACGCCCCGCGCCCGCAGGGTCGCGGCCAGGGAGGTCCCGACGAAGGCCGACGCGTGCTGCTTGGTGAGCACGGCGTCGTCGTAGGCGAGGGCGAGGACGAGCTCGCCCCACCCGCCCTCGGCGCCGTCGGCGAAGCAGGCCAGCGCGGGCACCTTGACGGCGAAGAACCCGGCGTCGGCGAGGTCTGCGGCGTAGCGGACCACGGTCCACACCACGGGCACGCCGTGCTCGCGGGCCGCCCCGACGAGCTCCGCGGTCGCCGCGAGCACCCGGTCCTGGGCGCCGTCGAGGAAGAACGGACCCTCGGGCTCGACGTAGGCCCGGACGAGGTCGACCACCACGACGGCGGGGTTGATGCCCCAGCCGACGCGGCGCGCGAAGTTCGAACCGTGGGGGTTGCTCACGAGCGCCTCACCATCACCGCGCGGGCGTTGCCGATGTGGCTCCGCATGACCGCGGAGGCCCAGTCGGGGTCGCCGGCCCGCAGCGCCGCGACGATCTCCGCGTGGTGGGCCAGGCTGCGGTGCAGCGAGGCCGCGTCGTAGGTGTGGAAGGTCCGCAGCACCACCGGGGTGTGCATGACGTTCGCCAGCGCACTCGACAGGGCGGGCGCCGCGGCGACGTCGAGCAGCCGGGCGTGGAACTCGCGGTTGAGCGGGACGAGCGCGTCGAGGTCCTGGTCGGGCCCCGGGCTCCCCACGACGAGCATGCGGCGCGCGAGGTCGTCCAGGGCGGCGAGGTCGTCGGCGGTCGCGCGACCGGCGGCCCGGCCGGTGGCGCGCGGCTCGAGGGCGAGGCGGACGTCGAAGATGCCGTCGAGGTCGTCGGGCGAGAACGTGACCACGCGGGCCCCGCGGTGCGGGAGCACCTCGACGAGTCCCTCGGACGCGAGCCGGCTGAGCGCCTCGCGGACGGGGGTGCGTGACACCCCGAGCCGCTCCGCGAGCTCGACCTCCCCGAGGTGGGCGCCGGCGGCCAGCTCGCCGCGCAGGATGGCCTCCCGCAGGGCGACGTGGGCGCGCTCCGAGGCGCGACCAGCCGTCGTCGTCGTGACCATTCCCACCTCCGTTGCATGCAACGTAGGGTCACCCGCGCTGGAAGACCAGAGTTTCCGGCCGGTTTGTACACATCGCGGGAGGACCAGCCATGGCCGATCTGCTCAGCCACCCCACCGGACGACGCGCCCGCCTGCGGTCGCTCCTGGCCGGCGACCGCCCGGTCGTCGCCCCCGGGGCCTACGACGCGCTGTCCGCGCGCCTGGTGGAGCAGGCCGGCTTCGACGTCGTCTACATGACCGGGTTCGGGACCACCGCCTCGTTGCTCGGCCGGCCCGACGTCGGGCTGCTCGGGCAGGCCGAGATGGTCGACAACGCCCGCCGCATGGCCTCGGTGGTCGACGTGCCGCTGATCGCGGACGCCGACACCGGCTACGGCAACCCGATCAACGTCATCCGCACCGTCCGCGAGTACGAGCAGGCCGGTATCGCGGGGCTGCACCTCGAGGACCAGAGCCTGCCGAAGAAGTGCGGGCACCTGGCGGGCAAGGAGGTCGTGCCCCTCGAGGAGATGACCGCGAAGATCCGGGCCGCGGTCGACGCCCGCACCGACCCCGACCTCGTGATCATCGCCCGCACCGACGCCGCCCAGCAGTACGGCGTCGACGCCGCGATCGAGCGGGCGAGGGCGTTCGCCGACGCCGGGGCCGACCTGCTGTTCGTCGAAGCGCCCACTTCCTCCGACGCGCTGGAGAAGGTCGCTTCCGAGCTGTCGGGCCACCAGCTGGTGTTCAACGGCGCCGAGGGCGGGCGCACCCCGCTCCCCTCCTACGACCGCCTCGCCGAGCTCGGGTTCTCGCTGATCCTCTACCCGGTGTCGACGCTGCTGGCCGCCGCATCGGGTATCCGGACGATGCTCACGCGCCTGCACGACGACGGCTCCCCCTCGGCCGCCCTGGGCGACCTCGATGTGCCCGGGCTCGACGCGTTCACCGAGATCGTGGGCATCTCCGAGATCCGCGAGCTCGAGGAGCGCTACAAGGCCTAGAAGGGCGGATCGCCGTCGTAGGTGCTGGGTGGCTGGTTCTGTCGTTCGCGGTGTCGGCGGTCGATCTCCTCGAGGGTGGCTCGGGCGGCATCGGTGATGTGGCCGTGCTTGTCGGTGCGCGGCCGCCACGGGCGCTGCGTCGTCGGCTCGTCGGTGTCGGTGATCCCGTGGTCGTAGCGGGCGCGCCGCATCGGTCGCAGTGCCCGGTGGGGCTCGGGTTCGACGGTGTGGGTGGTGCCGGTCGGTGAGGTCCACACGAACCTGCCCGGGGTGGGTTGTTCGACGGTCCAGCCGCTCCTGAGGTCGTGTTTGCGCAGGTGGTCCCCGACCGACAGGGCGCCGAGGTTGTCGGCCTGGGTGGGGCCGTCGAGCAGCCAGTCGTGGGTGTGGTCGAGGTGGCAGGCCACCGCCGCGACGGTGCACATCGGGAACCGGCACGTCCGGTCCCTCGCCTGCACCCAGCGCGCGAGCTCGGCGCCGGGGAACCGGTTGATGGCGTCGGCGGTGGTCGTGGCGGGGTGATCTACGGGCGGGCGGGCCCGCTGTCTCTCGAGGGCTGCTTTCGTGCGGCGGGCGAGCTCGGCGAAGTGCCCGACCAGCCGGCCCTCGACGTCGAGGGTGTCGAGGTCGCTGGTGGAGGCGGTGAGTTCGACGACCTGGCGGCGGTAGCGGGGGTCGGCGCCCGGTCGGTGCGGAGGCCGCACGAGCAGCACCCACTGCAGGTGGCCGTCGTCGTCGTGGAGCAGGACCCGGAACTGGGCGCACGTCCGGGCCCAGGCCAGGGCGTGGGCGTCGCCGCCGGTCAGGGCGCCCACGGGGAGGTGGCCGTGGGCGCGGGCGAGTCCGAGCGCGGTGAACAGCGAGGTCCGCAGCGTCGCCGGCCGGAACTCCAGCCCGCGGTCGGTGAGCCGGGCGGTCAGCGGGGGTGGCGGCTCCCCGGTCGGGATCGTCAGGTCCGGGGTGTCGTCCGGGGGCGGCTCCGGGGGTGGGTCGCCGGGCTGCCACGGCGGCGGCGACGCTTCCGGCTCGGCGTGGTCATCGTCCGGGCCGTTGTCCCGGGTGTCGACGTCCGCCGGGAAGCGCCCGGTCAGGGCGTCGAGGTCGGGAACGCCTGCCGGAGTCGGCGAACCGGACGGCGTGACGTCGTCGGAGCCGGCAGCGGGGCCGTGGCCGTCGGCAGGGCGGCCAGGACCAGGACCACCAGGACCGGGGTCATCAGGACCACCAGGACCGGGGTCATCAGGACCGGAGCCACCGTCAGCGGGGCCGTCCCTGCGGCCCTCGTCATCGCGCGGGCCGTCGTCCGGGCCGCCGCCGGCGGGGCCACCGTCGTCCGGGCCGCCGTCGTCCGGGCCGCCATCGTCCGGGCCACCGTCGTCCGGGCCACCGTCGTCCGGGCCACCGTCGTCCGGGCCACCGTCGTCGGGGGTGGGCGGGTCCAGGAGTTCCTCGGTGACGTGGTCGGCGATCGCCAGGTCGTCGTTGTCGCCATCGGGGCAGCCGTGCAACAACCGCAGATACACCGACGCCTGCACCCGCGACAGCGGCACATCGGTACCGGCGGCCTTGAGCCGCCCGGAGACCTCGTCGGCGATCGCGGCCAGACGCTCGAACGCCGGGACCGCGACGTCAGGGTCCAGGTCCATCCCGTGAATCTCCACCGCCCCCGACGGCGCCGTCCTCGTCCGCACCCGCGCCCGGGCGACCGCGGCCTTGCAGCGGTTCTCCGCCCCGTCGGGGTCGACGTCCTTCACCGCCGCCGCGATCTTCTGCTCCAGCTCGAACACTCCCAGCCCCGGGGCCTCGTCGATCAGCGCGTCGACCACGGTGCGGGCCTGCTCGTCGTCGACATCGCGCAGCCCGACGACGAACTTCCCGGCCTTGGACTCCTCCACGTGCCCGTCGCGCATCGCCGCCCCGAGCCGCGGCATCCGCTCCAGGGCCCCCTCGGCCAACTCGATCCGGGACGCGGCCATCCCCACCGACCACCCCAGAGCAGCCGCGATCACCCGCGGGTCGGGCTCGGGCCAACGCTCCAGCACATCGGCCCGCGCGCGGGCGGTCTCCCGGATCCAGCGCAGCCGCCGCCACGTCACGTGGTTCAGCACCTCGTGCCAGGCGACCAGCCCGGCCTCGGCGTCCTGCCCCACACAGTCCGCGGGGTCACCGAGGGGCGCGGCGGGCAGGGGCTCGTCGAACACCCCGTCCTGCCGCAGGAACCCCTCGGTCACCGTCATGGATCGAATATTAGTTCGAAGGTCCGACAGTCACGGCCGCGAAAGCCCAGGAGGAGCACCCGGGGCAGGTCACGGGCTCATCACGATCACGGACTAGGCGCTCTGCCGGTGGCGGTGCTCCTGCCACATGGCGTCGCCGAGCAGGAACGCCAGCAACGACACCCCGAGCACCGGGAAGAAGACCCCGAGGACCACGGCCGCGACGCCCACGGAGACGGTCGCCCCGACGCCCGGCCGCTCGGTCCCGCCCGGAGCCGTCGCGCCGGGACGGGTCGGGCGGCGCAGCCACCACATCCGGTAGCCCCACACGACGACCACGATGATCCCGAGGGCCAGCGCGACCAGCAGCAGCTGGTTGGCCACCCCGAAGAGGATGCCCATGTGGGCGCTGATCCCGATCTCGGCGAGCTTGGCCGGGATCGACCAGTCGGCCCAGCGGACGGTCTCGAGCACGGCACCCGTCGACGGGTCGACCGACACCGCGTCCTGCTTCAACGGCCACGACCGCTTGACCTGGCTGACCGTCCACGCCTGTCCCGCCTCCTCGGGCGGGGTGACGGCGACGGGATCGCTCAGGCCGGCCCCCCGGGCGGCGGCGAGCACCCGCTCGGCGGTGGTCCCGACGAGGTCCGGCGCGTCCGGGACCGCCGGGGTCGTGACCATCGGGGGCGCGTCCGTCGTCGGACTCTGCGCCGCCGGCAGCTCCGTCGAGACCGACGGCGTGGTCCAGGACAGGGCGCTCCGCAGCGCCGAGACGTTCTCCCCGGCGAACTGCGACCAGGTCAGGCCGGTGGCGGAGAGGAACAGCATCCCGACCGCGGCCCACAGCCCCACCGACCCGTGCCACGACCGGAGGCGGGCGCGGCCCCGGGCCGACTGTTCGGGCAGCACCGTGCGGCGTAGAGCGGACCGACGACGCCGCCGCACGACCCAGAGGGCGAGGCCGCTGACCGCGAGCACCCACAGCCAGCTCGCGGCCAGCTCGGAGTACACCCGGCCGACGTCGCCGAGGTGGAGGGTGCGGTGCAGGGTGTCGATCCAGGCCCGGGTCGGCAGCCACTCCCCGAAGGTCTCGAGGACGGCCCGGACCTGCCCGGTGTGCGGGTCGACGAAGGCGGTGCGGGAGTAGTCCTCGGCGACGCCCGGGGCGTCGAAGGAGACCCGCGTCGTCGACGCCGGGTCGGGGGCCGGGCGAACCTCGGTGACCGTGCCGTCGGGAACCGCCGCGGAGGCCGCGGCCACCTGGCTCCGCAGGTCGAGCGAGGTCGGGGCCGCCGGGACGGTGAGGGCGTCGCGGTAGAGCAGCTGGTCGAGCTGCGGGGTGATCGTGTAGATCAGCCCGGTCAGGGCCGCGAGCAGGATGAACGGGCCGACGAACATCCCGACGTAGAAGTGCAGCCGCACGACGAGCGGCCGCAGCCCCCGCCAGGCGCCGGTGCGGCCCGCGGGGACGGGTGGGGTCGGACGGGGCTCGTCGAGGAGCGGGTCGAGGGTGTCTGACACGGGGAGGTCCTCGCAGGCGTGGGGAGCGCGACACCGACCCAGTCGTCCCGATCGAGCGATTGGTTCCCGCGAAAGCCGAGGATCAGGGCACCGGCAGCGGCGCCGGGTTCACCACCGGCGCGGGGTCGCCGTCGGTCCCGGGGATCGTCCGGGTCTCCGTCGCGACGGAGTACCGGTCGGCCTCCAGGTCCTCGAGGTCCGGGACCAGCACCCGCCCCCAGCGCCGACTCGGCTCGTCGGGAAGCCGGGTGTCGAGCTCGCGCAGGGAGGCGGCCGCGGTCAGCCCCGCGAAGCTGCCGCCCGAGTCCTGGCCGGTGTAGAGGCCGTCGGTGCCGCCGGTCCAGCGTTCCGGGACGATGTCGCCGGGCGGGCTGGGGTTGGTGGTGCGCTCGCCGGGGACCGGGTCGTTCGGGGCGCCCGGCGCGGTGATGATCACCCCGGGCGTCTGGGCGACCCCGCCTGCGACCCGGGGCAGCTCGCCCGTGCACGGCCAGGCGAAGGCGATCGCCCAGTCGACGAGGACCGGGCCGCGGTCGGCGAGCCACTGGTCGAGGGGTTCGGGCTCGACCACCCGCGGCCCGGTGAACGCGATCCACCCGCCCGCGTCGGTGCGGTCGTCTGTGGCGCGCAGGCGCACGCGGTCGGCCTCGTCGGGAACCTCGTCCGGGGTGAGGGTCACCGTGCGCCAGCGGTCGCGCCGGCTCGCCGCGTCCTGCAGCCGCTCCTGCTCGACGGAGCCGGAGTAGCCCTTGTAGCCGCGGTCGGGCTCGGCGGTCTCGACGACGCGCCGCTCGCCCACCACCCGGTCGCCCTTCCCGAACTCCCAGGTCAGCGACGCCCCGTCGGCGGTCCGCCCGGCCACCCCGATCGCGAGCTCCTGGCCGGCGCGCGGGCGGGTGAGCCCGAACCAGCCGGTGGTCATCTCGCCGACCGACCCGTCGCCGTCGCCGCGGCTCCCCCAGGTGAACCGGCCGTCGCGGGTGTCGGTGGTGCCCTCGCTGCCGTCGGTCTGGTCGGGCCGCGACGGTGGCGGGTCGACCGCTCCCCCGTCGGCCACGAACCCCGACAGCGTCGCGGTCGAGCCACGGACCGGGGTGAGCGGGCCGCCGCGCACCGTCGTCAGCACCTGGAGCCGGTCCTGCAGCCCGCAGGCGCCCGGCGCCCCGGCCAGGGCGGCGCGGTTCTGCGCCGCGAGCGAGTAGCCGTCCCGGTCGCCGGCGGTCGAGAACGACGAGGCCAGGAGCAGCACGGACACCAGGAGCACGACGACGCCGGTCGCGGCGGGCACCAGCGGCGCCGCGGCCAGGACCGCGCGCACGGGACGCGACCCGCGCCCCTCGTCGTCGGGACCCGGCGACCACCGCACCCCGGCGAGCACCCCCGCGGCCACCGCGATGCCGACGGCGAGCAGGAGCCACAGGACGATCGAGTCGAACGGGCGCTGCGGGCCGGTCGATCCCGGCATCCCGAAGCCGGAGTAGGCCCACCAGGCGTTCGGCCCGGAGAACGCGAAGGCGGCGCCGAGGGCGAGCAGGAGGGTCGCGAGCGCGGCGGTCGCGGCGACGACCGGCTCGCGCTGCCGGCTGGCGCGGCCCAGCGCGACGAGGACGACGACGAGGCCGATGGCGCCGAACCCGGCGAGCGCGCCGAAGTGGTGCGACCACTTCGAGGGGGTGACCGCGAGCAGCCCGAACCCGGCGGGCAGCAGGCCGAGCAGGAGCACCGACTCCCGGCCGAGGGGTGCGGTCCCCCGGGCGAGCACGACGAGTCCCGTCCCCCCGAGCACCAGCCCGGCGACCACCGGCACCCGCTTGGCCGCGGCGCCCCAGGAGTCCTCGCCGAAGAGGTAGCCGTAGCGCAGCCACTCGGCGTACCAGGGCTGGTTCGGCCCGATCTGGCGGTGGACGTCGGTCGCGACCTCGAACCCGTGCCACGACTGGTCGGCGAACACGACGACGAGGACCAGCGCGGCGAGGCCCGCGACCGCCGCGAGGTGCGCCGCCGGGAGCACGAGCCGGGTCGCCCGGGCGACGGGGCCGTCCTCGCGGGGCGAGCCGTCGCGGACCGCGCGCAGCAGCCGGGGCAGGCACAGCAGGAACGGCGCCGCCGCGATCAGCCCGGACGGGGCGACGGTCACCGTGAGCCCGGCGACGAGGGCGGCGACCGCCACGAGGACGACGGGGTGGCCCCGCCCGTCCCGGGTCGCGGCGCGGAGCACGAGGGCCATGACGACGACGGTCCCGAGCGCGACGACCGGTTCGGGGCGGGCGCCGAGGTCGTAGGGCAGCCACCACGCGGCCAGCGCGAGGGCGGCCAGGACCCGCACGACGATCGTCCGGCCCGCCGCTCCCAGCGCGGGCCGCAGCACGCCGCGGGTGAGGACCACCCACAGCAGCAGGCCGGCGGCGACGCTCAGGGTCCGCAGCTCGAGGGGGCCGGCCCCGACGTCCATCGAGGCGAGGAGCCGCTGGTTGGCGCCGAAGGGGACCTCGGAGGCGTTGAACCAGCGGTAGTAGTTGGCCGGGTCGCCGGCGCCGGTCTGCCGGGCGATCACGGCGGCGAACCCGTCGTCGTCGGTCAGCGGCCCGACGATCGACCACCAGGTGACCCCCAGGGCGACCGCGGCGTCCACCGCGAGCCGGCCCAGCACCCAGGGGCGGCCCGCCGTGACGAGGAACCGCCGCCGCACACGACGCCACCGCGTCCGCGCGATCGCGAGCCCCCGTGCCGAGGCGAGCTCGCGGACGGTGCGCCCGGCGGGCGTCGTCGGGACGAGGACCCGGGCGAGGACGACGAGCAGCACCGAGGCGAACGCGAGCGCGGGCGCCGCCGTGATCAGCGCCGACTTCTCCGGGGTGGGGGCGTTGTCGAACCAGGCCGGGGTGCGGGCGGTCAGCGCCAGGCCGTCCGCGTCGGGGCCGGTGAGGTCGGTGGTGGCCGCGAAGACCTCGGGCACCGGGTCGCCGGGCACGGTGACGGGAGCCCGCTTCCCGACGGTCACCGCCAGCCCGTCCCCGTCGGCGACGATCCGCAGCCCGCAGTCGTCGTCCGGCACCTCGACCGGCACCACGCGTCCGCTCGAGATCACCTGCACCGCGGTCGCGCCGCCGTCGGTGCCGGGTCGGGTCCGCACCGCGAGCCCGTCGACCGGCGCGCCGACCGCGGTGGCGAGCACCGTGGTGTCGCCCGTCCGGTCCCGCGCGGCCTGCAGCGCCCCGCACGGGACGGTCACCTCGAGCGAGGCGGGCCGGTACGGGACGAGGAAGAGCGTGGTCGCGGTGGGCGCCTCACCCTCCCGCGGCCACGTGACGGTCGAGGTCGACGACACCACCGGCGCCCCGGGCACCTCGGCCGCCACGACGACGGCCGCGACCCCGGTGACCAGCGCCGCGAGCACGACCAGCAGCCGCAGGATCCGCCGCACCGTCGCCGTCTCCGGCCACGCGCGCCGGGCCGGCCCGGGCTCCGGGTCGGGTCCGAGGAGCGGTGCGTCGATCCGCTCGGTCGGCGAGGTGGTCGTCAGGAGGAGGCTCCGGGGGTGCGAACGGCGGCGGCGATTACGCCCAGTGTCCGCATCCCGCGGTGGCCTGGTTCACAGGGTCCGGCTCAGGGCCGGGCCAGCGCCGCCCGCATCCGGTCGATCTCGGCCTGCTGGGAGAGCAGCACGGCGCGCGCGAAGTCCGTCAGCGCCCCGGGCGGGCCCGCGAGGTACTGGCGCGCCATGGTCAGCGCCCCCTCGTGGTGGGCCGTCATCGTCTCCAGCCAGAGCCGGTCGAAGGCCGGTCCCGACGAGGCGCGGAGCCGGTCGAGCGTCGCGGCGTCGGCCATGCCCGCCATGCCGGTCATGGGCATCGTCGGGGCCCCTCCGCGCAGGGCGAGGAACCCCCGCAGCTGCCCGGCCTCCTCGACCTGCTCACGGTCGATCCGGAAGGCGAGGTCGGTGACCTCGGGGTCGGTGGAGCGCCCGCGGACCAGCGCGGAGAGCTCGAGGGCCTGCTCGTGGTGGGGCATCATCGCCGCGGCGAACCCGACGTCGTCGGCGGCCGGGGCCGGCGGCGGCGGCGTCTCGGCGGCGCACCCCGCGGCCACCAGGGCGAGGGCCAGCACGACGACCAGCCACGCCGTCCGCACCGCTGTCCGCATGATCACCAGACTGCCCCACGCGGCGTCGGGTCGCCGTACGCCGGAGCGAACGGCACTCTCGCTCACGTAGAAGCAGCGAGAGTGCCGTTCGCTCCGGCACGGGTCAGGTCCCCCGCAGCTCCCGGCGCAGCAGCTTGCCGGTGACCGTCTTCGGCAGCTCGTCCCGGAGCTCGATCTGGCGGGGGTACTTGTAGGCCGACATGCGCTCCTTGCAGAACGCGATCAGCTCCTCGACCTCCACCGTGGCGCCGGGCCGCAGCGAGACGAACGCCTTGACCGTCTCGCCCCGGTACTCGTCGGGGACCCCGACGACCGCCGCCTCCCGCACCGCCGGGTGCTCGTAGAGGACGTCCTCCACCTCGCGCGGCCACACCTTGTAGCCGCCCGCGTTGATCTGGTCCTTCTTGCGGTCGACGACGTAGAACCAGCCCTGGTCGTCCATGTAGCCGACGTCGCCGGTGCTGAGCTCGATCACGCCGCCCGGGCCGCGCAGCGCCTTCTCGGTCTCCTCGGGCTTGCCCCAGTAGGCCGGCACCACCTGCGGGCCGCGGGTGGTGATCTCCCCGACCTCGCCCACGTCGGCCTCGGTGCCGTCGTCGCGCACGATCCGCACGACGGTGTCGAACACCGGCACTCCCACCGACAGCGCGCCCGAGGCCTCGTCGACCGGCGCGGTGGCGCCGAGCGGCACCCCGTGCGACGGCGAGTTGGTCTCAGTGAGCCCGTAGAAGTTGTGGATGTAGTGCCCGAACTGGTCCTGGAACGCCTTCACCGTCGACGGCGGGATCGGCGCGCCGCCCGAGTACACCTTGACCATCGAGGACAGGGCATCGGAGTCGGCGTTCGGCGCGTTCATCATCGCGATGAACACGGTGATCGACCCGATGGAGAACGTCGGGCGGTGCTCGCGGATCGCGTCGACGACCACGCCCGGCTCGAACCGGTAGGCCAGCACCAGCGGGCAGGGCAGCAGCAGCGCGATCGCCAGGTGCCCGACGACGCCGGTGATGTGGAACAGCGGCGCCACCCCGAAGACCGAGTCCTCGCGGTCGAGCTTGATCCAGTCCCGGTAGGTCTGGGCGTTGAACACGATGTTGGCGTGGGTGTTCATCGCGCCCTTGGGCGGGCCCGTCGTCCCCGAGGTGTAGCCGAGGAACGCGACGTCGTCGCCCCCGAGCTCCACCGGGTCCGGCGTGCGGCCCCGGAACTGCTCCAGCGTCGTCGTCAGGTCCTCGGCGCCCTCGCAGGCGGTGCGCTCCATGCCCTTGAAGAGGCGCTCGTCGTGCCTCGTCTGGAACTCCAGCGGCGAGGTGGTGAACGCGATGCGGACGTTCGTGTTCGGGACGACCCCGCTAGCGATCGACCAGAGGTCCTCCTGCGAGACGATCGCCGACGCGTCGCAGTCGGTGAGGATCGTCGTGAGCTCCCGCTGCCGCGACATCGGGTTCACGCTGACGACGATGCCGCCGGCCTTCCAGGTCCCGACGACGACCACCAGCACCTGCGGGATGTTCTGCAGGTAGGTGGCGAGCCGGTCGCCCTTGGCGAAGCCCCGCTCGGTCAGCGCCACCGCGAACGCGTCCGAGAGCTCGTCGAGCTCGCGCAGCGTCAGGGTGCCGTCGAAGTAGCGGACGATCTCGCAGTCGGGGTCGCGCTCGACGGCCGCGCGGACCATGTCGAGGGCGCTCGCGAACTCGAGGGTGACGGCGCCGTGGTTGTAGTCGTCGCGGTAGCGCGCGAGCCACGGCCGGGACTCGTAGACGGAGTCGCTCACCGGATCACCACCGGGTTCACCGGCGCACCGGTCGCCTCGTGGATCTTCAGCGGGGCGGCGGTGTAGAGGAAGTCCCAGCGGCCGTCGGCGGCGCAGGCGTCGGCGAGGTCGTCGAGCCAGATGATCTCGGCGAGGCTCACGCCGAGGTTGCGCAGCAGGGAGGCGTGCAGCGGGAGCAGCACCCCGGTCTCGGGGTTCGCCGTCACCTCGTTGGCGATCGTGTCGGTGACGAGGTTGGGGATCTCCTTGGTCTGGAACCACTCCACGAGCTCGCGGGAGTAGGTCAGGCCCGGCTCGATGAAGCCCTCGTAGAACTCCTCGGCCGGCGTCGCGTAGAAGTACTTCAGGAAGCCGGTGCGGATCAGGACGATGTCGCGGTCCTCGATCGACGTCCCCTGCGCGGCCGCGGCCTCCTCGAGGTCGGTGTGGGTGAACGTCTCGCCCTTGTCGAGCCACTCCTTGTTCCGGTGGCGCGCCATGTCGATCAGCACGCCCCGCCCGACGATGCCGCGCTCCGCGATCGGCAGGACCGACGCCCAGCTCATCCCGCCGCCGTTGGTGGTGTCGGCGGACTTGCCGTTCCACAGCGTGTCGTCGTACCAGGCGTGCCCGAGCGCGTCGTACTGCGACGAGCCCTGCAGGAAGATCTCGGCCTTGTCGTCGCTCGCGCGGATGCCGCCCGGGAAGGACGGGCCGTTGCCCGACTCGAAAAGCTCCTGGTCCCACACCATCTCGCGCTTGATGCCCTCGCGGCCCGGGAAGACCGGGTCGCCGTGCGGGTGGCCCATCGGGCACTGCAGCGTGAACACCTGGCCGGTCTTCACGCTCGCCACGCCACGGAGCACCTGGGCGGCATCGAGGTAGTTGAGGGACCCGACCTGGTCGTCGTCACCCCACTTGCCCCAGTTCTTCGGAGGGTTGTCCCCGAGCAGCTCCGCCATCGAGGGTGCGTCGGCCATCGTGTTGTCTCCTCGTCGTCGAGAGTGGGTGACCCCGGTCTCACCCTGCCACCCACGATCGGGTGGCGCGACGCGCTCCTGACCGTCCGAGGAGGGATCACCGCGATCTCCTCGAACGCCTCGCTCGGCCGCGAGCAGCTCGGGGTCGCCCCCGGCGTCGTCGTGCCGGGATGCCAGACCCGGGGAGGCGCCTCCGGCCCGGGGGGACGAATCCGGGTCGGGCCCGGATTGGTGCACCCGGGCGGGAGGCACTCCCGGGCCATGGACATCCCGACGACGCCCCTCCCCGACGGCACCCCGATCCCGGTCCTCGGCGCCGGCACCTGGGGCTACGCGGAGGACCCCGGCCGTCGTCGGGACGAGATCGCCTCCCTGCACGCCGCGCTCGACGAGGGGCTCACCCTCGTCGACACGGCCGAGATGTACGCCGACGGCGGCGCCCAGGAGCTCGTCGGGGAGGCCCTCGACGGGCGGCGCGACGAGGCCTTCGTCGTCGACAAGGTGCTGCCCTCCGACGCCTCGCGCCGCGGGACCGTCGAGGCCTGCGAGCGCGCCCTGCGCCGGCTGCGGACCGACCGGATCGACCTCTACCTGCTGCACTGGCGCGGCCGCTACCCCCTGAGCGAGACCGTCGAGGCCTTCACCGAACTCGTCGACACCGGGAGGATCCGGCGCTGGGGCGTGAGCAACCTCGACGTCGACGAGATGCAGCAGCTCGCGGGCACCGCCGTGGCCACCGACCAGATCCTCTACAACCTCACCCGCCGCGGCCCGGAGTTCGACCTGCTCCCGTGGGCGGCCGAGCAGGGCCTGCCGGTCATGGCCTACTCCCCCATCGAGCAGGGACGGCTCCTCGGCGACCCGACCCTGCGCGAGATCGCCGACCGCCACGGCGCCACCCCGGCCCAGGTCGCGATCGCCTGGGTCCTGCGCCGCCCCGGCACCATCGCCATCCCCAAGGCCTCCACCCCGGCGCGGATGGCAGAGAACCGCGGCGCCCTCGACGTGACGCTCACCGACGACGACCTCGCCACCCTCGACGCCGCCTTCCCGCCGCCCGACCGCAAGCGCCGGCTCGAGATCCTCTAGTGCCTCCGTGTCCCCGACGTGATCATCCGTTGCTCCGTTCGAGCTATCTGGGGTACGCCTGTTCGGCCTAGCGTTCGCGCCATGACCCACGACGAACTGATGGCGGAGGCCTGCCGGCTGGCGGCGGAATCGGTGCGGCGGGGGTGGGGCGGCCCGTTCGGCGCCGTCCTCGTGAAGGACGGTGAGATCGTCGCCCGTGGGCAGAACCGGGTGCTGATCACCGGCGACGTCACCGCGCACGCCGAGATCGAGATGCTGCGCAAGGCCGCGTCGGTGCTCAACCCGTACGCCCCGACGATCGCCCCCGACCAGCGCGCCGAGGGCCACCTCGCCCTCGTCCCGCGCCCGAAGGGCTCCCCCGACGTCGTCGAGGCGCGCGCCCGGATGTTCATGGGCACCGAGGTCTACACGAGCGGCATCCCCTGCCCGATGTGCATGGGCGCCATCTACTGGGCCCGCTGCGACGCCGTCTACTTCGCCAACGACCTCGAGGCCACCCGCGGCGTCGGCTTCGACGACGAGTTCCAGTACGACGACTTCAAGCGGCCCCTGAGCGAGCGCCGGATCAAGATCGAGCAGCTGCGCCCCGACCTCGGCGCCGCGATGTACGAGGAGTACCTCGCCACCCCCGACCGCCACCCCTACTGATGAGCGTCGACCCGGCGACCGACCTGGTCACGGTCGTCGTCTCGCACGCCGTCCCCGCCCACGACGAGGCTGCCTTCCTCGCCTGGCAACACCGCATGACCGAGGCCGAACGACGCTCCCCGGGCCACCGCGGCACCGAGCTGCACCCGCCGGTCGCGAGGGTGCAGGACGACTGGGTGGCGGTGACCCGGTTCGCCACCGAGGCCGACCTGGAGACCTGGCTCTCCTCCCCGGAGCGCGAGCACCTCATCCGCGAGAGCGAGCGCTTCCGCGACTTCCGCCTGCAGCGGGTCACCGCGTCGTTCGGGAGCTGGTTCCCGACGAACAGCGGTGCCGGTCCGGCGACGCCGTCCTGGAAGACGGCGCTGTCGGTGCTCGTCGGGCTGTACCCGACCGTCGTCCTGCTGACCCTCGGGCTCTCCGCGGTGTGGCCGGCGGCGCCGCTGTGGGCGAGCCTGCTGGTCGGCAACGTGCTGTCGGTCAGCGCGCTGACCTGGCTCGTCATGCCGGTGGTCACCCGGGTCCTCGCCTTCTGGCTCGAGCCGCCGGCCGGGGCACGCCGGCCCCGCACGGACGTCGTCGGGACGGTCGCCTCCCTGCTGTTCCTCACGGGCGCGGCGGCGGTCTTCGCCCTGCTGACCGGGTGAGCCCTACCGGCGGGTAGCCCACCCGTGGTGGGATCGCGGCATGCCCACCCACGTCGTCACCAACCAGGTCCCCGACCTCGTCGACGTCGACCTCGCGGCCGACCCGCCCCTGCTCGAGGCGCTGCACCGCGAGGGGGCCGGGTGGGCCCTCGACGACCTGCACGACACCGGGCGCCGCGCCGGGTCGGCCGAGGTGCGGGAGTGGGCCGACGCCGCCCACCGCAACGAGCCGCGGCTGCGCACGCACGACCGCGTGGGGAACCGGGTCGACGAGGTCGACTACGACCCGGGCTACCACGCCCTGCTCGGCGAGGCCGTCTCGCGCGGGTTCGCGGGCGCGGTCTGGGACGGCCCCGCGGGGACCCACGTGGCCCGGGCGGCGGGGTTCCTCGTGTGGTCGCAGGCCGAGGCCGGCCACGGCTGCCCGGTGTCGATGTCGCACGCCGTCGTCCCGGCGCTGAAGGTCTCCCCGGAGCTCTTCGACCGCTACGGGCCCGGGCTGCTCAGCCGCTCCTACGACGGCACCCTGCGCGACCCCTCGTCGAAGCCCGGCCTGCTCGCGGGCATGGGGATGACCGAGAAGCAGGGCGGGTCCGACGTCCGGACGAACACGACCACCGCCGTCGAGCAGTCCGACGGCACCTACGTGCTGACCGGCCACAAGTGGTTCACCAGCGCCCCGATGTGCGACGTGTTCCTGGTCCTCGCGCAGACGTCCGCGGGCGTGACGTGCTTCCTCGTCCCGCGGATCCTCCCCGACGGCTCGCGGAACCCGTTCGCCATCCAGCGGCTCAAGGACAAGCTCGGGAACCGCTCGAACGCCTCGTCGGAACCGGAGTTCGACGGGACCGTCGGGTTCCGGGTCGGCGACGAGGGCCGCGGGGTCCGGACGATCATCGAGATGGTCGCCTGCACCCGGCTCGACAACGCCCTGGGCTCCGCCGCCGGGATGCGCGACGCCGTCCGGCGGGCCGCCTGGCACGCCCGGCACCGCCACGCCTTCGGCTCGGCGCTGATCGACAAGCCGCTGATGCGCGGGGTGCTCGCCGACCTGACGCTCGAGTCCGAGGCGGCGGTGACCCTCGCGATGCGCCTCGCCGGGGCCCAGGACCGCTCCGCCGACGACCCGCACGAGGCCGCCTTCCGCCGGATCGGCGTGACCCTGGGCAAGTACTGGATCTGCAAGCGCCAGACCACGCTCGTCGGCGAGGCGCTCGAGTGCCTCGGAGGCAACGGGTTCGTCGAGGAGTCGGGCATGCCGCGGCTGTTCCGCGAGTCGCCGCTGAACTCGATCTGGGAGGGCTCGGGCAACGTCAACGCGCTCGACCTGATGCGGGTCCTCTCCCGCGAGCCCGCCGCCGTCGAGGCCTACCGGGTGGAGGTCGAGGCGGCCTCGGGCGCCGACCACCGCCTCGACGCCGCGTGGAAGGCCCTGCAGGACGACCTCCGCGACCCTGCCGAGGACCGCGCCCGCTGGCTCGCCGAGCGGATGGCTGTCGTCCTGCAGGGGTCCCTGCTGGTGCGGCACTCCCCCGCCGCGGTGGCCGACGCGTTCGTCGCCTCCCGCGTGGCGGGTGAGCACGGCGCGGCCTTCGGGACCCTGCCGCGTGGGACCGACGTCGACGGGCTCCTCGACCGCCTCCCCCTCCCCGCCTGACCCTGCCGCTCGCGTTGCGCCGCGCACACGGCCGGCTCGGTCGGCGTACCGCCGCCGCGTCGTTGCGCCCCGCACACGGCCGGCTCGGGCGAGGTACCGCTAGCGCGTCGTTGCGTCCCTCGCACGGTCGGCTCGGTGGGCGTACCGCCGCCGCGTCGTTGCGCCCCGCAAACGCCTCGACGGCGGCGTGCGAGCACCACCAGCCGTATGCGCCAGGCAACGGACCTCGCCGAGAGGCGACGGGCTCCCGCCACGTGGCGGTGTCCCGCACACGACTCCCCCGTCTCGACGCCCGACCTGCGCGCTTCGCACACACGTCGTCGACGCAGTGGGCCTCCCCCGGCAGAGATCTCGTTCCACGGCGCGGAGTGGGGCGGGGACCGATCGGTCCGCGCCGCTCGACGAGATCTTCATCGGCGGGCTCCCGACGTCAGTGGCGACACGCCCATGGCACAGCGCGACGCGCCACTGAATCGCCCTCGCCCGGCCCGTTCCGCCGCGCCGACTCGACGCCCACGGCTCGCTCGCCGACGGCGGTGGCCCTGCCGCACCGTTGCGTCCCGCAACGCGCTGCCCGCGACGATCGAGCAGGCCCAGCCGTGTGCGGCGCGCAACGCACTGCCCGCGACGATCGAGCAGGCCCAGCCGTGTGCGTCCCGCAACGCGCTGCCCGCGGCGATCGAGCAGCAGCAGCCGTGTGCGGCGCGCAAGGGAGCACCGGGCCTTCTCGAGCGGCGGGGCTGCCGCAGCCCGTGGCGACACGCTCCCTCAGTGTGGCGACGGTTCCCCGGACGGCCGCTCCTGACTAGCGTTCCGGCCACCATGAGTGAGCTGCTCCCCGGCGTCGAGGCCGGCACCGTCGATGCCCGCATCCGCATCCACCACCTCACCTCCGGCCCGGCCGACGGGGAACCCGTGGTGCTCGTCCACGGCAACCTGTCGACCGGGCGGTTCTACGAGCACCTGATGTCCCCGGCGAGCGACCGGTGGCGGTTCCTCGCGCCCGACATGCGGGGGTTCGGGCGCACCGAGCAGGCGCCGATCGACGCCACGCGCGGGCTCGGCGACTGGGCGGACGACCTCGTCTCCTACCTCGAGACCCTGGGGGTGACGCGCCCGCACCTCGTCGGCTGGTCCACGGCGGGTGCCGCGATCGCGCTGGTGGCCCGACAGGTCCCGGTGGCGAGCCTGACGTTCCTCGACCCCGTCTCGCCCTACGGCTACGGCGGGACGTTCGCGGACGGGCGGCCGTGTCACGACGACTACGCCGGGTCGGGCGCCGGGGTCGCGAACCCGCAGTTCGTGGAGAAGCTGCGGCAGGGCGACCGGTCGGGCGACGACCCGCTGAGCCCCCGCAACGTCATGGCCGGCACCTACTGGTCCCCCGACTTCCGCCTGCCGCGCGAGCGCGAGGACCTGCTCGTCGACGAGATCCTGCTGTCGAACATCGGCGACGACGGCTACCCGGGCGACTCCACGACCTCGTCGAACTGGCCCGGGGCGGCGCCGGGGACCCGGGGTCTGCTGAACGCGCTGTCGCCGAAGTACTGCGACTGGTCGTGGCTGCCCGAGCTCGACCCCAAGCCGCCGGTGCTGTGGACCCACGGGACGCGGGACGTCGTCGTGTCGGACGCCTCGATGCTCGAGCTCGGCACGCTCGGTCAGGCGGGCATCGTCCCGGGCTGGCCCGGCGCCGACACGTTCCCGCCGCAGCCGATGGTCGCGCAGATCCGGACGGTGCTGGAGCGCTACGAGCAGGCCGGGGGCTCGGCGCGGACGGAGATGTTCGAGGGGTCGGGCCACGGGCCGCACGTCGACGCCGCCGAGCGCTGGCTCGAGATCGCGACGGAGTTCTGGGCGGGTGCGTGACTCGAGCGAGAAGATCACCGTGGTCGTCGCCGACGACCACGAGATGTACCGGGACGGCGTCGTCCGCGCGCTCGTGGCGAGCGGGTGGATCGACGTCGTCGCGGAGGCCGAGGACGGCGAGGCGGCGTTCGCGGCCCTCGTCGAGCACCGCCCGCAGGTCGCGCTGGTCGACCACCGCATGCCCGGCGCGGACGGGACCGAGATCGTCCGGCGGGCCGCCCGCGACGGGCTGAGGACGCGCATCGTCGTGCTGTCCGCGTTCACGGACCCGACGCTCGTCTACGGCGCCCTCGAGGAGGGGGCGGCGGGCTACCTGCCGAAGGAGACGCGTCGTCGGGAACTCGTGGAGGCCGTGCGGACGGCGGCCGAGGGCGGCACGGTGCTCCCGGCCGACCTCGCGGCCGAGCTCGCCGGGGAGATCCGCCACCGGCGCGCCGACCGCGGCCCGCAGCTCTCCGAACGCGAGACCGAGATCCTCAAGCTGATGGCGGAAGGCATGACGACGCCGGCGATCGCGAAGCGGCTCTTCGTCGCGCCGAGCACGGTGAAGACACACGTGCAGCGGATGTACGAGAAGCTCGAGGTGACCGAGCGCGCCGCCGCGGTGGCGGAGGCGATGCGGCGCGGCCTGCTCGAATGACGACCCCCGCGACCACCACCCCGGCCTCCCGGGCGCTCGCCACCTTCGAGGCCGAGGCGTCCCGCACGACGAGCCTGCTGCGGTTCGGCCTGGTGGGGCTGGTCGCGCTCGGGGCGGTGCTCGACCCGGCGCGCGTGGAGGGCCCGGAGTTCTGGAGCGCGACCGCCGTCTACGCGCTCTTCGCGGTCGTCTGGCTCGCGCGGGTGCTCCGCCGGCCGGTGAGCCCGCGGACCGGGCTCGTCGCGACGGCCGTCGACCTCGTCGCGATCACCGTCCTCGCCCTGTTCGCGGGTGGGGGCGGCACGCTCCCGACGCTCGCCTACGTGCTGGTCCCGGTGCTCGCGGCGTTCCGGTACCGGCCGGAGCTCTCGGCGGCGGTGGGGGTCGCGACGATCCTGTCGTTCCTGGTGACGGCCGCGGTGGAGCGCGCCCCCGTGGCGGCGACGACGCTCGCGGCCGAGGCGGCGGTGCTGGCGCTGGTGGCGGTCGCGACGTTCCTGCTCGCCGTGGTGCTGGCGCGCCGCGCCGACCGCATCCGGGCCCTGCTCGCCGACGCCGACGCTCTCACCGCGCAGGTGCTCGACGCGGAGGCCCGCGAGCGGCGCCGGCTGGCCGAGGAGCTGCACGACCACGCGCTGCAGACGTTCATCGTCGCCGGTCAGGAGCTCGACGAGCTCCCGGGCGCGGAGGCGGCCGACGACGCGCTGCGCGCGGGGGTGCGGGAGCTCCGCGAGGTGGTCTTCGCCCTGCACCCCTACGTGCTCGACGAGGCGGGGCTCGTCGTGGCGGTCCGGCGGGTCGCCGAGCGGACTGCGGAGCGGGCGGGGTTCACGGTGACGGTCACGGGCGGCGACCTCGATCCCTCCCCGCACGACCGGCTCCTCTTCGGGGTGGCCCGCGAGCTGCTGACCAACGCGGCCAAGCACGCGGCGGCGGACGCGGTCGTCGTCGGGATGGCCGATGCCGACGGGACCCGGACGCTCGAGGTGACCGACGACGGCGTCGGGCTCGACCGCTCGGTGCTCGGGGCGCGGCTCGCCGACGGGCACATCGGGCTGGCGTCGGTCCGGGCGCGGGTGGAGGGCGTCGGGGGGACGTTCACGGTGGACACGCGCGAGCGGGGGACGCGGACCGTGGTCCGCGTCCCCCGCTGAGGGCCGCCGGTCAGCGGCGGTTCATGACCTCCGTGCGCGGCTCGCGGTACTGCTGCTCGACCTCCCGGTCGGCCTTCCGGCCGCGGCCGACGACATAGGCGCCGCCCCCGACGAGCACGATCACGCCGGCGCCGCCGAGCACCCAGGGCAGGACGTCGGAGCCGGTGGTCTCCGCGATCGAGAGGGTCGAGTCGGTGGTCTCCGCTCCCGAGGACGACCCGGTGCCGGTCCCGTGGTGGGTGCCGGTGCCGGTGCCGGTGGTGCCGCCGGTGCCGTGGTGCGCGGGCGTCGGGGCGGGGCCCGAGCCGGCGACGGTGAGCCGGGTGCTGACCGTGCCGGCCGAGGACGACGCGGTGACGGTGTAGGTGCCGGCCTTGGCGCCCGACGCGATCGTCGCCGACCCGGAGAAGGCCTCGGGGTTGGTCCGGTCCATCGTCGCCGGGCCGGAGAAGGCCGGGGAGGTGACGGTGATGGAGCCGGTCGCGGTGGAGGCGGCGGGCTCGGCGAACGTGCCGGAGAAGGTGATCGACTGGCCGGGCTTGACCGAGGAGGTCGAGAGGGTCAGGACACCGGGCTCGGCCTGGTTGACCACCGAGCTCGTGCCGCTGGTGGCCGGAGTGACGGTGTCGGCGAGGGCGACCCCGGCGGACCCGAAGGTGAGGACGGTCGCGGTGAGGGTGGCGGCGGCGAGGTGGGTGAGACGCATGACGTGCTCCCGGGGGTGAGGGAGGTGGTGCGGGGAGCGTCCGGGCCCTGAGGTTCGGTGCTGGGCGTTCTCCGTGCTGACAGGAGAAAGCATGTCTCCGGCCGGGCCCCCGTCCCGTCCCCCGAGGAGCCGGTCCTGCGGACGACAGCGGTGTCCCCCGATCGCCCGACAGGACCCCCGGGGCGGCTCAGCCGAACTGCGGCGGGCGCTTCTCGGCGAACGCGGTGAACGCCTCCTGCAGGTCGGCGCTCGGCAGGAAGGCCGCGTTCCAGGCCGCGACGTAGCGCAGCCCCGCCTCGACGCGCGGGCCGCGCTCGGCGTCGAGCACGTCCTTGATCCCGCGGGTCACCAGCGGGGAGTTCCCGGCGATGCGGGTGGCGAGGTCGACGGCGGCGGTCTCGAGCTCGGCCGGGGTGTCGACCACCCGGTTGACCAGCCCGATGCGCTGCGCCTCGGCGGCGGGGACGTCGTCGCCGGTGAGGGCCAGCTCGCGCAGGTGCCCGTCGCCGACGATCCCGACGAGGCGCTGGAGCGACCCCAGGTCGGCCACCATCGCCATGCGCACCTCGCGGACCGAGAACAGCGCGTCGGCGCTGGCCAGGCGCACGTCGGCGGCCGTCGCGAGGTCGACCCCACCCCCGACGCACCAGCCCTGCACCGCGGCGACCACCGGGGTGCGGCAGTCGGCGACGGCGGTGATCGAGGCCTGCAGGTCGCGGACGTGGCGCAGGAACCCCTCCCGGTTCGCGGCGCTCGGGTCGCCCAGCACGCCGCCGATCGAGCCGGCCGCGGCCATGAGGTCGAGCCCGTAGGAGAAGCGCCCGTCGGCGCCGGTCACGACGATCGCGCGGACCGCGGGGTCGGCGTCGAGGGCGGAGAACACGGCGGGCAGCTCGGCGAAGAAGGCCGGCGCCATCGCGCGCGCGACCAGCGACACGCGCGCGACGTGCTCGGCGGGCCGGTCGACGGCGAGGGTCTCGAGGGTGTCCGGCAGCGCTGACGTCATGGGTCCGACTAGATCACCCGCGACGGCCGGGGGACAACGCGGGCATCGTCGGGAAGGCTCACGTACCCAGCACCCGGTCGAGGCCGGTGAGCTTCAGCGCCCGCGACGGCTGGCCCTGCACGCCCCGCAGGGCAAAGTGCCCGCCGTCGGCGGCGACGCGCTGCGCGGTGCCGAGCAGGACGCGCATGCCGCAGGAGTCGCAGTAGGGCACGTCGGCGAGGTCGACGACGAGGTCGACCGGCCCGCCGGCGCGGGCGATCTCGTGGTCGATCGCGGCCTCGAGCTCGGTGTAGTGGGTGTAGTCGACGTCGCCGGAGACCGTGACGACCACGGAGTCGCCGTCCTTCGAGACCTCCACCGCGAAGTCGGCCGGCGGGGTCACGCGGCGCCCTCCGGCGTGCACGCCTCCCGCACGTCCGCGGAGCGCAGGAGGGCGACGGTGCGCGGCGAGTCGCGCAGCCGCTCGGCGAGGTCGTCGAGCGCCGGGGCGAGCTCGTCGCGGGTGAGCCCGCCCGGCACCGCGACCGTGCCCACCCAGCGCAGGAAGTTCGCGAGCAGCGCGGGGTCGTCGACGTAGACCGCGGCGGCGAGGAAGTCGACGAGGTGCCCGAGGTCGTCGTGGAGCTGCTCGTCGACGGAGGTCCCGCGCAGGGCGGTCGTCATGCCGGCCACCAGCTCCCCGCGCCGGGCCTGGAGGACGGTCTGCTCGTCGCGGGAGGAGTCGTCGACGCGGGCGGCGCCGTCGTCGTCGCGGAAGGAGAACTCGGCGAGCAGCGCGGCCGCGGCCCGCGCGTCGGGGGCCCAGCCGTCGGCGCCGACCGCGCGGGACCACCGGCCGTCGGGCCCGAAGGCGGCGCCGCCGGCGAGGACGGGGGTGCCGCTCGCGTGGCAGGCCTCGACCATCCGGCGGGCGGCGGGCAGCCGGGAGGGCAGGGAGCTGGAGACCGCGACGACGTCGGGCCCCGCCTCGTGCAGGTGGGCCGCCATCTGCCCGGCGGGCACGCTCGACCCGAGGAAGGTGACGGCCCAGCCGTAGCGGGCGAGGACCTCGGCGAGCAGGCGGGCGGGCAGCCCGTGCCACTCGCCGTCGAGGCAGGCCACCGAGATGCTGCCGATCCCGCTCGGGCGTGGCGGCGGGCGGTGCCGGGCGACCGCGGAGACGACGCGCTCGGAGATGTGGGTGGCGACGTGCTCCTGCACCACCGTCCACGCCCCCGCGGCCCACCGCTCCCCCACCTCGCGCTGGGCCTCGGCGACGACGTCGAGCAGCACCGCCTCCACGTCGAGGCCCTCGTCGAGGGCGGCGAGCGCGACGGCCACCGCCCCCTCCTCGTCGGAGGCGCCGAGCCGGTCGAGGTAGTCGGCGCGCACGGAGTCGGTCGCGACGGCGGGGGCGGTCACGCGGCCTCCTGGACGTGAGGCGCGGCCTGCAGGGCGAGCAGGGCGACGTCGTCGTGGTCGCGCCCGCCGAGCCACTCGGAGAGCAGCTGCAGCACACGCTCGCAGACCACCGGCGCCGGCGCGCCCGCGCACCCGGCCAGCGCCGCGGTGAGCCGCTCCTCGCCGTAGAACTCGCGCCCGCCGGGCCCGCCGCGGGCCTCGGTGACGCCGTCGCTGTAGAGCAGGCAGGTCTCGCCGGGCGCGAGGACGACCTCGGTGGCGCCGAACTCGGCGTCGCGCAGCGCCCCGACGAGCGACCCGGCGACCTCGGTCTCCTCGACGGTGCCGTCGGCGCGGAGCAGCAGCGGCGGCGGGTGGCCCCCGGTCGCGAGCCGGAGCAGCACCCCGCCGCCGTCCAGGGGCCGGGCGTCGCCCAGGACCATCGTCGCGAACCGGGGCAGGGCGACCGCGGCGTCGAGGTCGGCGGCGTCGAGCAGCGCGGTGTTGAGCAGGCCGAGCAGGGTGGTGGGCTCGCGCTCGAGCAGGCGCAGGGCGTGCAGCGACTGGCGCACCCGCCCGGAGAGGACGGCGGCCTCGATGCCCTTGCCGCACACGTCGCCGAGCAGGAACGGCGTCTCTCCGTCGCACGTGCGGGGCAGCACCTCGTAGAAGTCGCCGCCGACGCGCAGGCTCTCCCGCGCCGGCCGGTACGCGCTCCCGATGCGGAGCCGGTCGTGGCCGTCCGTCGGCAGCGGTGGCGGCTCCAGGCCCGCCTGCAGCACGTGGCCGAGGTGGGCCTGCTCGCGGTAGAGCGCGGCCGCGGAGAGCGCGGTGCCCACCCGCACCGCGTACTCCTGGGCCAGCGGCAGGACCTCCTCGTCGGAGGGCCCCACGAGCACCAGGACGCCGCGGACCACCGCTCCCGGCACCGGGACCACGACGAGACGGTCGGCGGGCGGCTCGGCCCACACCGGCAGGTCGGCGAGCTCGACCGTGATCCAGGGATCGACCCCCGCCTCCCCGATGAGCGCCTCGTGCAGACGCGGGGCGACGCGCAGGTCGGAGCGGGTGAGCTCGCCGGTCCGCGCGCGGTCGTGCCCGGCCTCCCCGCGGGCCCAGCGGACGGTGTCCGACCCGTCGGCGAACAGCACCAGCACCGTCGGCGCCAGCGTCCCGGCCGCGAGGGAGGCGGCCGCGCGCAGCGTCCGGTCGAGGTGGAGCACCCCGTGGAGCACCCGCCCGGCCTCGGCCAGGAACTGGGCGTTCGCCTGGGCCCGCTGCAGCGAGGCCGAGCCGCGGCGCTCCTCGGTGACGTCGCGCAGGTACCAGCAGGTCAGGACGTCGGGCCCGTCGGGCTCGTGCTCCTCGATGAGCCGCCGGCCCCGTCCGACCACCACCCGGCCCGCGAGCTCGGCCTCGAACCCCGGGGCCCCGTCCGCGACCGCCGCGGCGAACACGTCGGGGTTCCCGACGGGCTCCCCGACGACGAGGCCCGGCAGCAGCCGATGCGCCGCCGGGTTCACCGCGTACACGATCCGCCGGGGTCGTCGTCCCCGCGCGTACCCGGTGACGACGACCGCCTCGGACAGTCCGTCGAGGACACGCGCCTCGAGGCTGCGGATGCCCCGGGCCGGCATCGTCGGCTCCATCGCGTCACGTTATCTCGCGCTGGGTCACATGACCGATACCCCGTCGGGGAAGACCGTCCGCATGAGCGACCTGACCTACGAGAACGCCCGCACCATCGTCGCCGCCGCCCTGGAGCACGGGACGTCGGCCGGCTACAAGCCCCTCACCGTCGCGGTGCTCGACACCGGGGGTCACCTCGTGGCGCTCGGCCGCGCCGACGGGTCGGGGTTCCTGCGCCCCGACGTCGCGATCGCGAAGGCCCACGGCGTGATCGGCCTGATGATGGACAGCCGTGCCATCGCCCAGCGGGCCTCCGACTCCCCCGAGTTCTTCACCTCCGTCGCCGCCCTCGCCGGCGGCAAGGTCTTCTCCGTGCCCGGCGGCGTGTTCATCTGCTCGTCCGACGGCCAGGTCATCGGGGCGGCCGGCGCGTCGGGCGACGCGTCCACCGCCGACGAGGAGGCCGTCGTGGCCGGGATCGAGGCGGCGGGGCTGGTGGCACGCACCGGCGCCTGACCTGTGCGCGCTGCGCTCGTGAGCACTAAGCGGGGCTATAGCCCCCCGAAATGCTCACGAGCGCTCCGCGTACACTTGTATCTATGTCCGATCCCAGTGGTGCCTCAGCGGCCGACGCCGTCTACCGCCACGTCAAGGACCGGGTGCTCACCGGCGAGCTCGAGGGCGGCCGGATGGTCAGCGAGGGCGAGGTCGCGGCGGCGCTGCAGGTGTCGCGCACCCCCGTCCGGGAGGCCTTCCTGCGCCTCGAGGTCGAGGGGTGGCTGCGGCTGTTCCCCAAGCGCGGGGCCCTCGTGGTGCCGGTCGCCCCGCACGAGGTCGACGAGGTCCTCGACGCCCGGGCGCTGGTCGAGGCGCACGCGGCGGCCGACGTCGTGCACCGCCCCGACGACCTCGCCCACCTCCTGGCCGCCCTCGACGCGGCGATCGGGTGCCAGCAGCAGGCCCACGACCGGGGCGACCTCCCCGGCTACACCGAGGCCGACGCGGAGTTCCACCAGCTCGTCGCCGACGCCGGGCGCAACAGCCTGCTCGCCGGCTTCTACCGCACCCTGCGCGAGCGGCAGCGCCGGATGACCGCCCAGTCGGTCCGCGGGCGCAGCGCCGCCGCGGGCACCGTCCTCGACGAGCACCGCCGACTGCGCGACCTGCTCGCCGCCCGCGACGTCGACGCCTTCGCCGCCGCCCTGCACGCCCACCTCGACGACACCCACGGACGAGGAGGCCCCCGATGACCGCCGCCACCCGCACCCGCACCTCGACCGCCTGGTTCCCGGTGGGGCTCGCCCTGTTCGTCGTCGCCTGGGGCGGCAACCAGTTCACCCCGCTCATGGTCATGTACCGCGAGCTCGGCGGGTTCTCCCCCGCGACCGTCGACGTCCTGCTCGGCGCCTACGTCCTCGGGATAGTGCCCGGCATGCTCGTCGGGGGCCCGCTCTCCGACCGCCTGGGCCGCAAGCCGCTGATGCTCGCCGCGCCGCCCCTGGCGATCCTCGGCAGCGTCGTCCTGGGCCTCGGCGGGGAGGACGTGCCGGTGCTGTTCGCCGGGCGGGTGCTCGCCGGGCTCGCGCTCGGCATCGCGATGGCCGTGGGTTCCACCTGGATCAGCGAGCTCTCCCCCGACGGCGGCGGCGCCTCCCGCGCGGCGATGTCCCTGACCCTCGGCTTCCTGCTCGGCCCGGTCGCCGCCGGGATGCTCGCCCAGTGGGCCCCGTACCCGGAGGTCCTCTCCTACGCCGTCCACGTGGTCGTCGGGGTGCCGCTCGGCCTGCTGGCCCTGCGTACGGTCGAGACCCTCGACCGGAGACGCAGCGGAGCGGAGCTCGACCATCCGTACCGCGGTGAGGCCCCCACGCGGCGCCTGCGCGACGACCTGCGGATCCCCGTCGGCGAGCACCGCGAGTTCGCGACGATCGTCGTGCCGGTGGCGCCGTGGGTGTTCACCAGCGCCGGGGTGGCCTACGCGGTCCTGCCCTCGCTCGTCGCGCGGGCCGTCCCCGGGCACGCGATCGCCTTCGCGGCGCTGATGACCGCGATCACGCTCGTCGCCGGGTTCGCCGCCCAGACGGTCGCGAAGCGGTGCGGGCTCACCGACGCCCGCGGCGGGATGCTCGGGCAGGCCTGCGCGGTCGTCGGGATGGGGCTCGCCGCGGCCACGGCGGCCTCGCCCGGAGTGCTCCTCGCGGTCCTCGCGGCGACGGTCCTGGGCGTGTCCTACGGGTTCGCGCTGGTCAGCGGCCTGGCCGAGGTGGCGCGGATCGCCCCGCGGCGCCACCTCGCCGGGCTCAACGCCGTGTTCTACGCGCTGGCCTACTCCGGCTTCCTCGTGCCGGCCGTGCTCGCGGTGCTCTCCGGCCTCGTCTCCTACAGCGTGCTGTTCGTCGGGCTCGGCCTGATCGCGCTGGCCTGTCTCGCCGTGGTGGTCAGGACGACGAGGGGTGCACCACGGCCTTGAGGGCCATGGGGTCGCGGCGGGCCGCGAGCAGCGCCCCGACCGCGTCCTCGAGCGGGTGGTGCGAGGTCACCATGTCGTCGAGGCGGATGCGCCCGGAGGCCGCGAGTTCGATCGCCGCCGGGTAGACGTGGGCGTAGCGGAACGTGCCCTTCACGGTCAGCTCGCGCGACTGCAGCACGTCGAGCGGCAGGGTCACCGTCGCGCCCGTGCCCACCAGGACGACCGTGGCCGCGGGCGCGGTCGCCGCCACCGCGAGGTCGACCGCCGGCTGCACGCCCGTGCACTCGAGCACCACGTCGGCCTGCCCCATCGCGGCGGTGACCCCGGCGAGGCCGTCGTCGAAGGAGTTGGCGTCGACGACGGTGGTGGCGCCGTACTCGGTGGCCGCCTCGCGGCGCAGCGCCATCACGTCGGTGACCACGACGGGCGATGCGCCGCGCGCCAGCGCCACCTGCAGGCACAGCAGCCCCACCGGCCCGGCGCCGCTGACGAGCACCCGGGTCCCCGGCCCGATGTCGGCCTTCGAGGCGGCGTGCAGCGCGACCGACAGCGGCTCGATCAGCGCGGCGGCCTCGTCGGAGAGGGAGTCGGGCACGGGGTGGGCGCGGTGGGCCGGGACGACAACGTACTCGGCGAACGAGCCGTCGATCGGCGGGGTCGCGAAGAACGCGATGTCGGGGCAGAGGTGGTAGCGGCCCTGCCGACACTGGTCGCAGCGCCCGCACTCGGCCTGCGGCTCCACCGCGACGCGGGTCCCGACGGCGGGCGCGGTCACCCCGGGCCCGACCGCGCTGACCACACCGGAGGTCTCGTGCCCGAGCACCAGCGGGGCGTGCATGACGAAGCCGCCGATGCGCCCGTGGTCGTAGTAGTGGACGTCGGACCCGCAGACGCTCACCGCCCGGACCTGCACCTGGACCTGGCCCGGCCCGGGGTCGGGGACCTCGCGGTCCTCGAGGACGACGTTGTCCGGCTCCGTGAGCACCGCCACACGCTGCATGGCTCCAGGGTGCCCTACGGGCTGGTGAGCACTCATCCGTGCCGGGACACGGATGACTGCTCACGAGCTACGGCACCTGCTGGCGGATCCGCCGGGCCGGGGTGAAGACGCGCAGGTCGAGCATCCCGGGCGGGTCGGCCACCCCGGGCCCGCCCGCCTGCACCCACGCCGCGATCTCGTCCTCGGTCTCGCGGTCGAGGACGCCCAGCAGCCAGACGGGCTTCCCGCCTGCCGCCCGACCGGCCGGGGACGGCGAGACGACCGCGACCGTCGACTGGGCGCACGCGTCGAGGCAGTCGCTGAGCTTGACCCGGCCCGCGCCCGCGGTCCCCTCCCGTAGCCGCTCGACCTGGCCGACGTGGTCGACCTCCGGGTGCTTGCGCAGCGTGCCGCAGCAGCAGCCGCGGCAGAGGGTGACGGTGGGACCGGACGGGGTGCGGGGCATCGGGGACCACGCTAGGCGATCACCCGCGCCCTACGACGTGAGAGTGACGCACGCGAGCCGGCCGCCCGCGGTGCCCGCCTGCCCGGGGGCGGTCGCCGTCATCTCCTTCTCGTGCAGGACCAGCGACGCGGGCAGCCGGTCGGTCAGCGCGAACGGCACCGTCCTCTGGGTCTGCCCCGCACCGGCGGCGTCGGTGCGCACGTCGAGCCAGAACTCGTTCTGCGGGTTCGCGTAGGCCGGGTCGCTCGAGGGCTGCTGCGGGGTCGCCGCGGGGTCGACCCGGTTCTGGAAGTGCGGTCCGGCGTCGGCACCGGTCGGCCCGCACGGCCGGGTGTGCAGGTGCGCCGCGTAGCCCCGGTCCGGCCGCAGGCCGGACACCGTCAGCGCCACCGAGGTGTCCGCCTCGGCCCGCACCATCTCCACCGTCACGTCGGCGCCGGGCGGGGCGGCGGCCGGGTCGTAGGTCACGGCGGTGGCGGTGGGGGTCCCCGGGGCGGCGAGGGGGCCGCCGCTGGCCCGGCGCACCTCCGAGGTGCTGCTGCACCCGGCGAGGACGACAACCACGGCGAGGAACAGGACGATCCGGCGCATCACGCCCCGATCGTCGCAGAACGCCCCGTCTGCTCGGGCGGCACTGTCGGTGCCGCCGGTTACCGTGAGGTCCTGTCCACCGATCGCGGAGGTCCCCCGCCATGACGACCGTCGCCCCCGCCCCCGTCGTGGAGGCCCTGCGGGCCGCGCTGCCCGCCGACCGCGTGATCGACGACCCCGACGTGCTGGCCTCCTACGCCCACGACGACGCCGAGTGGGCCCCGTGGGAGCTGCCCGCCGCGGTCGTCCGGCCCGTCGACGCCGCCCAGTGCCAGGCCGTGGTCCGCGCCTGCCTCGCCCACCGGGTCCCGGTGGTCCCCCGCGGCGCCGGCACCGGCCTGTCCGGCGGGGCGAACGCGACCGCCGGCAGCGTCGTCGTGTCGGTCGAGCAGATGACCCGCATCCACGAGATCGACCCCACCGAGCGCCTCGCGGTGGTCGGGCCGGGCATCGTCAACGACGACCTCCGCGCCGCCTGCGCCGCGCAGGGCCTCTGGTACCCGCCCGACCCGGCCAGCTCCCCCTGGTCGACCATCGGCGGCAACGTCGCCACCAACGCCGGCGGGGTCTGCTGCGTCAAGTACGGCGTGACCCGCGACTACGTGCTCGGCATGCAGGTGGTCAACGGGCTCGGCGAGCTCGTCCGGCTCGGGCGGCGCACCGCGAAGGGCGTTGCCGGGCTCGACCTCGCCGGGCTGATGGTCGGCTCCGAGGGCACCCTCGGGCTGATCACCGAGGTCACCGTCAAGCTGCGGCCCGCCCGCGCCCCCGAGCACACCGTCGCGGGCTACTTCTCCAGCGTCGTCGACGCCGGCCGCGCGGTCGCGGCGATCACGGCGGCGGGGATGACGCCGAGCGCGCTGGAGCTGGTCGACCGCACCTGCCTCGAGGCCGTCGACGCCTGGAAGAACCTCGGCATCTCCGCGGAGGCCGACGTCCTGCTGCTCGGGCGCTCCGACGCGCCGGGCGCTGCGGGGACTGCGGAGGCCGAGGAGATGATCCGCCATTTCGACGAGGCCGGCGCCACGTTCTCCGCGCAGGCCACCGACGCCGAGGAGGCCGACGCGCTCTTCGCCGCCCGCCGTCTCGCCTACCCCGCGCTCGAGCGCCTCGGCCCGGTGCTCACCGAGGACGTCTGCGTCCCCCGCGCCGCCGTCCCCGAGATGCTCGCCCGCATCCAGGCCACCGGCGAGCGCCACTCCACGACGATCGCCAACATCGCCCACGCCGGCGACGGCAACCTCCACCCGCTGCTGATCACCCCGGTCGGCGACGAGCCCGCCCAACGGCGCGCCCAGGCCGCGTTCGAGCAGATCCTCGCCGACGCCCTCGACCTCGGCGGCACCGTCACCGGCGAGCACGGCGTCGGCCTGCTCAAGCGCGACGGGCTGGTCGCCGAGCAGTCGCCCGAGGTCCTCGCCATGCAGCGCGCGGTCAAGGCCGCCCTCGACCCCCACGGCATCCTCAACCCCGGGAAGGTCCTCTAGATGCTGCGCCGCGCCCTCGGCCTCGTCGTCCTCACCGCCGTCGGGACCTGGACGGTGAACACCGTGCGGGCGCTCGCCCGGGTCTCCCCCGAGCTGCGGAGCCCCCGCCTGCCGCTGTCGTTCGCCTGGGTGCCGATGCGGGTCGTCCCCGTGCTCCGGAGCCGGATGCGCCAGGACGTCCCGCTGCCCGAGGGCGTCTCGGCGGAGCGCCGTCGCGTCACCTCCGCGGCCGGCCGGTCGGTCGACGTGCTCGTGTACGACGACGGCCGGGACCGCTCCCCGACCGGGGCGCTGCTGTGGATCCACGGCGGCGGGCACCTGGTCGGCGACCCCGACATGGACCACGCCCTCTGCGGCCGGTTCGTCCTCGAGGCCGGGGTCAGGGTCGTCAGCGTCGACTACCGCCTGGCCCCCGAGGACCCGTTCCCCGCCGACCTCGACGACTGCCACGCCGCCCTGAGCTGGCTGCAGGAGAACGCGGCCGAGCTCGGCGTCGACCCGGCCCGCATCGGGGTCGGCGGCGCGAGCGCGGGCGGCGGTCTCGCGGCGGCGACGGTGCACCGCGCCCACGACGCCGGCCGTCCGGTCGCGTTCCAGCTGCTCGAGTACCCGATGCTCGACGACCGCACGGGCCCCTCCCCCGACGGCCGGGGGCGCTTCGTGTGGAACGCGCGGATGAACCGGCGGGCCTGGGCCGCCTACCTCGGGGACGCGGACTCCGACGTCCTCGCCGAGGCCGCCCCCGCCCGTCGTCGGGACCTCTCCGGCCTGCCGCCGACGTGGATCGGGGTGGGCGAGCAGGACCTCTTCCTCGACGAGGACCGCGAGCACGCCCGCCGGCTGCGCGCGGCCGGGGTGCCGTGCACCCTGCACGTCGAGCCCGGGATGTACCACGGGGCCGACGCGAACGCGCAGGACGCGCCCTCGATGCGGGCCTTCCGCGGGCTCATGGTCGAGGCCTGCGCGGCCTTCCTCGGCCGGGAGCACACTCCCGCCCGGTGATCGTCAGGTACTGACAATTCCCGCGCGACGTTCCTCCCTCTCCGCCGCCAGGCCACACGCTTCCGCAGAAAGAGCCAGGATGGACGACGTTGCTCGGCACCTCCGTGAGCTGATCGTCGCGACCGACGACTACCGGCGCACGATGGCCGCCGAGGTCGGGGTCAGCACCACCGAGGCGGCGGTCCTGGGACAACTGCTCCACGAGGGCGCGCTGACCCCGACGTCCATCGCCGCACGGGCCGGGCTGACGCCCGCGAGTGCCACCGCCCTGATCGACCGGTTGGTGTCGGCCGGCATGGTGGACCGCTCGCCGCATCCCGACGATCGCCGTCGGGTGCTGGTGGATCTGACGAGGCAGGGTCGGTCGTCGATCGAGACCATGTTCTCGCTGTTCGTCTCCGACCTCGACGAGGCGTTGCTCCGGGCCGAGCCTCGGGTGGCTGACGATCCGGAGCTGTGCCGAACGCTCACGAGCCTCTTCCGTGCCATGGCAGCGTCGTTGAGGACACATGCCGGCGATGCCGGGCGCGTCAGGTCGGTGAACGACGCCGGCGCGCAGGAGAGCCGCCATCGAGCCGGCCCGGGGCCCTCGCGGGCGGAATGAGAAAGGGGCCGACCGGCCGCTCCGCACTCGGCGGACCTGAACCGGTCGACCCCGGGCCTGCTGCGGTTCGGGGGGACAAACCGCACCAGGGGATCGCAGGCTGTTCTCGGCGATGAATGCCCGTGTGTCCGCTGTGCACCGTCGTGCTCCGCGCGCCACCAACCTCGCCCACATATTTCGACGGTCGAATGACTTTGTCAAGGCTCCGTCCCGCCCACCGGAGCCTGCACGCCGGGCGATGCCCGACGGCGGTCGTGCGGCTCAGGAGCGGTCGAGGCGCGGGAAGACGATCTCCTGGACGACCAGCAGCACGGCGGCGGCGACCGGGATGGCCACCACGGCTCCGACGACCCCGAGCAGGGCACCGCCGACGAGGACCGCGACCACGGTGAGCACGGCGGGGACCTCGACCGTCCTGCCCATGATCTTCGGCGTCAGCAGGTACTCCTCGAGGAGGTTGTAGACCACGAAGAACCCGAGCGTGGCGAGGGCCACCGGCCAGGACACGGTCAGTGCCACCAGCGTGATCAGGACGCCGCCGATCACGAAACCGACGGCGGGGATCAGGTCCAGCAGCGCGACCAGCACCGCCAACGACAGCGCATAGGGCACCCCGGCGACCAGCAGCCAGACGAACGTGACCACGCCGGCGATCACCGACATCACCACGTTGCCCAGCACGTAGCCGCCGAAGCGGACGCAGATGGCGTCGCCGATCAACACGGTGCGAGGCCGCCGCGAGGCCGGCGCCAGCCGGTACGCCGCTCGGCGCATCCCGGGCAGTGCCGCCAGGAAGTACACCGTCAGCACGACGACGACCACGGTGTCGCCCAGCCAGCCCAGCACCGCCAACCCCACCCCGAGCACACCGCTGATCAGCGTCGAGCTGTTGTCGGCGAGGGCCTGCTGGAGGTGCTGCTGCAGGCCGAACCGGGCGTCGAGCTGTCCGATGATCGAGCTGCGGTCGCCCAGCAGCTGCAGATACTGCGGGGTCCGGGCCAGGAAACCGGCCGCCTGCTCGATCATCGGCGGAACGGCCACGGCCAGGAAGCCGCCCACGATCACGACGAACCCGACGCAGACCAGGGTGACCGCGAGCCCGCGCCGCAGCCCGCGGCGGGCCAGCCGCGACACCGCCGGTTCGAGCCCGAGCGCGACGAAGAGCGCGACCCCGATCAGGATCAGGACGTCGGCCGCGGCGGGAACCAGTTGCACCAGGGCGATCACGGCCGCCACGCCGAGCGCCGCGCTGAGCCCGATCAGGAACGGCGAGCGGCGGTTCAACGGCGGACCCAGCGGGCCGAGGGGCTCCTGGGCGGTGCTCGACCGCGAGGCACTCGCCTCGGCCTCGGCGATCGGTCCCTCCGTGTCGAGGTGGGGCTGGGCCACCGAGGGATGGTGCCCGCGCCCCCCGCCCGCCTTCGGGGAACGGCCGTCCGGCGTGGCGCCGCGCGGCTCGTCCGCACTCTCCGTGGGCCGGGTCGTCTCGGTCACGAGGTGTCCTCTCTCGGGGTACCGGCCGACCCACGCCGGGGCGGCGCGACCCGTCGGCGACCTCGACGGCAGAGCCGCGGATCAGGGGGTCCGGCACGCCACGAACCAGGTGGCGATGTCGCAGAGCTCGGTGTCCTCGCCACCTCCGTGCGGTCGCGTCGGTGTCACCGTGCCCGCCGGGCGAGCACCGGGGCATCGGCCCCGAAGGACACAACGGACGGCACGGTGCTCGCCTGCCGGGTCGAGGCGGTCGGGAGCCTCCGATTCGTCCGGCCGCCGGTCCTACCGGGCGCTACCAACCCCTCCCCGACGCCTCCAGCCACCGGTCGAGGACGTCGGCGGCGGTGGTGTATCCACACCACAGGAGAAGCACGTCGACGCGACCGGTGACGGACGTACCGACCGTTCGGAATTCGTCGAAGGGGCACGGGCGACAGGGACTGCGGGTCGGCGTGGAGAGCAGCCGAATCCTCACGATCGGCTGCACCAACTCGAAGCGCCCGTGCGTCAGTACCGCGATCACAGGAGAGATCGCCGCACCCGCTCCGAATGCGGCAAGGGCCATGCGATTCTCCGGTGGGCCCGCACTCCGTGCGACGTCATTCCCGCTGTCGCTGTTCCGTACGGGTGGACCCGGTCGCCGGCGTTCCGGTCCGACAACTCACCGGTCAGGGACGATCGACTCGCTGCCCGAAATGCCACCGATCCTCAGCGGAAGAGCTTCCTCCGCGCAGTGGATCGACCGGTGCCCGCACGCATACCGGCCGCCGCCCCGTGCCTCTCCGCATTCGTGCCGGACCCGGAGCGGCCCCCTCCCGTCCGGGAAGGGGCCGCTCTCGTGGACCTACGGACTACTGGGTGCCCCCGGAGCTGGTGAGCCGCAGCTCTCCGGTGATGAGGCCGGCGGAGGGCTGGCTACCAGCGGCGACGTCGAGGTTGACGGTGTAGTCGGCCCGGCCACCGGCGGGGATGCTGCCATTGGCGGGGCCGCCACCGAAGGCGAAGGTGACACCGGCGGGAGCGCTGAAGGTGCCGTCGACGGCGAGGGGCACGCTCCCGGTGTTGTCGATCCGAACGGCGACGGTGCATTGCTGCGCGGGGACCTGAGCGGGCTTCCCGGGGCTGGTGAACCGGGCGATGACGGGGTTGATGGAGATGTTGTTGCCGTCAGTGACCCTGCTGTTGGTGCAGTCCATTCCGTTGGTCCCGAGAGTGCCCGACGCTGAGACGCGAAAGTCGGCATTCTGATCGCGGAACGTCACACCCCCGGTGACGGTCGCGGTGAGCAGGAAAGCGGCGAGCGCGATCCCGACGATGCCGAGTGCGCCGCCGACGATCACGGCCACCCTCGCGCGCTTGCTCTTGAGCAGATTCTTCACGTGATTCCCCCCGATGTTGGTCGACCCGACGGTACCGATCGTCGATTCGTCCGAACGAGAGGGGCCGAGAATGGCGGGTTCACGCAGGTGAGCACGATTGCCGACGATTCCCGGATGATGTCGGCGGCTCGGCACTCACGAGGCCGTGACGCATTCCGGGCCCCACATCCCGCGCCCGGCGTTCTCGGCCCGCTCCTGGGCGGCGCGGACGGCGGGCATGCGCTCGGGCGGCGCGTCGGCGGCGTAGGTGGTGACGACGCCCGCCTCGGCGGCGAGCACCGCGTACTCGCCCTGCGGGAGCGACACCCAGGCGAGCGCGCGGGAGAAGCGGTCGGAGCGCCCGTCGCCGACGAGCCTGACGGCCTTGCCGGCGAGGGCGCCACGGGCGAACTGCTGCGCCTCCTCGGCATAGCACGCGCCGGGCGGCTGCACCCCGAGCACGCGGACCCGCAGTGCCCGCCCGCCCTCGAGCCGGACGTCGATCGTGACCGGGTCGGCGACGGCGAGCACCGTCGCGGGCTCTCCGCGCTCGTCGGGCAGGTCCTGCGGCGCGACGGCCGCGACCGCGGCCGGGCGCGGCTCCGCGGGAACGGGGGCGCCGGTCGCGCCGACGAGGACCGCGACGGCCCCGACGAGGCCGAGGAGACAGGCCATGGCGAGGAGCACCCGGGGCGCGGTGCCAGTGTTCACGCGCGACAGTGTGACGCACCGTGAGAATCACTGCGCCACCGGTCACCCCGTGTAGTTCAGCGCACGATTTCCACGCAGCTCCCGGGCACGATCGAGCCGTTCGTCCCCGTCGGGGCGCGGTCCACCGGCCGGTCGAGCGGGGCACGACCGACGGCGACCGGGCGCCCTGGCCGCACCGCCGAGTGGGCGCTCCGGGCTCCCCGGACGGCCCTGGGCGCCCACGCGGCGCCCGTCCGGGCAGAGGGGGCGCGCGGGCACCCCCGACGGGCACGATCTCCGGGCGGGCGACGCGACGGGAGGTGGGCGGAGCATGACGAGGACGGTGCGGTTCTCCGAGCTGGGTGGCCCGTCGGTGCTGGAGGTGACCGAGGTCGACGACCCGGTGCCGGGCCCGGGCGAGCTCGTGGTCGACGTCGCAGCGATCGGGCTGAACCGGGCCGAGTCGATGTTCCGGCAGGGCACCTACATCGAGGAGACGCGACTCCCCGCCGGGCTGGGCTACGAGTGCTCCGGCACGGTCTCGGCCGTCGGCGAGCCCGGCCGGTTCGCGGTGGGCGACCGGGTGAGCGTCGTGCCCGGGTTCTCGATGAACGACTACTCGGTCTACGCCGACCGCGCCCTCGTCCCCGCCCGCGCGGTGGTCCCGCTGCCCGACGCGACGTCCTGGGTGGACGGCGCCGCGGTGTGGATGCCGTTCCTCGTCGGCTACGGCGGCCTCGTCGAGACCGGCGGGCTGACGGCGGGCGACCACGTGCTGATCACCGCGGCCACCTCGAGCGTCGGGCTCGCCGCGATGGCCGTGGCCCGGCGGGTCGGTGCGATCCCCATCGCGACCTCGCGGTCGTCGTCGAAGGCGCAGTCTCTGCTCGACGCCGGGGCGGCGCACGTCGTCGCGACCGGGGAGGAGGACCTCGTCGGGAAGGTCCTGGAGATCACCGGGGGCCGCGGGGTGGAGCACGTGTTCGACGCGGTCGCGGGCCCCGGCGTCACCGACCTGTGCCGGGCCACCGCGAAGGGCGGGATCGTGACGATCCACGGCCTGCTCTCCGGGCAACCGACGATCTTTCCCGCCGAGACGCTCCCCGATCTGTGGATGCGCAGCTATACCCTCTTCGCGATGACTCACGACGAGGAACGGCTGCGGCGGGCGGGCGAGTTCGTGGGAGCGGGACTGCGCTCCGGCGACTTCGCCCCACAGGTGGACCGGGTGTTCTCCGGGCTCGACACGATCGTCGAGGCCCACGAGTACCTGGAGTCCAACCAGCAGGTCGGCAAGATCGTGGTGACGGTGCGATGAGCCTCTCCGGCGACAGCGGCGTTCCCGACGAGGCCGTGGCCTGGTTCCGCGACAACGTCCCCGGCATCGAGGGGGACGTGACGTTCCAGCGGATCACCGGCGGCCGCTCCAACCTGACCTACCGCGTGAAGGACGAGGCCGGCACCACGTGGGCGCTGCGCCGTCCGCCGATGGGCGGGGTGCTCGAGACCGCGCACGACATGGGCCGCGAGTGGCGCTTCCTCTCCGCGCTCGCACCGACGGACGTCCCGGTGCCGCCGCCCGTGGCGTTCTGCAGTGACCACGACATCGCGGGCGTCGACTTCTACGTCATGGACTTCGCGCCGGGGCGGGTGCTCAACAGCCCGGAGGACGCGTCGTGGGTGACCTCGACGGAGGTCAAGACGCGGATCGGCGAGTCGACGATGGACGTGCTGGCGGCGCTGCACGCGGTGGAGCCCGGCGAGGTCGGGCTCGACGACATGGCGCGGCCCGGCAACTTCGTCGAGCGGCAGCTCAAGCGGTGGCACCGCCAGGCGCACTCGTCGGCGATGGAGGACCTGTCGGCCATCGACGCGGCGCACGCGGCGCTGTCGGCGCGGGTGCCCGAGCCGCCCGCGAACCGGATCGCGCACGGCGACTACCGGTCGGGGAACATCTCCTACCTCGACGACGGGTCCGCGGCGGCGGTGTTCGACTGGGAGCTCGCGACCATCGGCGACCCCTACTGCGACCTCGGGCACGTGCTCGTCTCCTGGTCCCAGGAGGGCGACACGGTGCCGGCGGCCCTGCCGAACCCCACGCAGCTCGGCGGCTTCCCCACCCGCGAGGACCTCATCGCGCGGTACGAGAAGACCTCCGGCACGACGCTGCCCGACATCGCCTTCTACATCGCGTTCGCCCGCTGGCGCGCGGCCTGCATCCACGCCGGGGTGTGGACCCGCTACCAGGCCGGCGACATGGGTGAGGGCGCGGACGCCGACGAGGTGACCGGCCCGGAGGCGATCACCGAGCAGGCCGAGACGGCGCTGGCCGAGCTCGGGGGCTGAGCCTTCTGGTGGAGCGAACGGCACTCTCGCTGCTTCTACGTGAGCGAGAGTGCCGTTCGCTCCAACCACCAGGGCCTCAGTGCCGGGCCGCCCGCTCCCGCGCGGCCCGACGCATCCGGCCCGGGCGCTCGACGAGGCTGCGGGTCCAGTCGCCGACGCTGTAGTCGACCCCGGCCGCGAGGGCGGGCAGGCCCAGCAGCGGGCCCCGGCCGTCGGCGGTGCGCGCCAGCTGGATGCGGTGCCACCCGGCGCCCACCGCCGCGCCGAGCAGCTTGCGCACCGGCGCCGGTCCCCCGAGGCGCGGAGCGGGCCGGTCGAGGTCGTCGGTCTCGCCGCGGACGAAGCGCCCGGCGAGGTCGGGCCGCACCGCGAGCGGGCGCCCCACCCCCACCGCGGCGCACACCCCGGCGTCCAACGCCCGATCGACCTCCGCCCGCGTGCGGAACCCGCCCGTGAGCACCACCGGCACGTCGACCGCGCCCGCGAGCGCCGCGGCCGAGTTCCAGAACGGCGACTCGTGCTCCCCCGCCAGCTCCGCGCCGGAGGCGTCGAGGCCGACCATCGCCGGGGCCTCGTAGTTGCCGCCCGAGACCTCGAGCAGGTCGACCCCCGCGTCCTGCAGCCACCGCCCGAGCGTCACCAGCTCGTCGTCATCCCGGGCGTCGAGCTTCACGACGACCGCCGCGTGCGGCGGCAGCGCCCGGCGCATCGTCGTGACGATCCCGAGCAGGAACCGGGCGCGGTTCTCCAGCGAGCCGCCGTGGGCGTCGGTGCGCCGGTTGGTCGCCGGGTCGAGGAAGCTCGAGAGCAGGTAGCCGTGCGCGGCGTGCACCTCGACCCCCGCGAACCCGGCCCCGACCAGCCGGACCCCGGCGTCGACGAAGCGCCGCTGCAGCTCGGCGATCTCGTAGGCCGCGAGCGCTCGGGGCCGCGCGTAGGCCCCGCCGAGCGCGACGGCCGGACCGGTCGAGGGCCCCACCGGGTGCGGGTTGACGTAACGGGTCTCCTGGCGCCCAGGGTGCGAGAGCTGCACGATCGTCGGCACCCCGGAGGCCGCGGCGGCCCAACGCTGCAGCGCGGCGGGATCGGTCTCGCCGTCGACGACGACGTTGCGGGCCCGCTCCAGGTGCGCGCGGTCGACCATGACGTTCCCGGTGATCACCAGCCCCGGACCGCCGGCCGCGGCCTCGCGGTAGAGGCGGTCGTGGCGCTCGGAGGGGTCGTGGCGGCGGTCGGCGATGCTCTCGGTCATCGCCGCGCGGACGAGCCGGTTCGGCAGCACGACGCCGCACGGGAGCTCGAGGGGGTCGCTGAGGACGGTCACGCCATGATCCAACCGTCCCCGACCGGCGACGGTGCACTTGACCGTCGTCTGACCGACCGGTCAGACTTCTAATCATGCGGAGAACCGTGCTCGTCGCCGTCGTGCTGGCCCTGGTCGCCACGGTCGTCCTGACGACGAGGCGGACGGCTCCCGTGGGTCACTTCACCTCCCTCGAGGGGCACGACCGGTTCGATGTCGCCTACCGCGCGGCGATGACCCGGATGCCGGTGCCGGACGCGACGCTCGACGTGCGGACCGACCACGGCGTCGTCCGGATGTACCGGTTCGACGGACCGCCCGGGACACCGCTGGTCCTGATTCCCGGCCGGGCGTCGGCCTCGCCGGTGTGGGCGGACAACGTCCCGTCGCTGCGCGCCCTGCGCACCGTCTACGCCATGGATCTCCTGGGCGAGCCGGGCCGCAGCGTCCAGTCGCGCCCGATCGTCGACGACGCCGACCAGGCCGCGTGGCTCGACCAGGCGTTGGCCGCCCTCCCCACCCCGACGGTCCACGTGCTCGGGCTCTCGATCGGCGGGTGGACCGCGGCGAACCTCGCCGTGCGTCGTCCGGAACGCCTCGCGAGCCTCACGCTGATCGAGCCGGCGCAGACCTTCGCGCCGATCCCGCTCGGGACCGTGGTGCGGTCGGTCCCGGCCTCGGTGCGCTGGCTGCCCCGCAGCTGGCGGGACGCGTTCGGCTCATACACCGCGAACGGGGCACCGGTGGAGCACGAGCCGGTCGCGGACATGATCGAGGCCGGGATGCAGACCTACGCGCTCGCCCTGCCGCAGCCGACGCTGCTCGAGCCACGCCTCCCGGTCCCCACCCTGGTGATCCTCGCCGGGCGCTCGGTGATGCACGACAGCGCGGCCGCCGCCGAGAACGCCCGGCGCCTGAACCCGACGGCGAGGGTGCTCACCTACCCGGACGCCTCGCACGCGATCTCCGGTGAGCACCCGGAGCGGATCGCCGGCGACGTCGCTGCTGTCCTGACGACGTGACGTTCACCGAGGACGCCCGGCGCCGCCAGCTCGTGGACGTGACGATCGCGCTGGTCGCCGAGCACGGCTACGGCCGGTGCTCGCTCGCCCGGATCGCCGAGGCCGCGGGCGTCACCAAGGGAGCGGTGCTCTACCACTTCCGGACGAAGGACGCGGTGGTCCGCGCGGCGTACGCGCACGTCCTGGAGGCCCTCGTCGCGGCGGTCGGCGACGCCGTCGATGCGGCGGCGGGACCCGGCGAAGCTCTCCGGGCCTACGTCACGACGATGCTCGGGCACCTGGGCGCGAACCCGGAGCACGCCCGGGTGCTGGCCGACTCCCTCGACGCCGCCGTGGTGCACGACCGCGACGACCGTCCGGCCCGCTGGCGCCCCGTGGCCGCCCTGGTCGAGGCGGCGCAGGCGAACGGCGAGTGCGGTCCCGGCGACCCGCGGACGCTCGCGGTCGCCCTGGGCGGCGCGATCGACGGGCTGGTGGCCGAGAGGTTGGCGGACCCGTCGTTCGTCCCCGACCCCGAGGTCGCCCTCCGCCTGGTGGCGCCCGTAGGTTGACGGTGGAGTCGTCCCGGCACCTGCGCGCCGGGGCAGCAGAAGGCCTCGTCTTCGTCGCCGTCTGCGCGACGGCCTAACCACCCGCGAGGACGCCCTCGGCCAGCACCTTCGCGGCGAGCTCGCGGACGAGGAACCGCTGCACCTTGCCCGTGGCCGTCCGCGGGACCGCGTCGATCGTCAGGACGTGGCTCGGCTTCTTGAACGAGGCGAGGCCCTCGCGGCACCAGGCGATGAGCGCGTCGGGGTCGACGACCGCGCCCTCGGCGGGGACGACGCACGCGACCGTGCGGTCGAGGCCGTCGGCGTCGGGCACGCCCACGACCACCACCTCGGCCACCGACGGGTGCGTGATCAGCCGCTCCTCGACCTCCATCGGCGTGACCCAGATACCGCCGACCTTGAGGACGTCGTCGGTGCGGCCCAGACACTGGTAGGTGCCGTCGGGGTTGCGGACGTAGGTGTCGCCGGTGCGCATCCACTCGCCCTCGAACACGCGGCGGTTGACGTCGGTGCGGCACCAGTAGCCGGTGCACAGGGAGTCGGCGCGCAGGTAGAGGGTGCCCTTCTCGCCGTCGGCGACGATCGTGCCGTCGTCGTCGCGGATCTCCACCTCGTAGCCCGGCACCGGCACCCCGGAGGTGCCCGGGGCGACCTCGCCGGGCCGGTTCGACAGGTAGATGTGCAGCGCCTCGGTGGAGCCGATGCCGTCGAGCACCTCGAGACCGAACCGGTCGCGCATCCCGACGACCATCCGGGCCGGCAGGGCCTCCCCCGCGCTGACCCCGCGGCGCACGCGCGCGAAGGCATCGTCGGGAAGGTCGCTCGCGAGCAGCGGGCCGTAGACCGACGGGCTGCCGTAGAACAGCGTGACCGGGTGCTCGGCGAGCACCGCGGCGATCGCTCCCGGGGACGGGCGGCCCGGCGAGAGCACCGCCGAGGCGCCGACCGCCATCGGGAAGAACATCGAGTTCCCGATGCCGTAGGCGAAGAAGAGCTTGGCCACCGAGAAGCAGACGTCGTCGGCGCGGATGCCGAGCACCTGCGCGCCGTAGGTCTCGCAGACGGTGCGGATGTCGGCGTGCCGGTGCATCGCCGCCTTCGGCGTCCCGGTGGTGCCGCTGGTGTAGAGCCAGAGGGCGGGCGACTCGTCCCAGGTGGGGTACTGGCCGTCGTCGTGCCCGAAGCCCGCGGCGACGAGGTCGGTCCAGTCGCGGGTGCGGACCGGGTAGCCGGCGAGCGGGTCGGGGTCGTTCACCGGCACGCCGGCGGAGGTGACGACGACGTCGGTGAGGTCGGGCGAGCCCGCCAGCTCCACCGCCACGCGGGTGACCTCGCCGAACTCCGGCGAGCACAGCAGCACCGTCGCCCGCGAGTCGCCGACGAGCTTCGCGAGCTCCGGACCGCGCAGCATCGTCGAGACCGGCACGGCGACCGCACCGATCCGCATCGTCGCGAGGATCGCGGTGAACAGCTCCACCCCGTCCGAGCAGACCATGAGCACGCGCTGCTCGGGGCGGACCCCGAGCCCCCGGAGGCCGGACGCGACCTTCCCGACCTCCTCGGCCACCTCGCCGTAGGTCAGCTCGCGGACCCCGCCCGGGGTGAGCGCCCGGACGGCGACCCGCGACGCCCCCGCGGGGAGGTGGCGGTGCAGGAGGTAGTGCGACGCGTTGAACTGCTGGTGGTGGGACAGCACGGCCGCCTCCGGGCGCTCGGGTCGGCTACTGGCTCGGGACGGCTACTGGAAGTGGACGTACTCGAAGTCGACGGGCTTGTCGTTGATACCGGTCGACGGCGGGGCGATCCAGCCCGCGATCTTGCCGGGTTCGAGGACCGGGTGCATCAGGCTGCGCACGTGGGTCTTGTCGAGCTCGGTGGGCAGCCAGCGGTCCTTCTGCGCGTTCCACTCCGACTCGCTGACGACCTTGCCGTCGGGGGTGATGTTCGCCGAGGCGAACGCACCGACCTGGCGGTTGAACCCGACGTGGGGCAGGTAGAGCTCGGCGTCGATGCCGGCCTTCGCGAGGATCCGGTTCCAGCGCTTGAGACCGGTCTTGCAGTCGTTGATGTACTCGTGGCGCAGGTCCTGGTTGAGCGCCAGCAGCGCCGGGACCTCGTTGCGCGAGATCTGCCCGTCGCGGAACGCGTCGACGTGGCTCGCGTCGTCGGCCAGCAGGTGGTCGTCGTCGCGACGCTCCTCCTGCCAGCGGCCCTTGATGCCCGCGGTGAAGTAGTTCGCCGCGTTGGTGGAGGACTCGTTGCCGAACAGGTCGAGCGAGACGGTGTAGTGGAAGTTGATGTACTTCTGGATCATCGTCAGCGGGATGCCGCCGGCGCCGGCGACCGCCTCGGTGTCGTGGGTCTGCATCAGCTCCGCGGTGCGGCGGACCACGCGGTCGATGCCGGTGGTGCCCACGAACATGTGGTGGGCCTCCTCCTTGAGCATGAACTCGCAGGTGCGGCTCAGCGGGTCGAAGCCCGACTCCTTCAGCGTCCCGAGCTGGTACTTCCCGTCGCGGTCGGTGAAGTAGGTGAACATGTAGAACGACAGCCAGTCGGGGGTCTCCTCGTTGAAGGCCCCGAGGATGCGCGGCGAGTCGTCCGAGCCGGAGTTGCGGGCCAGGAGCTGGTCGGCCTCCTCGCGCCCCGCGCGCCCGAAGTAGGCGTGCAGGAGGTAGACCATCGCCCAGAGGTGGCGGCCCTCCTCGACGTTGACCTGGAACAGGTTGCGCATGTCGTAGAGGGACGGGGCGGTGGCCCCGAGGAAGCGCTGCTGCTCGACCGACGCGGGCTCGGTGTCGCCCTGGATGACGATGAGGCGCTGCAGGTCGGCGCGGTACTCGCCGGGCACCTCCTGCCAGACCGGCTCGCCCTTGTGCTCGCCGAAGGCGATCTTGCGGTCGGGGTCGTGCTCGGAGAGGAACACGCCCCAGCGGTACTCGTTCATCGGGACGTGGTCGAAGTGCGCCCACCCGTCGCGGCCGACGTCGACCGCGGTACGCAGGTAGACGTCCTTCGTGTCGACCGCGGGGCCCATGTCGCCCCACCAGTCGAGGAAGTTCGGCTGCCAGCGCTCGAGGGCCCGCTGGAGCTTGCGGTCGCCCGCGAGGTCGACGTTGTTCGGGATCTTCGAGTCGAAGTCGATCTTCGGTCGCGCACTGGTCATGTGATCACACCCGCTTCTGGTCGAAGTCGGCCTTGCGGCCGGTGCCGTACTTGCGCAGCGCACCCTCGGGTCCGCTCGCATTGGGCCGGACGAAGATCCAGTTCTGCCACGCCGTGAGGCGCCCGAAGATCCGGGTCTCCATGGTCTCGGGGCCGACGAACCGGTGGTTGGCCTCCATGCCGGTGAGGGCGTCGGGGCTCAGCGAGGCCCGCTCCTCCAGCAGGATCCGGATCTCGTCGGTCCAGTCGATGTCGTCGGGGGCGTCGGTCACCAGGCCGGCTTCCTCGGCGTCGGAGCCGGTGAGGGGCTCGTCGAGCGGGATCGCCCGGACCGTGGCGTCGTCCCCGTAGAACCGGCTCTCCAGCCGGGTCAGGCCGTTGCCCATCGGGAACGTGCCGAACTGCGCCTGCGTGACGACGAGCGCGGCCGGTTCCGTGGCCTCCGCGCCGCTCGGGAGCGTCGCGTCCTCGGCCTCCTCGAAGGTGCCCTCGAGCATGTACTGCCGGTCGCAGGCCAGCGCGATCTCGAGGAACGGGCCGGCGAAGCAGCTGCCCGGCTCGATCAGCGCGATGAGGCTGCGGCTGGTGACGTCGAGGCGCTTGAGGGTGCGCTTGAGGTAGCGGGTGGTCTCGGCGACCAGCCAGTCGTCCTGGTGGTCGGCGATGAGCCGGTCGGCGGCGAGGGCGTTCTCGGGCGCGCCCTCGGTGAGGAGCAGCCAGGTGCCGATCTCGAGCTCGTTGGTGCGCAGCCGCAGGATCGCGTCGTCGAGTTCGCGGGTCAGGGCCAGCAGCGGGTGCGCCGCGCCGAGCTCGTGCAGCGAGGCCGGGTCGTCGGACATCTCCGGGACGGCGACGACGATCGTGGCCGTGCGGGCGGCGCGGTCGAGGGTGACGCGCACGTGGTCGTAGGTGAGGTCGCCGTCGCTCTCGGTGCGCCGCAGCGGGGGCAGGGTGATGCCCTGCGCGTCAGCGGGCCGGTCCCCCGCGAGCTCGGTGGCGCGGGCGCGCACCGTCTCGTCCCAGTCGCGGCGCGGCACGGCCTCGTCGACGAGCTTCCACTCGACGGCCTTCTTGCCACCGAAGCCCTCGGACTTCGTCGCGAAGACGTCGGCGCGGTCCTTGCGGACGCGGCGTTTGTCGATGACGCGGGTGAGCCCGCCGGTGCCCGGGAGCACGCCGAGGAGCGGGACCTCGGGCAGGCTCACCACGGACGAGCGGTCGTCGACCAGCAGGATGCGGTCGCACGCCAGGGCCATCTCGTAGCCGCCGCCGGCCGCGGTGCCGTTGAGCGCCGCGATCCAGGTCTGGCCCGCCGCGGTCATGTCCTCGATGCCGTTGCGGGTCTCGTTGGTGAACTTGCAGAAGTTCACCTTCCACGGGTGGCTCGACGCCGCGAGCATGCGGATGTTCGCGCCCGCGCAGAAGTTCGAGTCCTTGCCGCTGGTCAGGACGACGCTGCGGACCTGCGGGTGCTCGAAGCGCAGGCGCTGCGTGAGGTCGTAGAGCTCGATGTCGACCCCGAGGTCGTACGAGTTCAGCTTCAGCTCGTAGCCCGGGACGATCCCGCCGTCCTCCGCGACGTCGAGGTACACCCACGCCGTGTCGCCGTCGACCGTGAAGCGCCAGTGCCGGTACTCCCCGGGCGCCGTGTCGAAGTCGACCGGCGGGACCCGCTCCGGCGCCACGGTCTCGTTGACCGGCTCGTCCAGGACCGTCACCGTGGACCTCCCCTTGTCGCCTGTGCCACATTCTACGACACTGTGACGCAGGCGGGAAGACCCGTAGACAGTCGTGAGGGCAAGGCGTGAGGAAGTGGTCAGCGGTGACCGAGTGGACCTGGACCGCGGAGCCGACCCCCGTGTGGGACGAGGCCAAGGCGGACGCCTTCTCCCCCGCCGGGCCGGCGGTGCACGGACTGGGCTCGCCGGCGCCCGGGGACGCGCTCGGCGACGCGTGGTGGCGGGTCGAGTCGGCCGACGGCGAGGTCGCCGCGTTCGGGCGGCTCGACGACACCTGGGGCGACGCCGAGGTCCTCGTCGCCGTGGTTCCGGCGTTCCGCACCCGCGGGGTCGGCTCCTGGGCGATGGACAAGCTCGGCGAGGAGGCCGCCGCCCGGTCGCTCAACTACGTCTACAACGTGGTCCCCCGGTCCCACCCCGACCGGGAGGGCGTCGAGGCCTGGCTCGCCTCCCAGGGGTTCGACGCCCGCGACACCGGCGAGCTCCGGCGCCGCGTCACCACGAAGGCGGCCACGACGGCGCCCTCCCAGTAGGAGCGAGCGGCACTCTCGCTGCTTCTATGTGCGCGAGAGTGCCGTTCGCTCCGACGAGCGGTGCCGCCGTTCAGCCCATCGTCTTCGCCCCGTCGATGGCCTCGCGGAGGAAGTCGGCGTGCCCGGCGTGCTGCGCGGTCTCCCCGATGATGTGGATCGCCACCCGCCGCACCGACCTCGTCGCGCCGGGGGTGAACCAGGGCGCCTCGGGCAGCGGGTGCGAGACGTCCAGGTCGGCCTCGGCGATGAACGCGTCGGTCTCGTCGGCCACCTTCGCGTAGAACGCCAGCATCGACTCGAGCGTCTCGTCGCCGAGCAGGTTGAACTCGTCGTGGCGCATGTCGCCGGTGGCCATCCGCTCCTGGATCACCGGGTCGTTCCAGTCGACCTCGGGCCACTCCATCGACATCGACGACGGGCCCTCCTTCGCGAACGCCAGCCATCCCGCCTCGGTCAGCGCGACGTGCTTGATGAGCCCCGCGAGGTTGAGCACCGAGATCGTCGACCGGGTCCGCGCCTGCTCCTCGGTGAGCCCCTGCACGGTCTGCAGGAGGAACCCGCGGTGCACCTGCAGGCTCTCGATCAGGTCGCGACGCTCGCCGGACAGGGTGCTCGGGTCGATCGCCATGCTGACCTCCGGGGTGATGCTCATCGGGACTGTCTCCTCATCGCGGCTGGTGAGGTCGACGTTAGGACCCGAGGCGGTCAGCTCCTGTCCTCCTCCAGGGGGAAGATGTCCGGGTCAGGCCGGCCCCCGGGTCACCCGGGTGGGGTGCAGGACGATGCGCCGCAGGTTCTCCTCCACCCGGTAGAGGTCGAGGATCTCCCGGTACTCGGACCGACTCGTGTCCCAGTAGCGCTCGGAGAGCCGGAGGGCGAGCTCCGAGGCCCCGTGGTCGAGGACGGTCGCCTCCGCCTCCATCGACACCCAGCCCTCGGGATCGTCGTCGGGCAGGGTCATCACGACGAACGTCGCGCGCGGGTCCGCCTCGAGGCGCCGCAGCTTCAGCGCGCCCGCCATCGAGAACAGCTGCACGTCGTCGTCGGGGGTCCGCTCGAACCACACCGGGCGGGGCGCCGGGAGCCGGCCCGGGCCCGGCAGGGTGGTGAGGAGCCCGTGCACCGGACGGTCGAGGAGTGCCCGGTCGGAAGCCGTGAACGTCATGCGTCCAGCCTCCGTCGCGGAACTCGACCCGCCCATCCGCGCGGCTCCTGCGCACCTTCGCGGGCGTCTATCCTGCGGGCGTGGAGACGGTCGAGGGACTGCTCGGGACGGTCCACGTCGGCGATCCCACCTTCGCGGTGGAGCAGCTCGAGCCCGGGGCCACCTCCCTCGCGACCGGCGACCGGTGGGCCCTGCTCGCCGTCGCCCACGGACGCGTCGAGGTCCTCGACGGCCCGCTCGACGCGGGGGACGTCGTCCTGCTCCGCGGTCGCGGCGGCGTCCCGGCCCGGGTCGTCGAGCCCGGGACGACGATGCTCGTGGTCCGGTTCGCCCTGCACGGTGCGGCGCAGCGCCTCGTCCGGCTGCCCGACCACGTCGTCGTGCCCGCCGACTCCGAGCTCTGCCGGCTGCTGATCGAGCGCCTCGTCGGGCAGCTGGGGACGAGTGACGTGGTGTCCGGCCGCCTCCTCGACTGGCTGGTCACCGACGTCGTCCGGGACGTCCTCACCGGCGCGGCCCCGATCGCGTCGGTCGCCGACGCCGGGGTCTCCGAGGCCCTCGCGGCGGTGCACGCCGACCCGGCCTCCTCCTGGACCGTCGACGGCCTGGCCCGCCGGAGCGGGATCAGCCGGGCCGCGTTCGCCCGCCGCTTCCGCGACGCCGTCGGCACCTCGCCGCTCTCCTACGTCCGCGAGCACCGCCTCGACCTCGCCGAGCGCGCCCTGCTCACCGAGCCCGACACCACCGTCGCCGCCGTCGCCCGCCGCGTCGGCTACGCCAACCCGTTCAGCTTCAGCACCGCGTTCCGCCGGTACCGGGGGGTCGCGCCGAGCGAGCTCCGGTCCTCGTCCGCCGGGCCCGAGGTCGCCGCCTCGTCGTGATCCTGGGGCCGTCCGGGGAAGATCTCGTCCGGCGGCGCGGACCGATCGGTCCTGACCCCGTTCCGCGCCGCTCGACGGGATCTTCGCGCTGGCGGGCGGCGTGATCGGGAGGTGCGGAGCGGACCGATCGGTCCCCGCCCCTCTTCGCTCCACTCAGCACGATCACCGTCCGGTCGACCGGACGTCAGCGGGACTGCGCGGCGCTCCTGGGCAAGATCTCGTCCGCGGCGCGGACCGATCGGTCCTGACCCCACTTCGCGCCGGTCGACGGGATCTCCGCGCCGACCGGGCCGAATGATCGGCAGCGGTGGAGCGGACCGATCAGTCCCCGCCCCTCTTCGCTCCACTGAAGACGATCATCGTCCGGTCGACCGGAGGTCAGCGGCGCGCCGCAGCCCCGGGACGGCGCGTCACCACTGAAGTCGACCCACGCGGCCGTCGACCGGACGTCAGCCGCCCAGCACCGCGAGCTGCACCGCCGCGACCTGCTCCCCCAGCTCGCGGGGCGAGAGCGGACCGGACGGGCTGTACCACTTGTAGACCCAGTTCGCGGCGCCGAGCACGGTGTTCACCAGGACCTTCGGCGGGATCGGGACCTCCAGGCCGGCCTCGTCGAGGTGCGCCTGCACCGCGCCGAGCACCACCGCCTCGAAGGCGCGGCGGCGCTCGAGGATCGGCTCGGCGAGCTCGTCGGGGAGCTCGGACTCCTCCTCGAAGCAGATCTTCAGCAGGTCCTGGTGCTCGCACGTGTAGCGGACCCGTTCGACGACGAGCGCCCGCACCGCCTCGAGCGGGGTCGGTGCCGCAGCCACGATCGCGCGGGCCGAGGCGAGGCTCTCGTCGAGGACCTGCTCGTAGATGCCGACGAGGAGGTCCTGCTTGGTGCGCACATAGTGGTACAGCGTCGGCTTGGACAGCCCGACGCCGGCGGCGACGTCGTTCATGGAGGTCGCGCGGTAGCCGCGACGACTGAACACCACCACGGCGGCGTCGAGGATCCGGCGGCGCTGTTCGTCGGCCCGACTCCCCATCGCCACCCCCCGACCCTAGGACTTGACCCCGTTGTGTGGCCCAGCCTACATTCGCCCGACCGGTCGGTCGAGAACGTGGGATCCCGACCGGGCGATCGAGGATTGAGGATCACGTGGCGTTCGAGCTCGACGAGGTGCACGAGGATTTCCGGGCTTCGGTCCGGCGGTTCACCGACGAGCGGATCCGTCCCCTCGTCGACGAGTCGGAGCGCGCCGGGCACCCCCCGGAGCGGCTTTGGAAGGAGATGGGCGAGGCGGGCCTGCTCGGTCTGCTCACCCCGTCGGAGTTCGGCGGCTCGGCGGGCGAGGGCGGCGAGGCCACCGCGGTCACGGTGCTCTCCGAGGAGCTGGCGCGGGCCTGCGGCGGGATCGCGGTGGGCGCGCTGGTCAGCGCCTACATGGCCGGCCCCCACCTCGTGCGCTACGGGACGACGCAGCAGAAGCAGGACTGGGTCGAGGCCATCGCCGCGGGGACGGCCGTCGCGGCCATCGCCGTGACCGAGCCCGGCGCGGGGTCGGACGTCGCGGGCATCACGACGAAGGCCCATCGCACCGACAACGGGTGGGTGATCGACGGCCGCAAGATGTACATCACCAACGGCGGCATCGCCGACGTGCTGATCGTCGGGGCGCGGACCGACGACACCGGGCACCGCGGCATCACGACGTTCGTCGTCCCGGCTGACACCCCCGGGCTCTCCACCGGCAAGCCGCTGGAGAAGCTCGGCTGGCATTCGTCGGACACCCGCGAGGTGATCCTCGACCACGTCGAGGTCCCCGAGAGTGCCGTGCTCGGCGCCGAGAACCGCGGCTTCTACCAGATCATGGAGGCCTTCCAGCTCGAGCGCGTGGTGCTCGCCGGGATGGGCCTGGGCCACGCGGCCGAGGCGCTCACCATGGTCATCGAGTACGTGAAGGGCCGGGAGGTGTCCGGCGCCCCGCTGACGGGGCTGCAGACGATCCGGCACCGCATCGCGGCGGCCGAGATCGAGCTCGAGGCCGCCCGCGCGCTGACCTACCAGGCGGCCGACCGCATCGACCGCGGCCACCCCGAGGCGGGGCGCTCCGTCGCCGCCGCCAAGTACTTCGCGTGCCGGGCCGCGGCGCACGTGGTCGACGAGGCCCTGCAGCTCTTCGGCGGCGCGGGCTACCTCGAGGAGACCCCGATCGTCCGGCACCAGCGCGACGTCCGGATCCTCCGCATCGGCGGCGGCACCGACGAGATCCAGCTCGAGATCCTGTCCAAGCGGCTGGTCCCGTGACGGCGAGCGACGCACGTCCGCTGAGGGAGGTGTCGGCGCCCGTCCCCCCTGGGGCGCCGGCACCTCCCTCGGCGGACGAGGTCGTCCTGGCGGCGGAGATCGCCCGCCGGGGTGGCGACACGAGCCGCTACCCCGGGACCCTCTCGGCGCGCGAGCGCCTGGCGGTCCTGCTCGACGAGGGCAGCTTCGTCGAGGACGGGCTGCTCGCGGGCTCCCTGCCCGCCGACGGCGTGATCACCGGCGTCGGCACGATCGAGGGCCGGCCCGTCGCGGTGATCGCCCACGACTTCGGCGTGAAGGCCGGATCGTGGGGCGAGCTGACCTGCGAGAAGCAGATCCGCATCCTCGAGCGGGCCGACCGCGACCTGCTCCCGGTCTTCTACCTCGTCGACTCGGCGGGCGGGCGGCTCACCGAGCAGATGGGGTTCTTCCCCGGCCGCCGCGGGGCGAGCGCGATCTTCCGCCTGCAGGTGGCGCTCTCCGGACGAGTCCCCCAGATCTGCTGCCTGCACGGCCCGTCGGCCGCGGGCGGGGCCTACATGCCGGCGTTCACCGACTGGGTGGGCATGGTGGAGGGCCGGGCCTCGATGTTCCTCGCGAGCCCGCGGGTGGCCGAGAAGGTGACCGGCGAGCGGACGACGCCCGAGGAGATGGGCGGCGCCCGCATGCACGCCGAGGTCTCCGGCTGCGGCGACTCGGTGTTCGACGAGGACTGGCAGGCGATCGCCGCGGCGCGCCTGCTCTTCGACTACCTCCCCGCCGACTGGACGCAGCGCCCCGCCCTCGCGGAGCCGGTGGAGCCCGAGGTGCTCGACTGGTCGGGCGTCATCCCGGACGACCCGGTGACCGGCTACGACGTGGTCGAGGTGATCGACCGGCTGGTCGACGCCGGGACGTTCTTCGAGATCAAGCCCGACTGGGCCCAGGAGATCGTCGTGGGCCTCGCCCGCCTCGAGGGCCGCGTGGTGGGCCTCGTCGCGAACCAGCCCGAGGTGCGCTCCGGCGCGATCCACGTGGACTCCGCCGACAAGGCCGCCCGCTTCGTCTCCTGGTGCGACGCGTTCAACATCCCGCTGCTGTTCCTGCAGGACGTGCCCGGGTTCATGGTCGGCGTGGCGGTGGAGCGCCAGGGCATCATCCGCCACGGCGCGAAGCTGATCGCGGCGATGAGCTCGGCCGAGGTGCCGAAGTTCTCGATCATCCTGCGCAAGGCCTACGCCGCCGGCTTCTACGCGATGTGCGCCCCGGGCTTCGAGCCGCGCGCCACGATCGCGCTGCCGACGGCGTTCATCGGCGCGATGGGCCCGGAGGCCTCGGTGAACGCGGTCTACGCCCGCAAGATCGCCGAGATGCCCGACGAGGCCGAGCGGGCGGCCACCGTCGCGCGGCTCGTCGAGGAGCACCGCGCGGAGATCAACCTGCTGCGCATGGCGTCGGACCTCGTCGTCGACACGGTGGTGCCCCCCGAGGAGCTGCGCACCGAGCTGGCGGTGCGGCTCCGGCACGCCGAGAACTGGACCCGGTCGGCGCCCCGCCGCCACCACATCGTCAGCCCCGTCTGAGTACAGGAGGAGCCGGTCATGGACGACTCGCTCACCGCCCTGATCGCCGCGCCGCTGATCCCGCTGCGCCCCGACCAGCGCTCGGCGCGCTACGCCGACGAGATCGCGCACGCCCGCGCGCTGCACGACGCCGACCCCGACGACTACTGGGTGTGGGTGGCCGAGCAGCACCGCTGGATGCGCCGATGGGACACCGTGCGCACCGGGGAGCTCGGCGACTTCCGCTACTTCGACGGCGGGCTGATCAACGTCGCCGACAACTGCGTCGACCGCTGGGCCGAGACCGTCCCCGACCGCCCCGCCGTGGTGTGGGAGGGCGAGCCCGGTGACAGCCGCACGGTGACCTACGCCGAGCTCGCCGACGAGGTGTCGCGCCTCGGCGCGGGCCTGACGGCGCTGGGGGTGGGCAAGGGCGACGTGGTCGCGATCTACATGCCGAACCTCGTCGAGGCCTTCACCGCGATCCACGCCTGCAACCGCATCGGCGCGATCTACACGGTGCTGTTCTCCGGGTTCGGCCGCGACGCCGTGGCCTCCCGGCTCGCCTCGGCACGCGCCACGGTGGTCGTCGTGGCCGACGCGATCTACCGGCGCGGGAAGCCGGTGCCGCTGCTCGACACGCTGCGCTCGGCCCGCCCCGACGCCCCCACGCTGCAGCACACCGTGGTGGTCGACCGCACCGGCAACGGCGTGCCGCTGCAGGACGGCGAGACCTCCTACGCCGCGCTGGTGGCCGACCACCCCGAGGGCAGCGAGCTCGTGGCGCTCGACCCCAACGAGCCGGCGTTCCTCATCTTCACGAGCGGCACCGAGTCGCGCCCCAAGGGCGTGGTGCACTCCGTCGGCGGCTTCCTGCTGGGCACCTGGGCCAACGCGCACTGGCAGACCGCGATCACCGACGAGGACGTCTACTGGGTGGCCGCGGACGTCGGCTGGCTGACGTTCCCGATCCAGGCCGTGATCGGCGGGCTGGCCAACGGCGCGACGATCGCCTGCTACGAGGGCGCGCTCGACACCCCGAGCTCCGCCCGCTTCTACGAGGTGTGCGAGAAGCACGGGATCACGAAGGTGCTGTGCGCGCCGACCGTGCTGCGGATGCTCCGCAAGTTCGGTGACGACCTCGCCCACGCCCATCCCCTCCCCCGGCTCTCCCTGGTGACCGTGCAGGGCGAACCCCTCGACGGCGAGACGTTCGCATGGGCCACCGACACTCTCGGGATTCCCGTGGTCAACGCCTACGGCCAGACCGAGACCGGGTCGACCTGGACCTATCCGGTGGCGGGCGTCGACGACCTCAAGGCCGGCTCCACCGGTACGACGCTGCCCGGGCACGCCTGCAGGGTGGTCGACGACGACGGCCGGGAGGTCCCGGACGGGACGAAGGGCAACCTCGTCATGACGAGGCCCTTCCCCACACTGGCGCGCACCGTGTGGGACGACCACGACCGCTACCTCTCGACCTACTTCGAGCGCTTCCCCGGCTGCTACGCCACCAACGACGAGGCCGTGGTCGACGCCGACGGGCACCTCTGGGTGCTCGGGCGCGCGGACGACGTCATCAACGTCGCCGCGCACCGGCTCTCGACGATGGAGATCGAGGCCGTGGTCGGATCGCACCCGCGGGTGGTGGAGGCGGCTGTCGTCGGGGTCCCCGACGCGACCAAGGGCACCGTGCCGGTGGCCTTCGTGACGGTGTCGGGCGACAGCGGCGACGGCGTGGCCGACGAGGTGATCCGGCTCGTCGGCGACACCATCGGCGGCATCGCCCGGCCCGACCGCGTGATCGTCACGGCTGCCATGCCCAAGACCCGCACCGGCAAGATCATGCGCCGCCTGATGCGCGAGGTGCTCCTGTACGGCGAGGCCCGCAGCGACACCTCGGCGCTCGAGGATCCGTCGTCGCTCGACACCCTGGCCTCGGCGGTGCGCGCGTGAGCGGCCTCTGGTTCGAGGACCTCCCCGAGGGCCTCGTCGTCGAGCACGCCACCCGGCGGACGGTCACCGAGACCGACAACGTCCTGTTCACGACGATGACGATGAACCCGGCGCCGCTGCACCTCGACCACGACTACGCCTCGCGCACCGAGTTCGGCCGCCCGCTGGTGAACAGCATGTTCACCCTCGCCCTCGTCGTCGGGCTCAGCGTGCCGGAGCTGACGCTCGGGACGATCGTCGCGCAGCTCGGGCTCACCGACGCGGTCTTCCCGAAGCCGGTCTTCCACGGCGACACGGTGCGGGTGTCGACGGAGGTCGTCGAGACCCGGGAGTCGCGGTCGCGGCCCGACGCGGGCATCGTCGTGTTCGCCCACCGCGCGCAGAACCAGCGCGACGAGACCGTCTGCACCGTCCGCCGGACGGGCCTGATGCACCGGAGGCCGAGCTGACCCCCGCGCCGAGAATCCCCCGCAGCCTGCTGTTCGTGCCCGGCGGCCGCGCCGACATGATCGCGAAGGCGCCGCGCCCGGGCCCCGACGCGATCGCGGTCGACCTCGAGGACGCCGTCGCCGCGGACGCGAAGGACACCGCGCGCACCACGGCGCTGGAGAACCTGCCGGACCACGGGGGCCTCGTCCTGGTCCGTGTCAACGCCCCGGGCACGCCCTGGTACGACGACGACGTCGCCGTGGTCGCGGGGTCGGCAGCCGGCGTGGTGCTCCCCAAGTACGAGGACCGGGCCCAGCTGCACGCCCTGCGCGACGCGGTGGGCGACCGTCCGGTGATCGTCGGGATCGAGACCGGCCGGGGCGTGGCGCGGGTGCGGGAGTTGCTCGAGGGCGCCGAGGTGACCGCCGCGTACTTCGGGGCCGAGGACTACATCGCGTCGGTCGGCGGGCGGCGCACCGCGTCGTCGGCGGAGGTGCTGTTCGCGCGCTCGGAGGTGCTGCTGGCGGCGCGGGTCGGCGGGGTCGGGGCGCTCGACCAGGCCGTGGTGAACGTCCGCGACGAGGCGTTCTTCCGCACCGACGCCGCCGCGGGCCGCGACCTCGGCTACGACGGCAAGATCTGCATCCACCCCACGCAGGTGACGCTCGCGCACGAGGTGTTCACGCCCTCCGACGCCGAGGTCGAGCACGCGCGGCGGGTGGTGGAGGCCGGACGCTCCGCCGGGGTGGGCGTGGTCGACGGCGAGATGGTCGACGACGTGCACCTCCGGATGGCCGCGGCGATCCTGGCGAAGGTGGGCGAGGCGTGAGGGTCGGCCTGATGCTGCCCTCGGGCGCCGACGCCGCCGAGGTGCCCGCCCTCGCGGCGCAGGCCGAGGAGCTGGGGTACGACCTCGTGGCGAGCGGCGAGCACGTGCTGTTCGGCAGCCCCACCTCGAACGCGTTCGTCGCCCTGGCCGCGGCCGCGGCGACGACCTCGCGGGTGGGGCTGCTCTCCGCGGTCACCCTGCTCCCGCTCTACCCGCCGGCCCTCGCGGCGAAGATGGCCGCGACGCTCGACCGGATCGCGGGTGGGCGCTTCGAGCTGGGCGTGGGCGTCGGCGGGGAGAACCCCGACGAGTTCGCGGCCTGCGGGGTGCCCGTGAGCGCCCGGGGCCGCCGGATGGACGAGGCGCTGCCGGTGGTCCGCGCCTACCTCGCCGGCGACGCCGTGCCGGTCGACGGCCGGCCCACGCGGCTCGACCCGCTGCCGACCGGGCCGGTGCCGGTGTGGGTGGGTGGGCGCTCGGAGGCCGCGATGCGCCGGGCCGGGCGGGCCGGCGAGGTGTGGATGCCGTACCTGTGCAGCCCCGACCGGGTGGAGCGCGGCCTGCGGCTCGCGAACGACGTCGCCGCCGAGCAGGGCCGCGGGCCGGTCACCGGCGGCCTGCTCGCCTGGTCGGCGGTGGCCGACACCCGGGCTGAGGCACGGACCCTCGCCGTCGAGACCCTGCAGCGGATCTACGGCCAGGACATGAGCGGCATCGTCGACGCCTGCGTGCCGCACGGGACGCCCGACGAGGTGGTGGCCCGCTTCCGGGAGTACGCGGACGCCGGCGCGGAGCAGATCCTGTTCGGGCCGTTGTGCGCCGAGGGCGACCACGAGACGGCGATCCGCGGGGTGGCCGAGGCCCTGTGAGCAGAAATCCGTGTCGAGACACGGATCAGTGCTCACATGGGCGTAGCCCACCCCTTGTGAGCAGGGACATGGCCGTACCGGATAGTAGGACTTCCAAGTAACCACGGGTCGGGGTGACGGTGGAGGGGACGACCTCCCCCCAGCGTCTGACGAGGCACCTCGTGGGCTCGATCTCCACCGGCCATCCCGCCGCCCTGCTCGGTCTGGGCGCCTACCGGCCCCGCCGCGTGGTGACCAACGACGAGGTGTGCGAACACCTCGAGGTCGACGCCGACTGGGTGTTCGCCCGCTCCGGCATCGCGACCCGGCGCATGGCCGAGCCCGACGAGACGGTGGTCGCGATGGCCACCTCCGCCGCCCGCGACGCGCTCGCCGCGGCGGGCCTCTCCCCGGCCGACGTGGGGGTGACGCTGGTCGCGACGATGTCGGCCGACACCACGTGCCCGCAGGTGGCCACCCGGGTGGCCGACGCCGTGGGCGCGGTCCACGGGGCGGCGATGGACATCGGTGCGGCCTGCGCCGGGTTCTGCTACGCCCTCGAGGTGGCGGCGTCGCTGGTGTCGGCGGGCCACCGGGCGGTGCTGCTCGTCGGCGTGGAGCGGATGACCGACATCGTCGAGCCCACCGACCGCTCCACCGCGTTCCTCTTCGGCGACGGGGCGGGCGCCGCGGTGGTGGGCCCGGCGACCGAGCCCGGGATCGGGCCGGCCGCCTGGGGCGCGGACGGCTCGCAGTCGACCCTGATCCGGCAGGAGCCGACGTGGGGCGAGGTGGCCGCGGGCGACCCGCGGCGGCCCGCGCTGCGGATGGAGGGCCCGGCCGTGTTCCGCTGGGCCACCTCGCGCATGGTGTCGCTGACGTCCGAGGCGCTGGAGAAGGCCGGGTGCAAGCCCGAGCAGCTCGACGCCTTCGTGCCGCACCAGGCCAACGCGCGGATCACCGACGCGCTGGTGCGCGCCCTGACCCTGCCCGAGCACGTCACCGTGGCCCGCGACGTCGCGGTCTCCGGCAACACCTCGGCCGCCTCGGTGCCGCTCGCGATGCACGAGGTGCTCACCTCCGGGCAGGCCCGCCCCGGCGACCTCGCGCTCCTGTGCGGGTTCGGCGCCGGGCTGACCTTCGCCGCCCAGGTGGTGACCCTGCCGCCGGTGCTGCCGGCTACCGGCTGACCAGCCCGGCCAGCACCCGGGTCAGGGAGGCCCGGGAGAAGTGCCGGTCGAGCACCGCGCGCCCGCCGGCCCGCAGCCGCTCGCGCAGCTCGGGCTCGTCGAGCACGCGGCGCGCGGCCTCGGTCCACGCGTCGACGTCCCCGTCGGGCGGGAGCAGGGCCGCCCCCTCCGCGGCGAACACCCCGGCCAGGTCGCTCGTCGCGGACGCCACCACGGGCAGCCCGGCCGCGAACGCCTCGAGCATCGACATCCCGAAGGGCTCCCCCGCCGCCGGGTGCAGCAGCACGTCGCACTCCGCCATCCGGCCGTCCACCTCGTGGCGCTCCAGCCCGCCGTGGAAGGTCACCGGGAGCCCGGTCCGCGCGACCCGGGCGCGGGCCGCGGCGAGCTCCCCCTCGTCGTGCCCCACGACGTGCGCCGTGAGGCCCGGGCGCTCGGCCGCCAGCCGCTCGACGACGTCGAGGAAGCACCCGAGCCCCTTGCGGGGGTGCAGGCGCGCGCAGAACAGCAGCTGCGGGGCGTCCGAACGGGACCGCGACCCCGGCGCTATGCCGGAGGTGCGGACGGCGTTGTGCACGACGACCACGGCGGCCTCGGGCACGAGGTCGAGCAGCTGGTCGCGCTCGGCGGCGTTGAGCACGCACACGGCACGGGCGTGGCGGATCGCCGGGCGCGTGAACACCCGGTCGACGAGGGCCAGCGGTCCCCGCCACGGGGCGCACGTCCCGTGGGTCTGCAGCACGTAGGGAACGCCGCGCAGGCGGGCCAGCAGCGGCACCCACACCATCGTCAGGCCGCGGTGGAAGTGCACGTGGACCAGGTCGAAGCCCCGCAGGTGCCGCAGCAGCCACCGGAGCATCCCGAGCGACACGGACAGGGTGTGCCGCGGCCCGACGGGGCTCGACCACGACCGGCGGGCCACCGTCCGGTAGGGCTCCCACGCCTCCCCGGGACGCCCGGCGCCCAGGGTCCACAGGGAGATCCCGTCGACCCCCGCGTAGCTCTCCGACACCCCGAGGGCGGCCGACACGGGCCCGCCGAAGGCGTCGTCGAAGGTGGGCAGCACCTGGAGCACGGCGGTCCGGGCCGGCCCGGGGACGGGCACGTCGGGTTCCGGCGCGTCCAGGACCAGCCCGACCGGGTCGGAGTCGGCGCGGCGGGCCGCGAACAGGGCCCGGGCGCGCGCGGCGGCGTCGGCCCGCCACGTCGGTCCGGTGCAGAGGGCCTCGACGCGCGCAGCGATCTCGTCGGGATCGGGGCTCTCGACGAGCCACTCGGGCGGCAGCAGGTCGGGCAGGGCGCCGCGGCGGGTCGCGATCACCGGCACCCCGCGCGAGAGGGCCTCGAGGACCACCAGCGGCTCGGCCTCGTTGACGTAGCTCGAGGGGAACAGGAAGACGTCGGCGTCGTCGAGCACCTCGTTGACGCCGGCGGTGGGGAGCGGGCCGAGCCACCGCACGGCGTCGCCCGCCGCCGCGATCGCGGCCGCGGTCTCCTCGTCGCCGCACGGCCCGACGAGCGTCAGGCTCGCTCCCGGGTGCCGGCGGCGCAGCACCTCGGCGGCGCCGACGGCCGCGACCGAGCCCTTGCTGACGCCCAGGTTGCTGACGTGGGTCAGCACGAGCTTCCCCGTCGGGGGGCGCGGCGGACCGACCGGACCGGGCGTGACGACGTGGGCGTTGCTGACGACCTGGTGGTCGGCGCGCGAGGAGTAGCGGCGCAGGAACGCCGTCCGCATGATCGCGGAGAGGAACAGGTGGCGGTCCCCCGGCCCGAGCAGGCGGGTCACGAGCACCATCGGCACCGAGCGGGCGGTCAGGTAGGCGTACGAGTGGTGGTGCACCACGACGCGCAGCCCCCGCAGCCGGGCCGCGACGACCAGCGGCACCTGGTACCAGAGCCCGAGGCCGCCGGAGAGCGAGAGGTAGACGACGGCGCCGGCCGGCAGCCCGACGACGACCGCGAGGGCCCGCAGGTGCGCCCACACCCGCGACGCGGCGAACCGGACCCCGGTCCCCGAGCCGCCGACGTCGACCACCCGCACGTCCCCGGCGTGCTCGCGCACCCGCTCGAGCAGCCGGACCGTCACGAGGCTCGCCCCGTGGACCGGCGGGGGCAGCGGTCCGACGAAGGCCACGGTCGTGCTCCGGCTCATCTCATCCCGCCCAGCTGCGCAGCAGGCGCACGTCGGCCGCTCCCGCGGTGTCCTTGTAGAACTCCCAGCACGCCCAGCTCCCGCCGAGCGCCCGGATCGCCGGGTCCGAGACGGCCCTCGTCGTGCCGTCGGGCAGCGTCAGCGAGGCCGTCGGCCCGGTGATCACGGCCTCGGTCGAGCAGGGCGTGCCGTCCTGGCGCAGCGCGGCGGCGTACGTGCCGCTCTCGATCACCCGCAGGCTCGTCCCGTCCTCGATCACGCCGTAGATCCAGCGGGCGGGGGTGAGGACGAAGTGGCAGTGGGTGCGCACGGCCGGGGTCTCGTAGGGGACCCCGGTCCACGCCGCGAGACACAGCGAGCCGGCCTCCGAGCCGGGGCCGAACGCGAAGTCGGCGCCGATCCGCACCACGGTCGACCCGACGTCCTGGTTGACGTAGGAGGCGCCGTGGGCGTCGGGCAGCTGCCCGACGAGCGCGCCCGTCCGGACCACGGGAGGCAGGGGCGCGTCGCGCAGCACCACCCGCACCGGGGCGCCCTCGTCGCCGACCGCGGCGGCGGTGCCCTCGGGGCGGCGGCTCCAGTCGGTGCGTACCCGGACGGGGCCGGGCGCGGGGCGCGGCGCCGTCTCCGTGGCGCAGGCGGCGAGCAGGGCGACCGGGGCCGCCAGCCCGAGGGCCAGGGCCGTGCGGCGCCCCACGGCGGGCCGGGGGGTGCGGGTCATCGGACGGGGCGCCCAGCCACCTCGGACGCAGCCACCTCGGACGCAGCCACCTCGGACGGCTCGTCCTCCGGGGAGGCCGTGGGCGCCGGGACGTCGAGCGGGGTCGCGAGCGCCGGGACCTCCTCCGCCGGGTGCGGCCGGGCCCGCGCGACGGCGGCGTACTGCACGACGGTGACGAGGACGGCCGCCGCGGCCATCCCCCAGGAGAGCCCGAGGACGCCGTCGACGAGCAGCCCGGCCAGTGCCCCGACGACGATCGCGACGCTGGTGAACACCTGGATGCCGCAGAGCAGCCGGCCGCGCCGCATGCCGCGCAGCGCGGCGGCCGACGGCACCGAGAGCCCGAGCACGGCGACCATGAGTGCGGTGGGGGCGACGAGCGGGGTGTAGTCGACGTAGCGCGGGAAGAGCAGGCCCATGAGCACGTCGCGCAGCGGGATCGCGGTGAGGATCAGCAGGCCCAGCAGGGCCATGGCAATCGTCGCGCGGTGGCGCAGCGCGTGGAAGCCGGCCGGGAGGCCGCCGTCCGGGGTGACGGCGAACCGGGCGAACATCGGGGTGGCGAGCACCAGCACCGCGGCCATGAACGTGGTCGGCGGCTGCAGGACGAACAGCTGGACCGCGCGCAGCCCGGCCATGTCGGTGGTCGAGACGATCGCGCCGGCGAGCAGGAGCACGGCGTACATCTGGACCTGGCCGAGGATCGAGACGACGGTGAACCAGCCCGAGAGGTAGCGCCCCTCGTGCAGCCAGGCCCCCGGGCGGCCGGGGCGCTCGACCCCCACCACCACGAGCACGACGAGCCCGGCCAGCGCCCCGACGCCCCAGGCGGCGGCGAGCGAACCCGTCGTCCACACGCCGGTCACGGCGACGACCCCGAGGCCGACGCCCTGCGCGAGGGCCCAGGCCCCGTCGACGGCCAGCGTCGCGCCGGTGCGCAGGCGGGAGAGCAGCACGTAGCGCCCGGCGTCGACGACGAACGCCCCGACGATCCAGGGCGCGAACACGAGCAGCGACGAGAGCAGCGGGCCCCCGAGGAGGCCGAGCACGACGACGACCACGGTGCCGCCGAGCCCGAAGACGGTGGCCGCGCCGAGCGCCGAGGACGCGAGGAGGCGCCGCCGGTCGGCCGACGCGACGCCGGGCAGGTGGGCGATCAGGGGTTCGGAGAGGACCGCGCGGGTGGCCGCCGCGAGCACGGTGACCACGGCGTAGGCCACGACGAACGCGCCGAAGGCCTCGGGGACGAGCACGAGCGAGGCGACGAAGGCGGTGAGGTAGTTCGTGGCGGAGCTGACCGCCTGGTCGGCGACCCCCAGCACCGCGCGGCGGGAGTTGCTCAATGGACGTCCACCGCCCGGCGGACGAAGAACGCCGCCGTGGGGTCGAGCGGCCGCACGGCCTTCACCGGCACCCCGCCGTAGAGGGCGGGCTCGTCGGGCAGGGCCCGGGAGACCACCCCGCCGGCCGCGATCAGCGAGGCGTCGGGCACCGAGCTGCCCGGCAGCAGGACCGAGCGGCTCATCACCAGGGCGTGGTCCCCCACCGACACCGGCAGCGCGTCCTGGCGCACGGCCTCGAAGTCCACGGAGTGCGTCTGGACGAGCGAGCCGAAGCCCGCGAGGGTCCCCCACGGCCCGAACTCGACGCGGGCGCAGGCGTCGATGACGTGCAGCGTCGTGATCAGCGCGGCCCGGCGCATGACCAGCGACGGGAGCCGGTCGACCCCGGCGTAGAAGCCGGTGTCGCGCCGGACGCTGTTGACGAGGTTGAACATCCCCATCTTGGCGTCGCGCTCGAGGAGCACGAGCTCGCAGCCCCGGATGACGTTGCCCGCCGAGATCACCGAGCCCTCGTCCATGACGAGGCGGTCGACGTCGACCAGCGCCCGCCCGAGGTGGGCCCGGGGGTGCACGTCGTGGCCGAGGAGGCGGACGGCGAGGAACCGGCGGACCCGCCGGGGCGCCAGGACCATGACGAGCGCGACGAGCAGCCGCAGCCGGCGGCTGCGCAGGTGGCGGCGGGGACAGACGAGGACCGACTCGACGTCGATCTCGGGGGCGTCGCGGACGGGGGCCTCGACGTCGGCCTGCCGGACGGGGACCCTCACCGCGACCCGCCCTTGTGGATGAAGATCATCAGGGTGGACGCGGCGCGCGCGGGGACCAGGCGCTGCAGGAGCAGACCGGTGCGCAGCGCGCCCGGCGAGCGCCCGACGTAGGCGGGCTCGGCGTCGAACTCGTAGACGCAGTGGGTGTACCGCGACGTGGGGAACCACCGGCGCAGCGCGGCCCGGGAGTTCATCCGGTAGGCGGTGGGGAACGTGTCCACCTCGGCCTTGGCCGGCTGCAGCCGGCGCAGGACGGCGGTGTGCAAAGAGTTGGGGACGAGCCTCGTCGGGATGCCGATGGCGCCCCACTTGCGCGGGGTGCGGGCGCAGAGCCAGCCGCCGGGCGCGAGCACCCGGTCGATCTCGGCGGCGGTGTGTGCCGGGTCGGCGACGTGCTCGAAGGTCCAGTCGCTCACCAGCAGGTCGACCGACGCGTCGGCCAGCGGGAAGCGGCCCTGCGGGTCGATCACGTGGCTCTCGTGCAGGGCGGGGTTCTGCTTCACGGCGGGGTCGACGTCGAGCCCGATCAGCCGCGCGCAGCGGGGCTTGAGGTCGTGCAGCGACCGGCGGAACCCGCTCGGGTCCTCGAGGAACGAGCCGCGGCCCGCGCCGAGGTCGACGACGGTCGCGTCGGGCGGGAGCACCGCGTTCACCCGCGACCAGAACTCGACGGAGCCGTCGAGCCGGCTGTAGCCGCCGGCGCTGACCTCGGGGAACACGGCGGAGCGCGGGTCGGCCACGGCGTCCCGCGGCGCGGCGGCGACCGGGCGGGGGGCGGACAGCGTCATGACGACCTCTCGTGGAGGGGGCGGGTGGTGGACTGCTTCGCCTCGCGGGCGGCGAGCCGGCCGACGAGGTCGCCGACGGCGATGCCGCCGGTGGGCGTGCGATGGCTGCCGCCGCTCGCCGGGAGGCGCTGGGGCGTGCCGCGGGCGCGGCGGTGGCTGCTCGGGACGGCCCGCGCCGCGGGCTCGGGCGCCTCGCGGCGCAGGCCGGTCGCGGCGTGGTAGTCGCCGGCGTACTGGCCCTCGATCGCCGTGGTGACGCCGTTGAGCACCACCCCGACGTGCCTGACGCCCGCCGTCTCGAGCTGCTCGTAGGCCCGGCGGACGAGGGCGGCGCCGGTCGAGCCCGCGCGGACGACGAACACGACGGAGTCGGCCCGGCGCGCGAGCGCGAGCCCGTCGGCCACCGGCAGCAGCGGCGGCGCGTCGACCAGCACCAGGTCGTACTGCTCGCGGGCGGCCGCGAGGACCGCGTCCATGCGGTCGGACTCGACCAGCTCGTAGGGGTTCGCCGGCAGAGGCCCGCTGGAGAGCACGGTGAGGCGCTCCACCGGGCCGGGGCGGACCGCGTCGGGGAGCTCGCCGCGCCCGGCCAGCAGCCCCGAGAGCCCGTCGCCGTCACCGAGCCCGAGGTAGCCCGAGGCGCGCGGGCGGCGCAGGTCGCCCTCGACGACGAGGACCCGGGCGCCGGCGTTCGCCTCGGCCAGGGCGAGGTTGACCAGCAGGGTCGACTTGCCCTCGCCCTCGACGGCGCTGGTGACCGTGACGACCCGGGTGGCGTCCCCCGAGCCGGCCAGGCCGATGTTGGTGCGGACGGCGCGGAGGCTCTCCGCCGCCGGGGAGGTCGGGCGGTCGCGCAGGAACAGCGGCGCGCGCTCGACGTGCCGGTCGCGGGGCAGGGTGCCGAGCAGCGGGCGCGGGAAGAGCTTCGCGAGCTGGGCCAGGCCCAGCACGGAGCGGTCGAGCGAGCGCCGCACCACCGCGATCGTGATCCCGACGAGCAGCCCGGCCGCCAGTCCGAGACCGAGGTCGACGAGCGGGCGCGGCGACACGGGGCCGGCCTCGAGGACGGGTCCCTCGACGACCCGGGCGGAGACCGCCGCGGGCTGGGTGCGGTCGGCGGGGCGCTCGAGGTCGGCCACCAGGGCCGGGAAGCGCCGGCCCACGGCGCCCGCGATGGCCTGCGCGCGCTCGGGCGAGGTGTCGGTGACCTCGGCCTTGAGCAGCACGGTGCTCGGGGTGACGCTCGCCGACACCTCGTCGGCGATGTCCTGCGGGTCGTCGGGCAGCTTGAGGTCGGCCACGACGTCCTGGCCGAGCCGGTAGCTCGAGAGCAGCTCGGTGTAGGACTTGACGCGGTCCTGGGAGAGCAGGCTGCCCTGGTAGGCGTCGGTCGAGTTGACGTTCGACCCCGTGGAGACGTACAGCGTCACCGACGCCGCGTACTTCGCCGGGGTGAGCAGCACGACGACGCCCGCCACGACGACCCCGACGAGCGCGGCGCCGACGATCCACCGCCACTGCTGGACGAGGAGGGTGAGGTACTCGCGGGCGGTCACCGGGTGGTCCTTCCGGAGGCTGGGCAGGGGCGGGGCGGGTACGGGCGGTCGTCGGGACGGGCGAGCCGGTCAGAAGGCACCGTGGAGCACCTGCCCCGAGCGGTCGCACAGCGACCGGGTCTGGCCGACGGGCCGGTGGAACCACGCGCCGTCGAGCGCCTGCTTCCGCCGGGCCGGGGACCCCGTGTAGAGACCGGCGCCCTCGTCGGGTCCGCGTCGCAGCAGCGAGCCCGCGGCGAGGACCGACCGGTCCGGGAGACGCGCACCGGACAGGACGGTGCATCGCGTTCCCACGAAGGAGTGGTCACCGATCTCGATGTCGGCGCAGGTCTGCACGGGGCCCGTGAAGTCGACCTCGTGGCTCAGCACCTGGGTGCCGTGCCCGCCGACGGAGGAGAACGCCCCGAGGACGACCCGCCCCGAGCAGTCGATGCTGTGCCGGCTGGTGATCACGGCGTGGGCGCCGACCCACAGCACCCCGTTCTCCCCCTCATGCTGGAAGGCCGGGTGCGCGGTGAGGATGTTCCAGGGGCCGACGGCGGCGTCGTCGCTCAGGACCATCTCCCGGATCCCGCGGACGAAGCTGCCCGCGGCGATCAGGGCGCGCTCCCCCGCGTGCAGGTGCCCCAGGGTGAGGACGACGCACGACCCCAGGGAGGCGTCGCGGGCGATGACGTGCCCGAACCGGCGCAGCAGCCGGTTCTTCACCCCGGAGGCCGGGAGCAGCCAGACCAGGGTGTGCAGGCGGCGGGCCAGGGGCCCTCGGACCGTGCGGCTCACGGGAGGCTCCCGGCGGGCTCGGGTCGCGCCTCGTGGCGCGCGGCGGGGCGGGGGACGTGGGAGACGGCGACCAGCAGGACCAGGAGCGTGACGATGCGCGCCATGGCCTGGAGCAGGGAGCCGCGGATGAGGATGTACTCGTAGCCCGCGATCACCGGGACGGCGACGGCCACGAGCGGCACCGCGCGCGTCCGGAGCCCGCGCAGGGCGACGAAGGCGTCGTCGAGCCGGCGCGCCGCCAGGCCGCAGAGCGCCAGCAGGCCGCAGGCGCCGACCCAGCCGAAGTCGACGTAGCCCTCCGCCCAGAGCGGGGAGTCGAGGTTGCGGTTGGGGAAGCTGATCTCGTCGGCGATGAGGAACGCGGTGTTGTCGGGCTTGTCGGGCCACAGCGACCGCGGGACCCAGAAGGTGGCCGCGCCGAGCAGCTGCCGGCCGTACGTGTGGCCCTGGTGCTCGGCGACGCGGATCGCGACGGCGATGTCGGTGATCGAGGCATAGTCGGTCTTGCCCAGCACGAAGTCGACCGGCTGGTCGTAGGCCGGGGTGCGGACGCCGTAGAGCTTCATCGTCGACTCGGAGACGCGGAAGGCGTCGAGGTAGGGGAAGACGATCAGCGCGCTGAGGGCGAAGACCGTCACGAACGAGGTGAGCACGGCCGGGCGCGCCGACCCCCGCCAGGTGAAGAAGAAGGCGAGGACGATCGCGAAGGCCCAGTAGCGGGCGTTGGAGATCGGGTTGTTCATCAGGACGTTCAGCCCGACGAGCGCGACCCCGAGCGCCCAGGCCTCGGCGCGGCGCCGGAACACCGGGTCGTCGACGAGCAGCTTGGCCAGGCAGATGAGGGCGACGAAGGGCAGCACTCCCCCGATGACGGCGACCAGCCCGCCGGTCGCGTTCGACGCCGAGGAGTAGAGCCCGGAGGCGGAGAGCTGCTCGTAGACCGACTGCCGGTCCGCCAGCAGCACCCGGGGGCCGCCCAGGAGCGCGATGAACCCCGGGGCCGTCACCAGCGTGCCCACGCCGAGGAGCAGGACGCGGTCGGGCGAGAGGACCCGGCCGCGCAGCCGGCGGGTCAGCGCCTCGGGCAGGGCGCCCCCGGGGCGCCGCGGCCGGAGCCGGGAGGCGAGGTCGAAGCTCAGCAGGCCGGCGAGCAGCAGCGCGGCCTGCTCGGTCGCGAGCGTGTGGGGCAGGGTGAGCCCGAGCGGGTTGCGGTCGGCGAGGGTCTGGGTCAGGCCCGAGACCGCGAACCAGGCGTAGGAGAACATCCAGAGCCCGAGCACCGACCAGCGCGGTTCCGCCTCCCACATCAGCGAGCCCAGCCGCACCGCGCAGTAGACGACCGACACCGCGAACAGGGCCGCGGGGACGCCGAAGGAGACGGGCCCGAGCTCGAGGACGGGCGCGACGAACAGGGCCAGCGGGACGACGAGCAGGGTGACCACCGAGAACAGCGGCAGGAGGAACTCCAGGCCGGTGAGGCGTCGCCCGGAGGCGGGGTCCGCCTCGGCGGCCACCGGGGGCAGGAGCGCCAGGGTCACCGTGCGTCTCCCCTCGTCGTTCTCGCGGTCGTCCCCGCGCTCGGAGGACTAAATTGGGCCGTTCGGAGCAACACAGTACGTCGAATACTCACTCAGAGCGAATGAACGGTCGCACTGCGTTGACGCGGGACCGGGGCCGCCGAGGGCGTGGACCGGGCCGCGGGCGTGCGGGAGAGCACCGACCCGGCGGCGACGAGGCCGTCGGCCGGCACCACGGCGCCCCGCAGGACGATCGCCCGCAGCGCCACCCACGCCCCGTCCCCGACGACGATGGGCGCGTTGTCGTACTCGAAGGCCGGGTCGTGGCGGCGGTGCGAGCCGGTGCACAGCACCGCCTCCTGCGACACGCAGACCTGGTCGCCGAGCGTGATGGGCTCGAGGTTCAGCAGCCACGCGCCCTCGCCGATCCAGCAGTGCTCGCCGATCGTGAGCTTCCAGGGCCAGTGCACGCGCACCCCGTTGCGGATGTTCGCGCCCCGGCCCACCCGGGCGCCGAAGGCCCGCAGGATCACCGGGCGCACCCGCGCCGGGCACCACCACGCCTGGAACACCAGGTGCGAGACCACCCACCACGCCACCTGCCAGCCCCGCGAGCGGCCCTTGTCGTAGCCGGCGCCGGTGAACAGCTGCAGCCGCCGGTCGGTCACGACGCGTCCTCGGCGACGAGGCGGCTCACGGTGCCGCGCGCGGCGGCCGACTCGGGCGCGGTGCGGGGCGTCGGCACGCGCAGGGGCCACCGGGGCGCGGTGCGGGCCTCGGCCAGCGACTCGACCCAGTCGACGTAGGCGGTGCGGGCGGCCGCCTCGGAGAGGGCGTCGCGGGCGAAGAGCTGCCCGTTGAGGCCCAGCGCCCCGGCCGTGGCCCCGTCGAGGCCGGTGCGCAGCACAGCGCCCAGGAGCGCCTCGGGCTCCCCGGCGTCGACGCGGACGCCGCCGCCGGAGGCCTCGACCTCCGCGCTGGCCGCGCTGCGGGCGCTGGTCGCGGCCACCACCGGGCGGCCGGCCGCGAAGTAGGAGGTGAGCTTGGAGGGCACGCACATCTCCTCGACGCCGGGCTTCTCGTTGAGGACGAGGACGTCGGCGGCGGCCATCGCGAGCTCGAAATCGGCCGAGGGCAGCGGGTCGAGGAACTGCAGGCGCTCGATGCCGGCGCCGAGGCGCTCGAGGCGGGCCCGCTGGTTGCCGGTGCCCAGGAGCACGAACCGGACGGCCGAGCCGGCGGCGTCGGCGACCCGCGCGGCCTCGACGACGTTCTCCAGCCCCTGCTTGGCGCCCATGTTGCCCGCGTGCAGCGCCACGACCTCGTCGTCACGCCACCCGAGCCGGCGGCGCAGCGCGAGGAGGTCCTCCCCGCCCGACCGCACCGGGCGGACGTGGCTCCAGTTGCGGATGGTGGTGATGCGCCGGTCGTCGACCCCGAGCTCGCCGAGGGACCGGCGGAAGCTCTCGTGGATCGCGACGACGCCGTCGGCGCGGCGCAGGAGGGTGCGCTCGAGCGCCGCGGCGGCGTGGGCGCCCCGCCCGCCGAGGGCGCCGGTCTCGGCGATCGCCCGGCCGTAGAGGTCCTGGGTGATCACGCCGACCGAGGTCCGGCCCGGGACGCGCCAGCGCAGGGCCGCCCCCACGGTGAGCAGGGCGGGGCTGACGGCGAGGACGACGTCGGGGCGGGACCCGTGGTGGGCCCGGGCGGCCCGGCTCGCGAACGAGGCCTCCATCCGGATGCGGCCGGTGCCGGTGGGGTCGGCGGGCACGGTGTGGGCGACACGGGTGACGCGGACGTTCCCGTCGCGCTCGTGGAGCACGCCCCGGGCCGAGCGGTAGCCCGCGGCGATCTCCCAGTGCGGGTAGTGGGGCAGCCCGGTGACGACGTGGACGTCGTGGCCGGCGTCGGCGAGGAAGCGGGCGGTGCCGGTGGTGTACGGCGCGATGCCGGTGGGCTCCGGGGCGTAGTTCAGGCCCAGGATCAGCACGGAGAGGCTCATGGCGGGTTCCCCCTGGTCTCTTCTGTGGTGGGCGGGTGTCAGTACGCGCCGCGGCCGGCGAGGACGGCCGTCACGGTGCGGGCGAGGATGTGGAGGTCGAGGCCCGGCGACCAGTTCTCGACGTAGCGCAGGTCGAGGCGCACCGTCTCCTCCCAGGAGAGGTCGGATCGGCCGCTGACCTGCCAGAGGCCGGTCATGCCGGGGCGGACCAGGAGGCGGCGGCGGGCGTCGTCGGCGTACTCGGCGACCTCGGCCGGCAGCGGGGGCCGCGGGCCCACCAGGGACATCGAGCCGCCGAGGACGTTGAACAGCTGGGGCAGCTCGTCGAGGGAGAACCGGCGCAGGGTGGCGCCGACGCGGGTGATCCGCGGGTCGCGGCGCATCTTGAACAGCGGGCCGGTGGCGTCGTCGGAGCTCAGCGAGGCCTTGACCGCCTCCGCGTCGACGGCCATCGAGCGGAACTTGACCATCTTGAAGGTGTTGCCCTCGCGGCCGACCCGCTCCTGGCGGAAGAACACCGGGCCGCGGTCGTCGAGCCGGATCATGATCGCGACGCCGAGCAGGACCGGGGCGAGCACCACGAGCGCGAGGGCGGCGGCGATGCGGTCGAGGACCGCCTTGGAGACGCGGCCGGCGCCGCGGAAGCAGGGCTGGGTCAGCCGGATCATCGGCTGGCCGTCCACCGGGGTCATGTGCAGGCGGGGGCCGGCGATCTCCATGAGTCCCGGGTCGACGACGAGGTCGAGGTCGGTGCCCTCGAGCTGCCACGCGAGGCGGTGCAGCCGCCGGCCCGACCAGCCCGGGGCCGCGGCCACCGCGACGATCTCGGCGCCGACGCGGCGCACCCGGTCCCCGGCGTCGTCGAGGTCGCCGACCACGGGGACCCCGGCGCAGGAGCCGGTACCGGCCGGGGTGCAGGCGGCGACGACGGTCCAGCCGTGCTCCGGGGCGCGGCGGGTGCGGGTGACCAGGGCCTCGACCGACTCCGGCGAGCCGACGGCGAGCACGGGGGTCAGCCCGAGCCCCCGGCGCCGCTGCCGGTGCAGCACGGCCCGGGCGACCCCCCGGACCGCGAGCACGGCGAGCACGGCCGCAGGGAGCACGAACAGCGTGTAGGGGCGGAGGCGGTAGTCGAGCAGCGCGATCTCGCTCAGCGCGAGGACGAGCAGCGCCCCGGTCCCGGCCTGCAGGACGCGGGTGTACTCGAGCCCGCCCGAGCAGACCAGGATCGGGTGCCAGCAGCGGCCGATCGCCAGGGCGACCCCGAGGAGCACGACGAGACCGCCGACGAGCATCGCGGTCACCCCGGTCCCGGGCGCCGCGGCGGCGGGCACCAGGGCGGACCCGACGGTGCCGGTCACGGCAACGGTGAGGAGGTCGGCGAGCATGACGCGCCGGGCCCAGCCCCGGCGGCGGCGCCGGACGGCGTCGACCCCGGCGCGGCCGGTCGTCCCCGTGAGCGGGTCGCGGCCCGGGACCGCCACGTCCCACGGCGTCCCCGTCAGGGTCGCGGAGGCGGACTCCGCTCCCCGCGGCAGGGGCGCCGTGATCCCGCTCGGGTGGGCGCTCTCGCGCATGCTCGTCACCGGTGAACACCTCGTCTCGTGAACGCGGCACCGCCGGGCGCCGTCAGGAGAGGCATCGCCCGTTCGGCGGCTCGCGCTACAGCGAACGGAGCAGTCGTCCGGCCTCGGACGGCCACTCACGGAGAGCGACACACCCCTCGTCGGACCCTTTCGGGCCCGGAATGGGGGCCTCGGAGGGTGGTCGGCGCAGAGGGACGAGCGAGGCGCGCGCGGCTGTCGCGGGTCGGGGCGGATTCACCCGATAGAGGACGACGGAGTCGGGGACGGGCCGTTCGCGACGAGTCAGGTTGCGTACGACCTCATGGCACCCGAACCACCCGTCCGGGTGACCGGAGGCGCTCCGGACGACGCCCGCGGCCACCGGTCCGGGGGCGCGCGACACCGCGGAGGACACCTGACAAGGGGCGGCGGGGAAGATCCGCTCCTTCAGGTGAACCGGCGCCGACGGGGGTCGCTCGGACGGACGAGCGGGTTACTTGTTCCGCCATGACCCCTGGACTGAGCCGCCGCGATTTCCTCGTCGCCGCCGGCGGACTCGCGGCCGCCGGCATGGTGGCCTCCGCGGTGCCGGCCGCCGCCGCCCTTCCGGCGCCCCCGGCCGGGTTCAGCGCGAGCACCCCGACGACGGTCGCCGCCGCCCGGTCGGCCGGCTACGCGATCGTCACGGACTTCGGCGCGGTCGGGGACGGGGCCTCCCGGCCGCTCTCGACCCGGTACGCGACGCTCGCGGACGCCCAGCGGGTCTTCCCGTCGGCCCGCAGCCTGTCCGACGAGCTCGACGGGGCGGCGATCCAGAAGGCCACCGACTCGGGCCGGGCCGGCGTCTTCTACCCCGCCGGCACGTTCCTGCACTCGCAGCCGGTCGTGGTGCGCGACGGCCAGCGCCACCTCGGGGCGGGCGCCGCGGGCGCCACCCCGACCGCGGTCCTGCGCAACACCCGCGGCCGGACGACGGCCTACGACTTCGTCCAGGCCCACAGCTTCCAGATCGGCGACATCCACCCGGCCGCCTTCACGCCGGGCCGGGCGGGCATCTCGTGGGCGACCCGCACCCTCGCGCCGATCACCGCCGGGGCCCGGTCGGTCCGGCTGACCCAGGCGATGGGGTCGGTGCCGCTCAAGGTCGGCGACATCGTCATGGTCCGCTGCAACAACGAGCCGATGCGCAATCTCGACGCGTCCGTCTACGACGCCCAGCAGTGGAACCGGGTCACGTCCTACAGCGCCGCCACCGGCACCGTCGGGCTGGAGCTCCCGGTGCCGTGGACGATCGTCGCCTCGTCGAACGACCCGACCGTGCTCGACGGGCCGACGCTGTGCGTCAACGACGGCGCGGACTACTTCATGGGGATCCCCTGGTCGATCTGCCAGAACATCGAGGTGGGCCGGCTCCGGCTCGACTCCGCGGGATTCACGGCCCGCAACGGCGTCTGGCGCGGCTGGTTCCACGACCTCGTGATCGTCGCCGAGAACATGATCGGCATCAACGCCCTGTGCCTCTCGACGATCGAGCGGGTCAACGGCCGCTTCAGCTCCCGGATGATCGAGCTCAAGCACTCGTCGCACACGAGCATCGTGCGGGAGGTGTCCGCGACCTGGGCGGAGCCGTCGTCGGGGACGGCCGGGGTCGACGCCGACGCGGTCGACGTCGGCGAGCAGAGCTACGGCATCACCATGTCGGCGATCCAGGTGGGCATCGGCCCGGGCGACACGGCCAACCGCCGCGCGCTGAACATCAGCACCGGGAAGGTGTCGTTCTCGGGCTCCCTCACCCACAACGGGTCGGGCCCGCAGCAGGCGGTGTGGGGGGTCGTCGACTCCCAGGCCCCGGCCAACCCGCCGCGGGACGTGTCGCTCGCCCTCGTCGTGCGCACCCGGCCGGGGATGTACGCCTACGGGGTCCTGGGCTGGACCGACCCGCGGCCGTCGAACCCGGTGGGCATCACGCTGAACCTGGACCAGGCCTCGTCGGGAACCCCCGCCGGCCAGGCGTTCCACGTGGAGACGGCGAGGGACGTGACCGTCACCCGCATCGTCGGGGACCGGGTCACGGCCTCGTGGCGCCTCCCCGGGGAGGCCCCGGAGGGGTGCGTCAGCCAGCAGATCTGACGACCGGCCGGACGTGACGAGGTGTCAGCGCAGGATCGACGACGTGCGCGTGAAGAACGGCATCTCGGGGTCGATGGCCTTCGCCACCCGCGCCGGGTAGCCCGCGAAGACGTGACTGCCCTCCTTGAGCGGGCGCGACACGGTGGAGCCGGCGGCGACGATCGAGCGGGCGGGCACCTCAGCGCCGGGCAGCAGCAGGCAGTGCGTGGAGACCATGGAGTAGTCGCCGATGCGGACGGGCTTGGAGTCCTGCGCCATCGCCTCGAGGTCGGCGGCGTGGGTCTGGACGATCGACCCGAAGCCCGCGAGGCACGCGTAGTCGCCGAGCTCGACGAGGTCGCAGGCGTCGATGAGGTGCACGGCCGTGATCATCGAGTGGTCGCCCATGATCAGTTCCGGGCGCCGGTCCTCCACGCCCCCGAAGAACCCGGCCGACCGGCGGACGGAGTTGACCCAGATCAGGAGGCCCACGTCCGCACGCTCGCCCATGCGGACCAGCTCGCAGCCGCGCATCACCACGAGGTGCCCGATGCGGGCGTGCTCGCCCATCACCAGCCGGTCGACGTCGACCAGGGAGTGCCCGATCGTCGCCGTCGGCGCCAGCTCGTAGCCGAGCAGCCGCACGTGGACGAACCGGCGGAGCCGGCGCGGCAGGACGACGGCGAGGGCGGCGAGCAGGGTCCGCAGCGGGCGGTGACGGATCATGGGGTCCTTCCGGGAGAGAGGGCACGACCTCGGGCCCGTGGGGGACGGACCGGGGCGCCGGGCGCCGGGCGCCGGGACGAGGGCGCCGGCGCGCACGACCGGCCGAGTCCTCGGACCGACGTACACGTCCGATTGTGCGCACGGTGTCCGTGTCCGGACGAGAGAAGTAGCCCGAAGGAGTGGTGTAGCCACCGGACGTGCCCGATGTCGCGACCGGCCCGCCTCCCGAGGGTCACGACGAGCGGTGACCCGGCGGGATCGTCGGGACCCCGTACGCCCGACCCGGTGAGATTAGCCCGAACGGCCTAACGCGCGGTCGGGTCCCGACGATGCTCGACACATGACGACCGACATCGCCGTGCCGATGCACGACCTGCAGGAGGCCGTGCACGGGGACGGCTTCGACTACATCACCGGCTCGCCCCACCTGCGCCACGCCTACCTCAACAGCTGGATGCGCGACACGCTCAACGCCGTCGTCGCCGCCCTCGGTGACCGCCGGGACCGCGCCCCGCGGGTGATCGAGGTCGGTGCCGGGCACGGCGGGTTCACCGAGACCCTGGTCGCCGCCGGCGCCGAGGTGATCGTGACGGAGATGAGCGGCCCGAGCGCCGCCCTGCTGCGCGACCGCTTCCGCCACAACCCGCACGTCAGCGTCCACCACGACCTCGACGGCCGCCTCGACGTGCACGGCGAGGTCGACCTCGTCGTCTACATGTCGGTGCTGCACCACATCCCCGACTACCTCGCCTCCCTGGACGAGGCCAGCCGCATCGTCGCGCCGGGCGGGGCGGTCGTCAGCTTCCAGGACCCGCTCTACTACCCCCGGCAGCCGCGCAGCGCCGTCGCGCTCTCCCGGGCTGCGACCCTCGCCTGGCGGGTGACCGAGGGCGAGCTCGGCCGCGGGTTCCGGACGATGTCGCGCCGGCTGCGCGGCGTCTACGACGAGTCGATCCCCTCGGACATGTCCGAGTACCACGTGGTGCGCGACGGGGTCGACGAGAAGGCGGTCGCCGACCTCCTGGACCTCTCCTTCGACCACGTCGAGGTGCACCCCTACTTCTCGACGCAGGGTGGCTGGGTCCAGGAGGTCGGGCGACGGCTCCTGCGGCCGAACACGTTCGGCGTGGTGGCCACGGACCGGCGGTAGCCCTCCCCCGCCGGTCAGGGCCGGTGCGTCACTGGTGCCCGGCGATCCCGCGGGGGGCGTAGGTCTCGGACAGCTCGGCGATCTCGCGCTCGTCGAGCTCCAGCTCGACGGCCGCGACCGCGTCGGACAGGTGGTGGAGCTTCGTCGCGCCGACGATCGGCGCGTCGACCACGGGGTTCGCCATGACCCAGGCCAGCGCCACCTGCGCGCGGGAGACGTTCCGCTTCTCCGCGATCTCGGCGACCTTCTCCACGATGTGCCGGTCGGAGTCCAGGTAGAGCTTCTTGCCGAACTCGTCGGTCTCGCTGCGCGCGGTGCTCTCGTCCCAGTCGCGGGTGAGCTTGCCACGGGCCAGCGGGCTCCACGGGATCGCCCCGATGCCCTCGTCGGCGCACAGCGGGAGCATCTCCCGCTCCTCCTCGCGGTAGAGGAGGTTGTAGTGGTCCTGCATCGTCACGAACCGGGTCCACCCGTTGGCGTCCTGCAGGTGCAGGGCCTTGGAGAACTGCCACGCCCACATCGACGACGCCCCGATATAGCGGACCTTGCCCGCCTTCACCACGTCGTGCAGCGCCTCAAGGGTCTCCTCGAGCGGCGTGTCGTGGTCGAAGCGGTGGATCTGGTAGAGGTCGACGTAGTCCATGCCGAGGCGGCGCAGCGACGCGTCGATCCCGCTGAGGATCGCCTTGCGCGACAGGCCCGCCCCGTTCGGGCCCTTCCGCATCCGGTTGTAGACCTTGGTGGCGACGACGATCTCGTCGCGGTCGGCCATCTCGTTCAGCCAGCGGCCGGTGATCTCCTCGGACGTGCCCGCCGAGTAGACGTCGGCGGTGTCGAAGAAGTTGATCCCCGACTCCAGCGCCGAGGAGAAGAAGGGCTTCGCGTCGTCGGCGTCGAGCGACCACGGCCAGCCCCCGGCGTCGGGGCGGCCGTAGCTCATGCAGCCCAGGCAGATCCGCGAGACGTCGAGGCCGGTCGAGCCGAGCTTCGTGTACTCCATGAGGCAGGGGTGCCTCCGGCCAGTGAGCACTAATCCGTGCCTGGACACGGATTAGTGCTCACAGGTCGCTACTCCTCGTGGTGCGAGGGCTGCAGCTTGTAGACCGGGGTGTCGAGCCCCTCCTGGCGGGCCTTGAGCTGGAGGGCCAGGTAGAGCGAGTAGTGCCGGCTCTGGTGCAGGTTGCCGCCGTGGAACCAGAGGTTGCGCTGCTGGGTGGGCTTCCACATGTTGCGCTGCTCCCCCTCCCAGGGGCCCGGGTCCTTCGTCGTGTCCGACCCGAGGCCCCAGACCTTGCCGACCCGCTGCGCCATCTCCTCGCCGATGATGTCGGCGACCGAGGTGATCATCGAGCGGTAGCCGGTGGCCAGCACGACGAGGTCGGCCTCGAGCTCGGTGCCGTCGGTGAGCCTGACGCCGGTCTCGGTGAACTCCTGGACCTGCCCGTTGACCAGCTTCACCTCGCCGTCGGCGACGAGCTGGGCCGCGCCCACGTCGATGTAGTAGCCCGAGCCGCGGCGCAGGTACTTCATGAACAGGCCCGAGTCGTCGTCCCCGAAGTCGAGGGCGAACCCGGCCTCGCGGAGCTTGTCGTAGAACTCCTTGTCGCGGACCTTCGCCTCGTCGTAGGTGGGCCGCTGGAAGTCGGCCATGATCCGGTAGGGCAGCGACGCGAACACGAGGTCGGCGGTGCGGGTGTCGATCCCGTTGGCGACGGCCTGCTCGGAGTACAGCGACCCGAGCCCGAGCTCCATCAGCGTGTCCGACTTGATGATGTGCGTCGAGGAGCGCTGCACCATCGTCACGTCGGCGCCGACCTCCCAGGCCGCGCCGCAGATGTCGAACGCCGAGTTGTTCGACCCGATCACGACGATCTTCTTGCCCTCGTAGCCCGCCGGGCCGGCGTGCTCCGACGAGTGCTGGATCTCGCCGCGGAAGGTCTCCATCCCGGGGAAGGTCGGCCGGTTCGGCTTGCCGGAGACACCCATGGCGAACACCAGCTGGCGCGGCCGCAGGACGACCTCCTCGGGCCCGTCGCCGCGGTCGCGCTGCACCGTGACGGTCCACCGGTCCTCGGCCTCGTCGAACGTCGCCGACTCCGCGGCGGTCGAGCCCCAGTAGTTGATCTCCATGACCCGCGTGTACATCTCGAGCCAGTCGCCGAGCTTGTCCTTGGGCGCGAACACCGGCCAGTTCTCGGGGAACGGGATGTAGGGCAGGTGGTCGTACCAGACCGGGTCGTGCAGGGCGAGGCTCTTGTAGCGCTTGCGCCAGGAGTCACCGGGGCGCTCGTTGCGCTCGATGACGATCGCGGGGACGCCGAGCTGCCGCAGCCGCGCCGCGAGCGCGATGCCGCCCTGGCCGCCGCCGATGATGACGACCTCGGGCTGGCGGGTGTAGCCGAGCTCCTCGGCCTCCTGCTCCCGCGTCTCCTTCCACGTCACCCGCGCCGGGTTCGCGCCGTGCTCGGTGCCGAAGGGGCGCCGCTCGCGCCGGTTCTCCTCGTAGCCCTTGAGCTCGTCGAGCGTGGTGAGCAGCGTCCACGCCTTCCCGTCCTTGAGGCGCACGTGCCCGGTCCCGCGCCCGGCCGCCGTCTCGAAGGTCAGCCACGCCTCGTCGACCCCGTCGGCCGAGGTCGGCTCGCCGTCGACGGCGAAGTTCGCGGGGTCGACCCGGTCGAGCACCGTGGTCAGCAGGTCGGCGACCTCGTCGCGCCCCTCCACGGTGGCGATGTTCCAGGTGAAGGACACCAGGTCGCGCCAGTAGCACTCGTCGGCGAACAACGACACGGCCGCGGCGACGTCCCGGGCGCTCAGCGCGTCCTGGAACGACGACACCCACGCCCCGACGCGGGACTCCACGTCACTCCCGGGTCGGTCCAGGGTCTGTGTCACGGCGCACCTCTTCCTCGTTCGGATTCCACTGCCAGCGTGAGCACGGTCACCCGACACCGCCACCCGGAGCAAGGGTTGCAGCGGTGTTGCGACGGCGGGGGCCGAGATGTCCGGATCCCGGCGCCGGGCGTCGTCCCCGACGAGGAGCCGGGTCCCGGGACAGGTCCTACCGTGGGGAGTCGTGGCACCCACGCGCCGCTGGTGGATCCTCGCCGTCATCGGCGTCGCCCAGCTGATGGTCATCCTCGACAACTCCATCGTGAACATCGCGCTGCCGTCGGCCCAGGCCGACCTCGGGTTCTCCGACGCCCAGCGCCAGTGGGTGATCACCGCCTACGCGCTGGCCTTCGGCAGCCTGCTGCTGCTCGGCGGGCGGCTCTCGGACCTGTTCGGGCGCAAGCCCGCGTTCGTCGTGGGCCTGATCGGGTTCGCGGCGGCGTCGGTCCTCGGCGGGCTCGCTCCCGGGTTCGGGCTGCTCGTCGCCGCGCGGGCCCTGCAGGGCGTCTTCGGCGCGGTGCTCGCCCCGGCCGCCCTGTCGCTGCTCACGACGACGTTCCCCTCCGGCCCCGAGCGCGCCCGCGCGTTCGGCGTCTTCTCGGCGCTCGCCGGCTCGGGCGCGGCGATCGGGCTCCTGCTCGGCGGGACCCTCACCGAGTACGCCGACTGGCGCTGGTGCCTCTACGTCAACGTGGTGTTCGCGGTGGTCGCCGCGGTGGGCGCCCTGCTGCTCCTGCCCGCGGTGCCGTCCGAGCGGCGCCCGCGCCTCGACATCGTCGGGACCCTCACCGCCTCGGCGGGCCTGTTCTGCATCGTGTTCGGCTTCGCCTCCGCCGAGACCGACGGCTGGGGCGCCTGGCCGGTCTACGCCTTCCTCGCGGGCGGCGTGGTGCTGCTGGGCGTGTTCGTCGCCGTGCAGCGCCGGGTCGCCGCCCCGCTGCTGCCGCTGCGCGTGCTGTTGGACCGCTACCGCGGCGGGTCCTTCCTGACGATCCTCGTGCTCACGACGGGCATGTTCGGGCTCTCGCTCTTCCTCGCCTACGTGATGCAGACCGAGCTCGGCTTCTCCCCCGTGCTCACCGGGGTCGCGTTCCTGCCGATGGTCGCCTCGATCGTGACGGCCTCGACCACCGTCCCCGCCTACGTGCTGCCCCGGCTCGGCCCGAAGCCGCTGATCTTCGTCGGGCTGCTGCTCGGCGCGGGCGCGCTGTTCTGGTTCTCGTTCCTCACGCCGGACTCCACCTACGCGAGCGGCGTCCTCGGCCCGCTGATCCTCATGGGGCTCGGCATGGGCACAGCGATGTCGACCTCGATCAACACGGCGACCCTCGGCGTCGAGGCGGCCGACGCCGGGGTGGCCTCGGCGACGGTGAACACGATGCAGCAGGTCGGCGGTTCGGTGGGGACGGCGCTGCTGTCCTCGATCGCCGGCACGGCCACGGCGTCGGCGCTCGGAATCGGGCTCGCCCCGCCGGCGGCCGCGCTCGCGGGGTACGACCGCGCCTTCCTCGTCGCCTCGATCGTCTTCGTCGTGGGCGCGGTGGTGGCCGGGTCGCTCGTCCCGGCGGGTCGTCCGCACGCGGCCCCGGCGGCCCCCGCGCAGCGCTCGTTACCGGCGGCCGACGACCACTGGGGCGGCCCCGACACGGTCCCCTCGCCCTCGGGGCTGGCCGGGCGCGTCCTGGACGGGTCGGCGCCGGTCGAGGCCACGGTGACCCTGATCGACGCGCTCTCGGGCGGGCAGGTCGGCACCGCGCGGACCGCCGACGACGGCCACTACCGCCTCGCCGTGCCGCGGGCCGGGGACTACCTGCTCGTCGTGTCGGCGCCCGGGCGGCGCCCCGTCGCCGAGCGGGTGCGGGTGGCGGCGCCGGAGCTCGCCGTGGCGCGGGACGTCCGGGCGGCGCCGCTCACCCGCGCCTGAGCGGCGTCTCCCCGGGGAGATCCGGACTTCGGCGGCGAGTCGCGGCAGCCCTTGGGCGTGTCGCTCCTGAAGTCGTGATCATGCTCCCCCGCGCCCGGCCCGGATGTAGCGAAGTGCCACCGCGGACGTCCGGTGTCAGCGGAGTGCCATCGCTGACACCCCTACTCCGGGTCGTTCGCCGTCCCCGAGCCCGCCCGGTACGGCGTCGTCACGCCCTCGTACATGAGGTGCGCGACGAGGCCCTGCTTCGGGTGGGCGAGGTTGTGGCAGTGATCCATCCACACGCCGGGGTTGTCGGCGACGAACGCGACCTCGAAGGTCGACCCGTCGGGGACGTCGAGGGAGTCGACCCACCACGGGCTCCCGGTCGCGGGGACCCCGTCGCGGGCGAGCACCACGGCGTGGTGCCCGTGCAGGTGCATCGGGTGGACCTCGCCCGAGGAGTTGCTGATTCGCATCCGCACCACGTCGCCCTCGCGCACCATGAACATGGGCACGTCGGGGTACATCCCGCCGTTGATCGTCCAGTAGAGCCCCGGCACCCCGTCGACGAAGCCCGGCCGCCGCCCGATCGCGTAGTCGAACACCCGCGTCGGCGTGCTGGGCTCGAACCCGAGGCCCGTGCGGTCGCGCGGGGTCGGGGTGCCGTAGGAGAGCAGGTCGAGCACCGCGGCCGGTGGGGAGGACGACGGCCCTCCCCCACCCACCACCACGGCCGCCCCGCCGAGCTCGACCCGCGCCGGCGCGGTCACCTCGAGGTCGACGCGCCCGCCCGCGGTCACCTGCACGGCGGCCCCGGCGACCGGGGTGGGGCCGCGGACGTCGGTCCCGTCCACGGCGAGCACCCGGTACGGCGCGGCCGACCACGCGCGCATCGGCCCGTCGTCGGTGTTGGTCAGGCGCACCCGGACGACGCTGCCGGGCGCGGCCGGGACGGCGAGCTCGCCGGGGACGCCGTTGACGGTGCGGCGCCCGTCGAACAGGTGCACGAGGGCCGTGGCGTCGGGCGCGGCCGGCCCGGGCGGGAGCACCACGAACGACCCGAACAGGCCGCCGCGCACCTGCTCGTCGGCCACCTGGTGCGAGTGGTACCAGTACGTCCCGACGTCGTCGACGCGGAAGCGGTAGACGAACTCCCCGCCCGGGAGCACCGAGTCCTGCGTGACGCCCGCGACCCCGTCGTCGCCGTTCGGCACGTCCATCCCGTGCCAGTGCAGCGTGACCCCGCGGGCCACGTCCTGGTTGACCAGCCGCACCCGCACCACCTGGCCCGCCGTCGCCCGGATCTCCGGACCCGGGGTCTGCCCGTTCAGCGTGTATCGGGCCCCGGCGGCGCGGGCGATGAGCGTGACGTCGACGTCGGCGGGCCCGTCCGGCGGCAGCCGCAGCGAGTCGACCGACCGGCCGGGCATGTCCCCGTGGCCGGCCATCACGGCCGGACCACCGCCCTCGTCGGGAACCCCCATCTCCGCCGCCGACCAGGTCGTGGGCGCGAGGCTCGAGCCCCACATCCATGCGAGCGGCGCGAGCACGACGAGGGTGGCCAGCACCGCGACGAGCGTGCGACGCCGCCCGCGCGGGGGGCGCGCGGGCTCGACCGGGGCCGGGCGCGGGGAGGTCAGCACCTCAGGAGACGGGGGCGGTCGCCGCGCCGCGGTGCGCGCCGGTCGCGGCCGGGACGTCCGAGGCCTTGCGGGCGGCGACCAGCGCGATGACGAGCAGCACGAGCGCGAGCGCGCCGTGGAGCAGGCCCAGCGACGGGAGCGAGTGCGAGAAGATCCCGAGCGCGACCTGGACGACGACCGTGACGAACGCGGCGCCCGCCCATGCCACGGCGCCGGGGAAGCGGGCGAAGAACGAGACCACGAGGAACAACAGCGCGATCACCGGGACGATCAGCGTGCCGTTCATCCCGTGGACCATGAAGCCGGCGACCCCGTCGAAGGCGACCGACTCGCTCTCCATGCCGGCCTTGTCGAGCACGCCCCCGCCCTCGATCCACGCGGTGAGCCCGAAGACCGCCCACGCGATGGCAGCGGCCTGGACCACCACCTCGAGCGCGAGCAGATAGGCCAGGACACGGTAGGTGGCGCGCATCGGAACCCCCGGGGTGACGTGTGGTGGCCGCGCGTCCGCATCAGGGGCACTTCTCCGTGGACCACCGGTGCCTCCGCGACTGGCGGCTACTCTAGGTCGACAATGTGATCCAAGCCCTAGTCTTTTCGAGTGGATGCGAAGTCGTGACCCCAGGGCTATCGCCCCGCCGACGGGCACCGCCTCCGACACGTCGCGTCACGGATCGGTACCGTCGGGGTCATGGCCGACAGCCTCACCGACACGACCACGGTCCCCGAGCTCGTCGGGCTCGCGGCCAACGACGCCCACGACGCGGCCCTCGACGCGCGTCTCCTGGCGGTCCCCCAGAACGCGCGGCACACCGGTGCGGGGCGCAGCATCATCACCAACCAGCGCCCCAAGGCCGGTGCCTCGGCGACGCCGGGCGACACCATCGAGATCTGGGTCGACGACCCGGCGGCCGGGCCGCGCACCGACGAGGGCCCCGACGACGACGGCTCGGGCGGCGGGGGCGGCGGCTCCCGCGTGCCCGACGGCCCGCGCACCACGCCCACCGCGGGCGCCAAGTAACCCGAGCAAGCCACGTAACCCGAGCAGGCCCAGCAGCCCGGCTACTCCCCCACCAGGGCCCGGCGGATCGCCTCGGCGAACGCCGGGCCCGACGTGTGTCCGGGCTCGGTGGCGATCAGGAGTGGCTGAACTGGACCGCCGACCGGGAGGCGATCAGCGGGGCGATCTGCTCGGCGATGATGCGGCGGTGCTCGGGGTGGTCGCGGTAGCGCTCGTAGGCGGTCTGGTCGGTGAACGTCGCCGAGACCGCGAAGTGCGCGTTGCCGTCCGCGAGCCCGAGGTCGGGGCCGCCGATCCAGGAGACGAGCCCGTCGAGCCCCTCCCTGCGGTCGATCCACTCCTGCAGCGCGCTCCGGATGCCCTCCACCGTCTCGGGCGTGGTGCCCTCGACCCAGCTGAACGAGACGACGTGTGTGACGGCCATGCCGTCAGCCTGCCACCTCACCCGCGACGGCCCGGGCCTCGTCCGGCACCGGCTCCTCGTCGGGAAGGGCGGGCAGGGCCGCGAGGCCGGTGCGCGCCCGCGCGACGACCGCCGGGTCCTGGGCGCCGAGCGCGGCGGTGAAGGCGGCGCGGGCGGAGTCGGGGCGCCCGGTCGACGAGTCGAGGGTGCCCAGCTGGCAGGCCGCCTCCGCCGCGAGCGACGGGTCGCGGGACCGGCCGAGCAGGACGAGCAGGTCGCGGGCGTCGTCGACCCGGCCCTGGCGCAGGGCGATGTCGGCGAGGATGACCTGGACGCCGAGCTGGTCGGCGGCCTGGTCGAGGTGGCGGCGGGCGCGGTCGAGCCGGTCGTAGCGGTAGAACACCAGCCCGAGGCCCCGGTGCGCGGCGCGGACCTGGTCCTCCTCGCCGACGGCCACCACGAAGGCGAACCACTGGGCGGCCTCGCGGTCGCGCTCGAGCCCGGCGAACCCGCGGGCGATGCGCAGGGCGGGGCCGGGCCCGAGCGGGTCGGGGTCGAGGTCGGCGACGATCACCGCGGCCAGGCTGTCGAACCCCGCCGCGAGCATGGTGCGGGCGGCGACGTAGCGGGCGTGGTGGTCGAGGTGCTCGGCGATGCGCTCGACGAGGTCCTCGGAGGGCAGCCGGGCGAGGTCGACCAGCACCCGGGCCGGGGCGAGGTGGCGCTGCCCGTCGCGCACGGTGCGCCGCAGCCAGCCCTGCGCCACGAGGGTCCCGACGATGTCGTCGAGGTCGCCGGCGGCGTCGTCGGGCCGCAGGGCGGCGAGGGTCGTGGGGTCGAGCGCGGTGGGGACGCCGAGGCGGTGCCAGACCGCGGCGAGCCGCAGGACGTCGCCCGACTCCCCCGCGAACGCGGCCCGGGCCTCGTCCTGCGGGGACACGAGCTCGCCGATCCGCCGGCCCACCGCGCGGTCGACGCCGCACGCGGCCACGACGTCGTGCGATTCCTTCCCGACGACCTCCGCGGGCGCCAGCGGTGCGACCACCACCGGCGCGAAGCGGGGGGCCGCCAGCTCGCCGCGGGACAGGGCGACGAGGCCCCAGCGCACGGTGAACACCATCCGCACCAGCGGCTCGCCCTGGTCCGAGCAGGCCGCGATGACGTCGGCCCGCACCTGGTCGAGCAGCGCGAGCGGGGCGTCGTCGCACCAGATCAGCACGCGGCGGGTGGCGCCCGCCCGCCGCCGGGCGCGGTCCACGAGCTCGGAGAGGACCACCCGGTACGGGTCGTCGATCCCCATGAAGTGGTCGCCGGGGCGGGCCTCGCGCACCGCGTGGGCGGTGGTACGGGTGACGCCCGCCGACGGCGGCCCGGTCACGACGAGCACCGGGGAACTCGTGCTCCCCCCGGCGGTGAGCAGGTGGACGAGCCGGGGGTCGACGAGGCGCGGGAGGTAGTCACCCGGCCCGTCGGGCAGCTCGGGGGTGTCGGCCACCCGGGTCCGGAGGGTCTGCACGGAGCGCACCGCCCGACGGACGCCGTCCTGCCAGGCGCGCTGCCGGTCGGTCGTCGTCGGGGCTACCACGTACGCAGTGTGACGGGTCCCGGACTTGTCGGGCACGGTTCGTCACGCTTCTCCCCACCATCGAGACGTGGCTCCACGATGGGTGGACCCGCAGGTCCACGCGGGGTTGAGCAGTGTTGTCGGGCGTGGGTGACGCGCCCCGGGGCTCGAGACCGTCCGGCTACCGACCGTGACTGTCCGAGAGACGCACGAAGCTGAATCCGCGGCCCCGGCGCGCGAGCCGGGCGAGGATCGCCGCGGTCACCGGGGCCCGGCGCCGGCGACGCCGGACCGGCCCCGGGTCGGAGCGGTCGTCCTCGTCGGATGCGGCCGACCACCCTCCGGTGCTCACAACTCAGCCCGCGATCGACCGGCCGGCGACGCCGAGCACGGGGAACGGCGAGACGTCGGCGGCCGGGCCCCGCAGACCCGAGAGCTCCGCGTCGACCATGATCCGGGCGAGCTCCGGGGTGAAGGTGCGCGGACGCCACCCGAGGTCGTCCGCCGCCTTCGACGGGTCGCCGATGAGCGCGTCGACCTCGGTGGGGCGCAGGTAGCGCTCGTCGAAGCGCACGTGGCGGGTCCAGTCGAGGCCCACGTGGGCGAAGCAGAGCCGGGCGAAGTCCTCGACGGTGTAGGCGGTGCCGGTGGCGAGCACGTAGTCCGACGGCTCGTCGGCCTGCAGCATCGCCCACATGCCCTCGACGTACTCGGGCGCGAAGCCCCAGTCGCGGACCGCGTCGAGGTTGCCGAGGTAGACCTGCGACTCCTGCCCGAGGGCGATCCGGGCGGCGGCGCGGGCGATCTTGCGGGTCACGAACGTCTCGCCGCGGCGCGGGGACTCGTGGTTGAACAGGATGCCGTTGACCGCGTACATCCCGTAGGCCTCGCGGTAGTTGCGGGTGGCCCAGTAGCCGTAGAGCTTGGCCACGCCGTAGGGCGAGCGCGGGTGGAACGGGGTGTCCTCGCTCTGCGGGGGCGGGGTCGAGCCGAACATCTCCGAGCTGGACGCCTGGTAGAAGCGCACCTCGAGCCCGATCATCCGGATCGCCTCGAGCAGGCGGATCGTGCCGAGTCCCGTGGTGTTCCCGGTGAATTCCGGCTCGTCGAAACTGACGCGCACGTGCGACTGCGCGGCGAGGTGGTAGACCTCGTCGGGCGCGATCTCGGAGAGCAGCGACACCAGGCGCGAGGAGTCGGTCAGGTCCCCGTAGTGCAGGTGGAGCCGGCTCTCCTCGTGCGGGTCGCGGTAGAGGTGGTCGATCCGGTGCGTGTTGAACGTGGACGCCCGCCGGATCAGGCCGTGGACCTCGTACCCCTTCGCGAGCAGCAGCTCGGCGAGGTACGACCCGTCCTGGCCCGTGATCCCGGTGACGAACGCGGTCCTCGAATCGGTCGGCTGGCTCACTATCGCGTCCTCCTGCATGGAATGTCGTGCGATTCGAGCCGTGAATCGCCCGGAATGCGTCCCGCGCTACAGCGCCGCGTCGGTCGAGCGTGGTCACGTGATTTGCCCGTGACCTTCTCGATATCGCGCCGAGTTCTCGTGGGCTGCTGTCCGGTTATCGACGGAGGGGGCCGCGCGTCATGTCGCGGAATCGTCGCCGGTTCACCCGATGGAGTGGCGACCGCTCGTCGCCCTGCTCCGATCGGGTGGTTCCCGGGTCAGGGGCCGGCGGGAGGGGGCGGCGGGGCCGCCACGTGACCGCTGGAGGACACCAGGGCGATCGTCTGCCCCTGGATCGCCTGCCCCGTGCCGCCGGCCGGGGTCTGGGACACCACGGTGCCCGCGGGCGAGCGGTTGTCGACCGTCGAGGTGGTCACGACGAAGCCCGCCGCCCGCAGGGCCGCGGCCGCCCGGTCGACCGGCTGCCCGATCTCCGCCGGCACCGTGATCCGGTTCCCGCCGGTGACGAAGCGCGGGTCGGTGGCGGGCAGGGGGACGACCGGCTGGCCGGCCAGGATCGTCGTCATGGCCTGGTAGTAGGTCTGCGCCGGGGTGTTGCCGCCGAAGAGGTTGCCGGTGGAGCAGGTGGTCGGCGGGCGGCCGTTGCAGATCGGGCGCGGGCTCGCCGAGTCGTCGAAGACGATCGACGCGCCCGCCATCTGCGGGGTCGCGGCCACGAAGGCGCCCGACTCCGAGACCTGCGTGGTCCCGGTCTTCGCCGCCGTCGGCCGGTTCCAGCCCGCCGCCGTCGCGGCCGCGGCCGAGGTGCCCCCGGGCTGGTCGTCCTTCGACATCCCGGTCATCAGCGTGTCGGCGAGCTGCGGGGCGACCGCCTGGTGGCAGGCCGTGGTGGGGAGCGCGACCGGGGCGCCCGCGGCGTCGGTGACCGACAGGACCGGGTCGGGCGGGCACCACGTGCCGTGCGAGGCGAGGGTGGCGCCGACGCTCGCGAGCTCCAGCGGGCTCGTCGGGGCCACGCCGAGGGTGAACGACGCCTGGTTCTGCGCCTTCACGGTGTCGGCGATCGACGGCCCGCCCGCCGCGGTCGGCTTCGCCAGCGACGTCATGCCCATCTGCACGGCCATGTCGACCACCGGGGCGATCCCGGTGGTCTCCTCGAGCTTGACGAACGCGGTGTTCGGCGACTGCGCGAGCGCGTCCTGCAGGGTGAGGGCGCCCGGATAGTTGCCGTCGTTGGAGACGACGAAGCCGGGGGTCAGCGGCGAGGCGTAGCCGTTGGCGGGCACCGGGACGACGGTGGAGATGCCGCCGCCCCCGGCCAGGAACGCCGCCGAGGTGAAGATCTTGTAGACCGACCCGGCGCCGAGGTTCTCGGGCTCGGCGGGCAGGTCGTAGGTGGTCTGCCCGGCCGCCGGGTCGAGGCCGTAGCCGCGGTTCGCGACGAGTGCCCGCACCGGGTGCGAGGTCGCGCCCGGCTGCACCACGGCGAGGGTGTCGGCGACGTGCGGCTGCGTCGGCGGCACCTGGGCGTCGACGGCCTGCTTCGCGGCGGCCATGGCCGCGGGGTCGAGCGTCGTCCGGACGGTGTAGCCCCCGGAGCGCAGCTGCTCGGGCGTGATGCCCGCCTGGTCGAGGTAGTCGAGCACGTAGCTGCAGAAGAACCCGTCGTCGCCGGCACCGACGCAGCCGTTGGTGATCCCGCGCAGCGGCGCCTGGATCCCCAGCGGCGCGGCCTCGGCGGCCGCCGCCTGCTCCGGGGTGAGCTCGCCCTGCTGGCGCATCTGGTCGATGACGACGTTGCGGCGGCCGGCCGCGGCCTGCGGGTGCTGCACCGGGTCGTAGGCCGCGGGGCTCTGCACCAGCCCGGCGAGGAGGGCGGCCTCGGGGACGGTGAGGCGGTCGGGCGTGGTGCCGAAGTAGGTGCGCGCGGCGGCCGCGACGCCGAACGACTGGTTCCCGAGGTAGACCACGTTGAGGTACCGGGTGAGGATCTCGTCCTTGGACAGCGTGTGGTCGAGCTGCTCGGCCACCCGCGCCTCGCGCAGCTTGCGCCCGAGCGTCGCCTCGGTGGCCTTCAGCTGCTCCGCGGGCGTCTTCGCCGCCACGTACTCGTCGTAGTTCTTCACGTACTGCTCGGTGAGCGTCGACGCGCCCTGGGTGGAGCCCCCGGTCCCGTTGTTCACCACCGCCCGCGCGATCGAGCGCGGGTCGAGGCCCGACTCGCTGAAGAACCGGCGGTCCTCGATCGCGACGATCGCCGCCTTCATCGTCACCGCGATCTGGTCGGACCGGACGATCTGACGATTCTGGTCATACAGGTAGGCAATGGGCGCGCCATTCATGTCGGTGACCGTGGTGACCGAGGGCATGTCGCCGCCGAGCACGCCCGGGGAGGTGTCCTGGGCCCCCACGATCGCGTTGTTCGAGAGCAGGCCCAGCCCTCCCACCAGCGGGAACGCCATCCCCGCCACGAGAATCCCCGCGATCACCGTCACGGCCAGCAGCCGCACCTTGGACACCATCGAGCCCTGGACCCACTCACTGCCGACCAAACCGGACAATTCCCGACGACGATGCGCGCCCGCCGCTCACGCCCATTCTCCCCGTTCCGGGAAAAGCGCTCGTGAGCGACTCACCACTCGACGGGCAGCGCATGCACCCCGTAGACGACCATCGCGTCGCGGAACGCGATCTCGTCGAGCGGGGTGTCCACCCGCAGGCCCGGGAAGCGCCGCAGCAGGGCCGGGTAGGCCACCTGGAGCTCCACGCGGGCGAGCTGCTGACCGAGGCACTGGTGCACGCCGTGCCCGAAGGCCAGGTGGTGGTTCGGGGACCGGTCGACGTCGACCTCGTCGGGATCGGCGAAGGCCTGCGGGTCGCGGTTCGCGATCTCCCCGGCGGCCACCACGCCCTCCCCCGCACGGATCGTCACCCCGCCCACCTCGACGTCCTCGACGGCCACGCGGCGGCGGCCGAGGTGGGTGACGGTCAGCAGGCGCAGGAGCTCCTCGACCGCGCCCGGCACCGCCTCGGCGTCGTCGCGGACGCGGTCGGCCTGCTCCGGGTGCTGCAGCAGCACGAGCGTCCCCAGCGCGATCATGTTCGCGGTGGTCTCGTGGCCCGCCACCAGCAGCAGGAGCCCCATCGAGGCGGCCTGCTCGCGCGTGATCTCCCCCGGGACGACGTGGTTCTGCGCCAGCCGCCCGAGGAGATCGTCGTGCGGGGTCCGCTCCCGCTCGGCCACGAGGCCCTCGAGGTAGTGGAGCAGGTCGTCCGGGGCCGCCACCGCCTCGTCGACAGCGGAGCGGGTGTCGATGAGCGTGTGCGACCGGGCCTGGAAGAACGCGTGGTCGGCGTAGGGCACGCCGAGCTGCCGGCAGATGACGAGCGAGGGCAGCGGCAGCGCGAAGGCCTGCACGAGGTCGACGGGCTGCCCGGCGCCGGCCATCGCGTCGAGGAGCTCGTCGACCGTCTCGGTGATCATCGGACGGAGCGCCCGGATCGCCTTCACGCTGAACTCGCTGATCAGCATCCGGCGGAAGAAGGCGTGCCGCGGGTCGTCCATCGCGATGAAGCTCGGCGCGTTCTTCCGGCGCGCACTCACCGCGGGCGAGGTCGCCGGGTAGCCGGGCGTGAGGTTGTCGGCGGAGAACCGCTGGTCGGAGAGCACCGTGCGGACGTCGGCGTGCCGCGTGACGAGCCACGGCGTGCTGCCGTCCCACAGGGTCACCCGCCGGATCGGCTCGTCGGCCTGGATCGCGGCCAGCTCGCGCGGCGGGTCGAACGGGCACTGCCGCGTCATCGGGTAGTGAGGCGCGTCCTGGGTGGTGCCGTCCACGGTCGCCGTCATGGTCCGCCTCCCGGCTCGATGATTGTTGAGGCTAACGATAGACCACCTCGACGATGCCCACCCCGCTCTCGGTCCCGGGGCTCGTCAGGACCCGGACGAACGGCACTCTCGTCACGGAAGAAGGTGACGGACGGGCCGCTCGTCCGGAACGCGGCCCATCGGAACCGGGTCACGACGACCCGGTTCCGACGCCGCCGGTCGGCCCGGACCCGACGACCGCCCGCGCGACCGTGTCCGACGGACACGGTTGCCGCACGGTCGTCCGTGCCCTCGGCAGGACGACCTCGCGGCGTGGGCCCACCACCTGTTCGGCCGTACCGCCCGGCGCGCTCCCTCCAACGTGTCCCTTCACCGGGGCGCGCCGAGGTCGTGGGATCGGTCCGTCCGCGCCGTCGGGGGGCGGACGACGACGGGGGTGTGACCGGTGGCGGGAGAGACGGCGCGGGGGTCGGCCGGGACATGGGCGGGTGGGACCAGCGCGGGTGGGGCGTGTCCCCGGTGCGGTGTCCCACGGACGGAGGGCTGGACCTTCTGTCGGGCCTGCGGGGCGGTCGACGTGCCCGCCCCGCGCGGCGGCGCCCACGACGCCCGGCCACCGGCCACCCCCGCCCCGGCCACGCCCGCCCCGGCCACACCAGCCCGAGCCACCCCTGCCCACGCCACCCCCGCCCGGGCCGTGCCGGCCACCGGCTCGCGGCCCAGGCCGTCCCCGGTCCCCCGCCCCCGGCAGCCGTCCCCGGTCCCCCGCCCGCGCCGACCCGAGGCCGAGCGGCGCCCGGCCTCCCGGCCCGTCCCGGCGGTCTCCCCCGGCGTCGTCCGACCTCCGTCCGCTCCGCTGCAGCACACCCCGGCGCCGTCCACGCCCGGCCCCGGACTCGGCACCCCGCAGGAGTGGGCGTCCGCCGTGCTCGCCGCCCTCGGGACTCTCGCCGTCCTCGCGATCCCGGGCGCAGTGCTCGCGGTGGCGCTGAGCGACGGGTCGAACTCGTCGCCGCTGCTGGTCGTGCCCGTCGCCGTGGCGCTCGCGGTCGGCGGGTCGGTGGGCGTCGACCTGGGCCGGCTCGGGCTCGACGGCGCGGGCACCCCGCTGCTGGTGACGCTCGCCGCCATGGCGCTGGGGACCTCGCTCGTCGTGGCCCGGGCGCGCCCCGCCGCGCAGGTGCCGGCCCAGGCGGTGCGGGCGCTCGTCGTGTTCGTCGTGGGGCTGACGGCGGTGGCCCTCGCGGGGCGCGGCACCTCCGGCGGCGGCACGCTCACCGTCGCCGTGGCGCCGACCGTGCTCGGCGGCCTCCTCTGGTTCGCCGGGGCGCTCGCGCTGGGCATCGCGTGGCGGCGCCCCGAGGTCCTGCCGCCCGGCGCCCGGCGGGTCCGCGACCTCCTCGCCGGACCCACCGCGGGGATCGGCGCCGTCCTGGGCGCGAGCTGGCTCGGCGGGCTGGCGCTCGTCGTCGCCGGGACGCTCGCCGGGGCGTCCGACCCGAGCGCGGTGCTCCTGCCCGACGTGCCGGGCGAGGGCACCGGCACCCCGGCCGTGGCGGTCGTCGTCGCGGTCGTCGTGTTCGCGCCCGCCGTGCTGCTGGGTGCCCTCGCGTTCTGCCTCGGGGTGCCGGTGGTCGCCCGGACGCCGTTCGGGGACGCCGGGACGGGGCTGGTCGACCTGCTCGGGGTCGGGCCGTCGTGGTGGCTCGCCCCGCTGGTCGGCGTCGTGGTCTGCACCCTCGGCGGGATGGCCGCCGCGCTGCACGCGCCCACCCCCGACGCCGCGCTGCGCCGCGGATGGGCGCTCGGCCCCGCGCTCGCGGTGGTGCTGGGCCTCGTCGCCGTGGTCACCGCCGTCTCGGCCGGTCCCTTCGCCGTGAGACTCGACCTCGCGCCGGCGGTGGTCCTCGGTCTCGCGTGGGGCTCGCTCGGCGGGCTGCTGGGCGCCCTGGTCGCGCCCGGACTGCCGGCGCCGCTGCGGGGCGGGCGGCTCGGTCCGGCCTCGAGCGCGGTCGGCCAGGTGGTCGGCGTGCTCCTCGTCGTGAGCTTCCTGGGGACCGCGCTCGCCATCGGACTCGCCGCCGCCAACCAGGTCGGGTGAAGGTTGCTCGTCCGATCAGGTGAGTCCGCTAACGCCCGAACGCCCCGGATCGACCTAGCTCACGAGACGCTTCGTCGGGGGGCGTCACCGAGAGTCGGGGGACTTGTCACATGATCACCACCGCCGTTGCCGCCATCGCCGCCGGGACCGCCGCCTGGGCCGCCGCGCCCTTCGTCGCCATGGCCCGCCGCGGCACGCTGGACGACCAGGGCCGCGCCGTCGTCCGCGAGGAGGCCGCCCGCCTCGAGACGCTGCGCCGCGCCCGCCGCCGCGAGGCGCTGGTCGCCGCAGCGGCCGCCGTGACGGTCCCCGAGCAGCGCCGCCGGTCGCTCCTCCCCGCCTGAGAGGGCGGCGCCGCCGGCCCCACGGGCCGCGGCGGGATGTGATGGCATGGGCCCTCATCCCGCGCGCGAGCCCGGAGGGTCGATGGAGCAGTGCCGCCAGTGCGGCGGGGGGCCGGTGCAGGGCGGTTGGTGCCGCTCGTGCGGGGCCCCGGCCGCGGTGTCCCCGGTCGGCGGGCCCCCGATCGCCGGGCCCCCGGGCGTCACGACGGGACCGCCGCAGCACGCCGCCCGGCCCGCCCCCACCGCGCTCGCGGTCCGGGGCCGGGCCCAGGCCATGCCGGTGCTGCTGTGGGCCGCGATCGGGGCGTTGGCGCTCGCCGCCGTGCTCTGCCTGGTGACCGTCCTCGAGTCGCTGACCACCTCGGGCGCCCTCTCCACCGCGGAGCTCCAGGTGCTCGCCAGCACCGCCGGCCAGGCCGCACCCGCCCTCGGCCTCGTCGGGACCGTCTGGTTCTCCCTCGCCGCGTGGTTCGTCGCCCTCGGCAGCCGCCCCGCCCGCGCCTTCGTCCTCGTCGGGGCAGCGATCGGCACCGCCGCCCTGCTCAACGGGCTGCTCGTGGGCACGCTGGCCTCGGCCGCACTGCTCGTGCTCGCCGCGGCGGTGGTGCTCGTCGTGGTCCCCGACGCCCGCGCCTGGTTCGCCGGCCCCTACGCCCGGCCGGTGCGGGGCCCGGTCTCCCTGCTCGTGGCGCGCACCGCCGTCATCACCGCGGCGATCCTCGCCGCGATGGGCACGCTGGTGACCGGGGTGCTCGGACTGATCGCCGTGGTCGGCGGCCTCGCCGCGGCGGCGGGCGCGGCGCGCTCGGAGCTCGGGTCGGCCCTGGGCGGGCTGCTCGGGGTCATCGGCGGCTTCGCGCTGGTCCTGGCCCTGCTGCTCGGCGGGCTCACGGGACTGCTGGTCTGGGCGACGGCGGCGCTGGGCCGCCGGAGCCGGCCCGCGCGGGTGGTCGTGACGGTCCTCGCGGGACTGGTCGCGCTCGGCTCCCTTCTCGCCCTCGACGCGACGACGCTGCCGGGGCTGGTGCTCGCGGCGGTCGTCGTGGGGGCGCTGTGGGTTCCCGACGATGCCCGGCACCACTTCGGCGACGCCCCGCTGCCCGCGGTCGCCCGGGGGCTCGACCGGCTCCACGCGACCGTCAGCGCGCCGCGCGAGGCGCCCGCCTCGTCGTCGGGATGGCACGCGGCGTCGCAATGGCCTCCGCCGGCACCGCCGGAGACGGGACAGGCGTGGCAGGCCCCGCGGCGGGAGCCCGACGAACGGGCCTGGAGCCGGGAGGCCGCGCCCGACGCGGTCTGCGCGCTCTGCGGCACCGCCGCCCCGCCCGGGTCCACCTTCTGCGGGAACTGCGGGTCCCGCGTGTGAGCGGTGCTCCCGGCAGGGGCATCATCGGGGACGATGCGCGCTGACCTGGTCCTCGAGGGCGGCGGGGTCAAGGGGATCGGCCTCGCGGGGGCGGTCGCGGCGGTCACCGACGCCGGCTACGAACCGCAGCGGATCTCCGGGACCTCCGCCGGGGCGCTGGTGGGCGCGATCGTCGCCGCGGGCGCCCGGGGCGACCGGATCGGCGAGATCACCCGCCGGCTCGACTTCCGCGCGGTCGCCGACCGCCACGGCCTGGGCCGGGTGCCGCTGGTCGGTCCCGGGCTCGCGCTGCTGACCGGCGCCGGGCTCTACCGCGGCGAGTACCTCCTCGACTGGATCACCACCGAGCTCGCCTCGCTCGGCGTGCGGACGTGGGGCGACCTGCGCCTCGACGACCCGGGGCTGCCGCCCGAGCAGCGCTACCGCCTCGTCGTGACCTGCTCGGACCTCACGCTCGGCCAGCTCGTGCGTCTCCCGTGGGACTACGGCGACGTCTACGGCCTCGACGCCGACGACCAGCCGGTCGCCGAGGCCGTCCGCGCCTCGATGGCCATCCCGTTCCTGTTCGAGCCGACGACCCTGCGCCACGGGACCGGGCTGACCTCCACGCTCGTCGACGGCGGCCTGCTGTCGAACTTCCCGATCGACTCGCTCGACCGCACCGACGGCGCCGCCCCCGCGTGGCCGACGTTCGGGATCACGATCACCACGGCGCCCAAGCCCGGCATCGGCGACCGCGTGGCCCTCTTCCACGCGCGGATGTTCGAGTGGCCGCAGCCGACGGCGCTGCGCCTGCTCGAGCAGTTGCTCACGACGATGGTCGTCGGGCGCGACCAGGCCTACCTCAACCGGCCGTGGGTGGCGGCCCGGACGATCCACGTCGACGCGGGCGGGATCGGGCTGCTCGACTTCGGGATCACCCGCGAGCGCTCCGACGCCCTCTTCCGCCGCGGCTACCGCGCCGCGGAGGTCTTCCTCGCCGGCTTCGACTGGGATGCCTACCGCGAACGGTTCCGCGCCGATGCGGTGATCCGGTAGCGGTCGTCGGTCGCAGCCCGTCACAACTCACGAGTAACGGGTGACGCAGTGTCGTGCGGGTCGCCCCGGCGCGCGCCGGACGAGCACCATGGACCGGCGTCGGGAGACGACGACTCGGGAGCGACGTGACTCGGACGGTGGACGGGAGCGCGGCATCCGCGCACCTGCTGCAGGTCGCGGAGAGCGACCATGCGCAGCGCGTGGGCACCGCCGCCTGGGTCGACCACGAGCTCGCGTTCGGCGCGAAGGTCTACTACAAGGGCTGGCTCGGCGACGACGGCCGGCTCGAGAAGCACTGGCTCGCGGGGCCGCAGGCGACGGTGCGCACCCGGCGGGCGCTCGGCACCGGGCAGCTCGAGTTCCTCGACTACCCGCGGCTCATCGAGCTCTGCGGGGGCACCACCGAGGGCCTGCACCGGCTGCAGGCCGAGGAGCTGCACTCCGCGCTGCGCGACGGGTTCCCGTCGGTGGCGATGACCCAGGAGTCGTCGCGCCGCGAGCTCGTCGACGACGTCGAGGTGGCCGACTTCGCCCGACAGGAGGGCGGGTACGACGTGCTCGCCGCCCAGTGGCCGCTGCACGTGCTCTGCCAGCTGACCACCTCCGTCGAGGGTGACGTCCACATCGTCGAGTCGCTCGGGGTGCACCACGGCGGGATCCTCGACCTCGGCTGGGGCGCCGTCCTCGAGGACGGCCGCTGGTCGGTCCGCGGCGACCTCGACGCCCACGTCGCCCAGCGCTTCGGCGGCGCCCTCACCGGGGCCCTGCGCCACGCGGCCGACCCGACGCCGACCGACCTGCACGTCGACCTCTCCCGCGTGGGGTTCGTCGACGTGGCGTGCGCGCAGCTCATGGTGCTCGCCGCCCGGTCGGTGCCCCGCGGCCAACGGCTCGTCCTGCACGACCCGCCGCGCCTGCTGCGCCGCCTCCTCGACGCCCTGCAGCGGCCCGCGACGATCGTGCTCGCCGACAGTGACCACGCGTGAGCACGCCCGGGCGCCTGGTCCACGCGGCGGTCCTCTGCTCCGACCCCGACGAGCTCGTCCGCCTCACGCTCCCCGAGATCCGACCCGCTCTCGAGGCCGGGGAGCCGGTCGAGGCGGTGCTCGGGAGGCGGTGCGTCCGGGCGTTCCGCGAGGCGCTGCCCGACACCGACGTCACCTACCCCTCCCCCGTCGGCGCCTCCGTCGCCGACCTCGTCCACGGCTCGGCCCGCCGCCCGCGGGTCGTCGTCCGGACGGCCTGCGCCGACGCGGCCGTCCTCGACCCCGACGGCGCCGCCCTCGCCGAGGACACGTTGACCCTGCTCCTCGCCGACGAGCCGGTCACTGTCCTCTGCGTCTACGACCCCGACGACCCGGTGGGCGTCGCCCTCGCCCGCCGCACCCACCCCTGGCTGGTGACCGCGGCGGGGCTCATCGCGAACCCCGACCACCGTCCGCCCAGCCCGACGAGCCCCGTCCCGGCCGGGTTGTTCGGCCTCCCCGTCGCCACCGTGCCCGTCCCCGACGGGTCCGCCCTCGCCGACCTCCGCCGCCGGTTCGCCCTGGTCGTCTCCGACGCGGGGCTCGTCGGGGAGCGGGCCGAGGCCGCGGTCCTCGCCGCGCACGAGGCCATGCTGCTCGCCTGCGGCGCGGAGCTCGACGGGTCGCGCCCGCCGGCCGACCTCCCGCCCGGGGACCATCGCCTCGACGTGCGCGTGAGCGGGAGCGCCGTGGTCGCCGAATGCCACGGCAGTCCTCCGCTCGAACTATCCGGCTCCCCCACCGACGACCCGCGCTTCGCCCACCTGCGCCGCTTCTGCGACGAGGCCATCGTGTTCGACGAGCCCGGCGGCCGGACGGTCCGGGTCCTCACCGGCACCCGGTGATCCACTACCGGTGATCGATTCCGGCTGACACGATCGGGTGATGGGGCCCGCCGCGCGAGTCGTGCCGGTGGCCGCCGTCCTCGTCGGCGTCGTCCTCGGTCTCCTCGCCGCGGGCCTCCTGCTGTGGGCGCTGCCGGCGCGGCACGCGGTGTCGCAGACCTACCAGGTGGTCGTCGCCCCCGGCGTCACGCTCGCGCCGCTCGACGCCGGGGTGTTCGACGACGCGTCCGTCCTGCTCGGCGGGGTGCCGCGGCCGGACGAGCTCGCGGGGTCCGCGTCGGTGACCCCGGCCGGGGACGTCCTCGTCGTGCGGGCGGAGGGCGCCTCGTCCGACGAGGCCACGGTGGTCGCGGGGGCCGTCGGGACCGCGGCCGGGCGGCGGCTCGCGTCGGCGGACCGAGCCGGACGCCCGGTGAACCGGCCGACGGTGACGCTCGTCGGGGAGGCGGTGCGGGACGAGGGGTCGCGCCCGCCGCCCGCGCCGGTGCTCGTCGGCGGGGCCGTCGTCGGTCTCGCGGCAGGGCTGCTGGTCGCGGTCGTGCGGTCCCGACGACGAGGCCGGTCGCCGGACCTGCCGGTGCTCGGACGGCTCCCCCGCGCCGCCCGCGACCCGGCCGTATGCGGCGCCGACGAGTCGGCCGCGGCGGCCGTCCGCGCGGTCTTGGCCGCGGTGCGCTCCGCGGTGGGCCCGACGCGGGTGGTCGCGGTGGTGGCGGTGGAGCCCCAGTCGGGCCCGGTCTCGGCGGCCGCCGAGCTCGCGACCGCCCTGGCCGACGCGGGAGAGCAGGTGCTGCTCGTGGAGTCGGGCCCCGGGTCGTCGTCCTCGCGGGTGCGCCGCGTGGCCGACCCGACCCCGGGCATCCGCGAGGTCCTGTCCGGATCGGCGGAGGTCGCGCGGGCGGTCCGACGCTGGGAGCGCGGCGGGATCGACGTGCTCCCCACCGGGCGGCCCGGCCCTCCGCTGGCCGGGGCCGACGTCGCGCGGGTGCTCGACGCCCTCCGCGAGCGCTACGACCGGATCGTCCTCGACGCCCCCGGCGAACCCGGGTCACCCGCGGCGGCCGAGCTGGCCCGCGCCGCGGACGCGTCGGTGTGGGTGGTCCGCCGGAGAGTGCACGGTCCGATGGGCTGATCCCGTCGACGCTCGCTCATGTCGACGAGCCGTTGCGTCCCACGTACGGCCGGCCGACTCGACGTGTCGCTGTCGCGCCGTTGCGTCGCGCATACGGCGGGCCGGCCCGACGTGCCACTGTCATGCCGTTGCGCCCCGCACATGGCCAGCCGGCTCAATATGCCGCAGGCATGCCATTGCGTCACGCACACAGCCGGCCGACTCGACATGTCGCTGTCACGCTATTGCGTCACGCACACAGTTCCGGCGCATTCGCCTCCCCGTTGCTCCGAACGTTCACAGTCGCAATGCCTCCGAATGACCTCTCGATCTTCTCGAACACCTGTTCGACAATAGAGGCATGACGGCAGCACGATGGATCGAGGACCCCGACCACGGGGCCTTCGACCTGCTGCTGCCCATTCCCGAACCAACCCTCGACGACGATGGCCCCGACCTCACCCTCGCCGACATCCACGCCCTCACCGACCGCCTCGACGCCCCACCCGAGGACGACCTCGATCCCAACCCCGACGACACCGGCTGGGCGATCCCAGGCATGCCGAGCGACGAGGGCGAGAGCGACGGGGGTCTGTCGCGGACCTCGCAGGCCGCGCTGGCGGAGGTCACTGCCGCGGCACGGGCGATGCGCGTCGAGGGCGCCCGGCTCTACCGGGCCATTACCGCGCTGCGGGAGTCCGACGCGGTCACCGAGACCGGCTACAAGAACCTCGCGCGGCTCCTCGAGGACCACATCCGCCTCGACCCCGCCCACGTCAAACGCCTCGCCGTCCACGCCACCGCCCTCCACCCCACCACCACCGCGTCCGGCACTCGAGTGCCGGCGGCGCTGCCCGCGACCGCCGCCCGGGTCTCCGACGGCGAGATCGGCGCCGAACACGTCCAGGTCATCGAACGCACCATCACCCGACTACGCGCCCTGCCCGCCGACACCGCCCTGCCCGACGAGGTCATCGACACCACCGGAGAAGAGCTCGCCACACTCGCCGCGACCCGCTCCCCCGCCGCGCTGAACCGGGCCGCCACCGGCATCCTCGCCCTGCTCGACGCCGACGGCACCGCCCCCGACGACAGCACACCCCCGGACAACGAACTGCACCTACGCGAACGCCACAACGGCACCCTCGAAGGCAAATTCGCCTACCGCGACCCCGCCGCCGCCCAACAGCTGATTGCCGCCTCGCCGCCGCCACCCCACCCGCCGAAGCCGCCGCGCTGGCCGACACCGACGGTCGCGGGCCGACCGGCCCCCACGGTGAACACGGCGAGAGCCCCGGCGCGAACGCGCTGCGCACCCTCCCCGCCCGCCGCGCCCAAGCCCTGCTCGACCTCGCCGCCGAAGCCCACACCCGCGGCCTCAACGTCCCCGACGACCACACGAACCACGACCGCGGACGCGACAGCGAGCGCGACAGCGACGCCTCGTTCGGCGGCTTCGACAACGACGAGGTCGACCGGCACCCCGAGGAAAGCGACGCCGCCGCCGACGAGGCCCCGACTCCCGGCGACCCGCCTGTCGATTCCTCGTCCGACCCGGAACCCGACGGCACAACAGCCCAGGAACCGGCGCCCGACCAGCAGGAACCGTCAGCCACGGCGACGGATGCGCCACCGAAGAACACAGCCCCGGGGAAGACCGCGCCGTTGTGGGCCCGCCCCGACTACGAAGGCGGCGAACGGATCGCGCTCACCCTCACCGTCGACTA